>CAMCDA010000228.1 GCA_945873195.1 Asaia bogorensis
AGCGGTCGGATTCATACTGGAAACCGAGAAGACCTTGCGCCAGCATCGCGCACCCCGTTGGTGATGGTTTCGGATTTACGAATGCAGAATATCTCTCTGATTCTGCAAGGTAAACGGGGAATTAAGCTTCTTTAGGCGCGGAATTCAGGCTCCGGCGCGGGTGGTTCCAGGGGGATTCTGGGCGGGGGGCATGCAGCGGCACGGACCTATGTTCGCTGCTGCTACGAAAATACCATTCCCCCGCTTTCGGGTTGCGCGAGGGTGGTTGGGTCGGTGGGCTCATGGTGTTGTTCACGCCGCGTTGGTCTGTGGCTTGGAGTCGGCCCGAAGGGCATGTTCACCAGAAATCCCAGCCGTTCCTGGCTGCGTTTCAAGCTGTTAGTGGTCCGGTCCTGGTGTTGTTGATCGAGGTACGCTTCGCCCAGGTCACGATAAACGGAGAGTTCTTGCTCCAAGCCGCTTTCCTTCCGACAAGTTCCCTCATAGACATCCCGCGGCGAGAAAGAACCGCGCGACCCGGATTGGTAACAATCCCACACATGTCCTGGGGAACGACCAATGACCGAAAAAACCGCTGAAGACCGCATCCGCCTGAGCGTCGCCGAGGCCCGCGCCGTGGGCGAAGCCGCGATGCGTGGCGCAGGCTATGACGAAGACGACGCCTATATCCTGACCGACCATGTCCTCGACGCCGCCCTCTGTGGCTATGAGTATTCCGGTCTCCCCAAGCTCCTGAACGTTATCGACGCCGCCGATTTCCAACGGCCCAGCCGGCCGGTGTCGGTGCTGCGGGAAACCGGCGCGACCGCGATGATCGATGGCGGCAACAAGAATGGCATGATCGCCGCCTATCGCGCCGCCGAGGCAACGATCGCCCGCGCGGAAACCAGCGGTCTGGCCATCGTCTGCCTCGCCAACACCTGGATGACCGGTCGCAGCGCCTATTACTGTGAGATGATCGCCCGCGCCGGCCTGGTCGTGATCCACACCGTGTCCTCGCCACCATCCGTCGCGCCCTTCGGCGGCGCGCGCCCGGCGCTCGGTACAAACCCGATCGCCTTCGGATTCCCGACCGAGACCGATCCGCTCATCATCGACATGGGCACATCGGCGTTCATGGCGACCGACCTGCAATTCCGCGCCCGTCTCGGCATCCCCATCCCCGAGGGCGTCGCGCTCGGCCCCAACGGCCATCCGACCACCGACGCCCGCGTGGCCCGCCAGGGCACGCTGCTACCCTTCGGCGGCCCGGATGGCGGCTACAAGGGCTTCGGCCTCGCCTTGGCCATGGACGCGCTGGGGGCCTTGACCGTCGGCATGCGGCCGGAGGAGTCGGTCAGTGGCTATGTGTTCATCGCTTTCAAACCCGACCTGTTCCTGCCGCCCGAGGACTACCGGCGCGAAGTCAGCCGCCGCATCGAGGTCATCAAGGAAACGCCCCGCCAGATGGGCGTCGGCGAAATCCGCATCCCCGGTGAGCGCGCCTACCGGACCCGCGCCCGCCTGATGCAGGAGGGCATTGAGATCGATCGGAAAATCCATACCGCGCTGGGTCGCCTGGCCAAGGGGAACCTCGACCACGGCGGTTAGAGCGATCAGTTGGCAGGGGGACGAGATGCGTGACGGTGCTGATCCCTGGCGGACCGGGGACCTTCTCTACCTGGAGCGGGAAATCAACTATTGGACCGCGTCGCGGGGATATGCCGCCTGCACGGTGGGCGTGCAGGCGGCGCTCGCCCACGCGGCCAGGCATGGCATGGGCCGCGTCTCGGTCCTGCCGGGATGGGCCGCCAGCTATGACGGCGATCTGCGCGAGATCGTTGCGCGGATCGATCCGGCCGGCCTGGTCGCCGACTGTGACGGCGCCGAGATCGTGGTCATGCCAACGCCTGAAAGCCTGGACCGGTTCGTCGCCTGGTGCCGCCAGAACGTCCGATGGTCGGAATGAAATAACCGGGCCGCTCGCCGGGAGTCCCTTGCGGCGACCGCCGGCCCTTCCTACACTTTTGCCAAACCACCAATCGGGAGTGTCCAGATGCCGCAATCACAAGGAACCAGCTTCACGGCCGATCCCCTGACCTTTGTCGTCAGGCACCAGCTCTGGGACGGCAATGTCGAGGACCATACCGACCAGGGCGTCTCCATTGAGGTGATGGCCGATGTTGGCGGCGCCTCCACCACCCTGCTGCGGTTCAACTGCTTCGATCTTGAGAGAAGCTACGTCTACGGCCCTGAAAATCCGGAACTGATGACCCCGGGCCGCGTCGGTGGCGGCATGGGCGTGCATTGCCGCATGGACCCGATCACCGACGGCAATCCCATCGGCTGGACCATCCGGACCCTGGAAAGCAAGCTCCCGAAAATGCTGGAGCGGGCCGGATACGCGGCCGTCGCCTCCGCGGCCGACCTCGGCGCGGTGCGCAATATCCTGCCCGAGGTGGAAGCCTGCGCGCGGGACACGTTCATCACCAAGCGGAACACCGTCAAGCACAACCGCGGCACCGACATGTTCGAAGCCGGGAACATCCGCTTCGGCCTGGAAATGCGGCGGCAGCGCAACGGCGACGGCGGCCTCGCGCTGCATGTCCTCGGTGACGTCGGCGGCTCCAAGGGCAAGGCCTATGTCGAGGAAACGGAACTTCTGGCCTTCGATTGTTTCTGGAACGGCGCGCACTACCATTACGGCCCGCGCAACAAGAACCACCGCATCAACTGGGACCTGACCGTGATCGACGATCCGTTGGTCTGGACCTTCGAGCAGATCGAGAACCGCCGCCTCGGCCCGATGATCGAGCGGGCCGGCTATCCGGGCATCGCCGCCGACCTGGACCTGGAAAAGATCGCCACCATCCTGCCGGCGCTGAAAAAGCGTGCCTTCGAGATGTATGACGAAGGCGAACGCCTGACCGGCCACAAGGGGCTGCCCTTGGAGTTCACCCCGAACATGGCCGCGCAATAACCGTCGGACACCGGATGGCCCCTGGGCCATCCGGTACCAAGCCTACCCCACGAAATCCGCCGTCCGAAGCTCGATCGGCTGGCCGTGCGGCGTGCGGGCCGCGGCGCGTTCCCAGGCATCGCGATGGGAGTCAAGATCGGACCGCGTGGTCACCGATTTCTCGGCCACCATCCGCTCCAGCGTCGCCAGCCAATGGTTGTAGTAGGTGTCCCCGGTATCCGGATCGCCTGCCGCCTGTGCGGTTTTGATCGTCTCCCCCAGCATCGCCGCCCACTCGCCCCAGGCAAACAGGCCCTTTTCGTGCAAGGCCAGCGTCATGGCGAAGGCTTGCGCCTGCCAGGGCTCATGAAACACCGGGCCCTGGGTGTCGGTCGGCAGCCCCGGATTGGCCTGCACGGCAAGCCGGGACGCGGCGGGATCAATGCGGGTCATGTCAGGCCGGGTCCAGATAGGGTTCGAACGCCTCGACCGAGACCTTCAGCGTCGGGTCACTGTCCGCGCCCCAAAGATCCGTCCCTTCGAACCGAACGGTGTAGAGCCACTTGGGGTTCTCACCCTCGCCCATCGCCTCGGTATCGGGGAACACCTGGCAGCCATGCAGCCGCTCCACCACGCCGATATGGCCGCGGACATAGCGGGGCAGCCGCGTATGCGACTTGGGGTGCATGTTCCGCGCGAGCACCCGGTCCCCGACCGCGAAGCGCGCCGGGGCGGCGGGCGCGCGCATGAAGTTGCCGCGCCGCGTCACGCGATCAAGGTCGTCCGCGGTCAGCTTCGGACGCGGCGGCGTCTTGCCGGGGCGCAGCGACTGGCCAGCCGCGATCTCATCCGCATCGGCATAGCCGTACTTGACGATCGCCCGCTCGAACCGCTCCAGCCAGCGGCGGTAATAGGACGTGAGGTAAAGGTTCGGCGGCAGCACCTCGATCCCATAGCGGCCCTGGTCGATGTTCCAGGCCCCGATCGCGCCCATCACGCGGCTGATGGCCATGACCTCGCCTTCCCACTTCGCGTGGAAGACAGGGCCGCTCTCATCGGGATTGACTGGGCCGAACCCGTCCATCCCACCCATGTCGTGAATGCCGTTCATGCCCCACGCTCCGCCGGAGAGGCCGGCACGCCCGTGCCGATCATGGAATCCCGTGTGACCAGTTCCGCCAGTTGTGCCTCGCTCCAGCCCTCGGTGCCGGCGGGACGGACGGGCAGGACCATGTAGCGGACCTCGGCGGTCGAATCCCACACGCGGAGTTCCGTGGTCTCGGGCAAGGTCAGGCCGAATTCGCCGAGAACCGCGCGCGGCTCCTTCACGACGCGAGACCGATAGGCAAAGGACTTGTACCAGACAGGCGGCAGCCCCAACACGTCCCACGGGTAGCAGGAGCACAAGGTGCAAACGACGACGTTGTGCCGATCCGGCGTGTTCTCCACCGCCACAAGATTATCGCCCACGACCTCCTGGTAGCCGAACGGAGACGCGGCCTTGCCGGCATCGGTCAGCAGAGCCGCCCGGAACGCCGGATCGGTCCAGGCGCGGGCGACGATGCGGGCGCCGATATGGGGGCCGATCTTCGTCTCATAGGTCTCGACGATCGCATCCAGCGCGGCGGGATCGGCGTAGCCTTTCTCCACCAGGATCGTTTGCAGGGCACGGACCCGAAGCTCCGTCTCCGACAGGTCGGATGCTTCCCCATGGTCATGCCCATGGTGATGCCCGTGGTGATGGTCGTGGTCATGGTCATCATGTGCGGTCATCGCGATCTCCTGTCCGGTGGCGAACTACGAAAACACGATAATACCAGTTGAGCCGCCTGACGACAGGCCATCGCTTGACCGGCCCACAAACGCGGTCCGTAATTCAACCGGACCGCGCCCGTGCGGAACCGGAGAAACGCCATGCCCACCGTCCATCCGCAGGTCCAGAAGGCCCGCGATCTCCTGCCCCTGATCGCCGCGGCTTCTTCCGAGAACGACGAGAACCGCGAACTGACCAAGCCCGTCGTCAAGGCCCTGATCGATGGCGGCTTCTTCACCATGCTCAAGACGAAATCCGTCGGCGGGATGGAACTGAAACCCTCGGTCTTCGCCCAGGTGACGGAAGCCATCGCCAGCGCGGACGGGTCGACCGGCTGGGTCGTTTGCCAAAGCAACGGTTGTTCCACCACCAGCGCCTACCTCGATCCCACCGTCGCCCAGACCATCTTCGGCCGCCCGGACGGGATCGTCGCCTGGGGGCCGCCCGGGTCGCCCTATGAAGCCACGCCCGTCGAGGGCGGCTACCGCATCACTGGCAAGTGGCGTTTCATGAGCGGCAGTCAGAACGCCACCTGGCTCGGCGCCCATCTGCGGGTCGCGGGCACCAAGGACACGAAGACGTTCCTGTATCCCAAGACCAGCGCCGAATTTCACGATATCTGGCACACGCTGGGCCTGCGCGGCACGGCCAGCAACGAATATGCGGTGAACGACCTGTTCATCCCGCATGAACGCGCGATCTTCCGCGACGACCCGCGCGACCGCCGCACCGACAGCCCGCTGTATCGTTTCAGCAGCAACCAGCTCTACTCGATCGGCTTCGGCGGCGTGGCGCTGGGCATCGCCAAGGGAACCATGGACGCCTTCGTCGCCCTGCCGCGGGAGAAAACACGGCGCGGCGCCGCCAAGCCGATGGTGGAAAACAACGTCGTCCAGTCACACGTGGCGCAGTCGGAAGCACGCTGGCGCTCCGCCCGCTATTTCCTGCACGCGGCGGCGGATGAGGCGCTGGAGACGATCGAGGAACGGGGCGAAATGGACGCCGATCAACGCGCCCGCCTGCGCCTTGCCTCCACCTGGGCCATCCAGTCCGCGCGGGAGATCGTCAACACGCTGTATCATGATTGCGGGTCCATGGCGGTGTTCGAGGAAAACCCCTTCGAACGCCGTCTGCGCGACATCCACACGGTCGCGCAGCAGGGCCAGGGCCGGATCCTCCACTATGAAACGGTCGGCCAGATCCTGCTGGGCCTGCCGCCCGAGAATATCTTCTGACCCTGGCATAGCCCTGAATCCACGGTATATCGGCCGATGAATGCCGTGGACCGCATCATGGTCGGCGGATTTCCTGGTGGAGCGTGCGCATGACGAACTGGATCGAAACCCATCGCGGCGCGGTGCCACCCTGGCAATGCGACGTGACCGAGCATTTCACGATCGCCTATTACTTCGATCGGCTGGAGGAGGCGGATGGCAACCTCGCCGAAGAATTGGGTCTCGGTGATCTGCTCCGGCACGGCGGGTTTCGTCGGCGCATGGACCTCCGCTTCGCCCGCGAACTCCGCGCCGGCGCCAGCTTTCATGTCGATAGCGCGCCGCTGGGCCTGGATGCCACGGGGCTGCGCCTTGGCCATCGCTTCGTAGATTCGGTTTCCGGTGAAACCGTCACCTGGATCGATGCGCATTGGAATTTGTCAGCCATCCCGCTGCCGCAACAACAGCGCGACGCGATCAACGCGCGCCTCGCGACCTGGGAAGGCCCCGTGGCCGAACCGCGCGCCGAACCGTCAAGTTTTGCGGGTTTCATTCCGACCGCGCGCGGGCGGGTGAAGCCCGGTGACCTCAACGCGGCCGGTCGTTTCGCCCTATCGGCGATCGTGCACCGGTTTTCCAACGCATCCGCCCAGGCCGGCACCGCGATCGGCTTCCATGCCGGCTATATGGAGCAGCACCGGCGCGGCTTTTCGACGTTTGAACTGGCCTTGCAGATCTCCGGCGCGCTGATCCTGGATGAGCCGTATCTGGTGGAAACCGGCATCGGGCATCTGGGCAATTCGTCCTTGCGGATGATCCACCGCATGACGAACCCGCGCAACGGCGCCGAAATCGCGCGTCTTGGCCAGTTCGGCGTCAATCTCGACCTCGACGCGCGCCGCCCCGCCCGTTGGCCGGAGGATATCCGCGCCCGCGCGGCGGCGCTGGTCATTCCGGCTTAGCGCCACCGATGCCGATCCCCTCGGCCGCGCCAGCCGAGGGGAACAGCATGTCAGACGGTTTGTCTTACATCGCGTAGCCCGGGTCCTCGCGATCCAGCTTCCGGCGGAACGCCGCCCATTCCAGCGTGGCGCGGGGGGAGCGGCTGTTGTCGCCATACATCTTCGCGCCAATCGCCCGCGTGCGTTCGATCGCATCCTCGGTCGGGAAATGCACCGCCGAACCCGCCTGGGCCGCCAACTGGATTTCGCAGGCCCGTTCAAGCCGGCCGAGAAGCACGAACGCCTCCCCCATCGAGCGGCCGGCGGTCAGGGTGCCGTGGTTGCGCAGGAACAGGATGCTGCCATCCGACAGATCACGCGCCAGACGGCGGCGTTCGTCATCGGCGTCGCTCGCCGGGCCTTCGTACTCATGATACCGAATCCGATCCATCAGGATCAGCGCGTTCTGCGAGATCGGCAGCAGCCCTTCCTTCTGCGCCGACACGCCAGCGCCGGCCGACGAATGCAGATGCATCACTGATTCCACATCTGGGCGCGCCGCGAAGATGCCGCCGTGGATGACCTCGCCGGCCTTGTTGATGCCATAGGGCGCATCGCTGAGGACGTTGCCCGCGGTGTCCATCTTCACCAGGGACGACGCGGTGATTTCCTCGAAAAACAAGCCGAGTGGGTTGAGGAGGTATTGATCCTTGGTGCCTGGCACGCGCAGGGAGAAATGATTTCCCAGCATGTCATGCCAGCCGAATTTGGCGGCGAGGCGATAGGCGGCCGCGAGTTCCAACCGCGCCTCCCATTCCTCGGGGGAGCAGCCGTGCTTTGCATCGCGTAGATTGGTGACCTGAGCCGTCGCGGACATGTTTTGGTTCCTCTTGGAATTCCTGAGCCGGGTGCGAAGGTGAAGCGGGTGGGTGGCGGGGTCAATCGGGTAGGGGCGTCCAGCCTCCCTGTAGCCTCCCGGGCCAAGGGCGCTCAGAATGCGCGTGAGAAAAGACGCAATGAGGGAACGCCGACCGATGCCGATAAAGAAGCTCCTGATCGCCAATCGCGGTGAGATCGCCATCCGTATCGCGCGGACCGCGGCGGCGATGGGCATCGCCACCGTCGCGGTCCATGCCGAGGACGACGCGGCATCGTTGCACACCCGCCGGACCGACGAAGCCCGCGTCCTGAAGGGCAGGGGGGTTGCCGCCTACCTCGACGCCGCCGGCCTGATCGCGCTGGCGCTCGAAACCGGCAGCGACGCCATCCATCCCGGCTACGGCTTCCTG
>CAMCDA010000229.1 GCA_945873195.1 Asaia bogorensis
ACGATCAAGCATATGGCTCACAACTTGCTCCGAACCGCCGGCGGCAAGGACTCATTGCGCCTGCGGCGGAAAGTCGCCGCATGGGATGATGACTTTCTCGCGGGCATCATCGCTCGGTGAAAAAGGCTTCACCCGATTCCCCTGGGCGGCGTCCCTGCCGGGGGCTGCCGCCTGCCCTCAGGGTGTGGCGCCGAAAATCCTCTGCCGGACCTTGTCGCCGACCCGGATATCCAGCCGCTGGGCGGTGCCGGCGGCGAGTTCCAGGGTACCCCGGACCGGGCCGCGGCTGTCGATGGCGGCGAGGCTGCCGGGCACGGTGCGTTCGGCGATGCTGCGGATCGTGCCGTCCTGGTTGATGAACACCATGTCGAGGGAGGTGATGGTGTTCTTCATCCACATGATCGACGTCCGCGCGCTGCCCCAGTCGAACAACATGCCCCCGTCGGCGGGGACGGAGGGGCGGAACATCAGCCCGATTTCCTGCTGCTGGGGGGAGATCGCCATCTCGACCATGAAGGCGTGCTCCTTCCCATCACGGGTGATGATGGTCAGGGGTTCCTTCGGCAGGTCTGGCTGCGGCGTGGTGGTTTGCGCCCGCGCCGCCAGCGGCAGAAGCAGCAGGGCGGCGAGGAGCGCGCGCCGGCCCCCTCGCCGAACGGCGCGCGACGGCGCGGGAGCGTTCACGGTCGTTACCCCTTCTGCGGCATCGCCGTCGGGATGATCGTCGTCACGATGGAGGCATCCAGCGCCTCATAATCATGGTAGCCGATCGTGGCGTAGAGTTCGGCGCGGGTCTGCATCCGGTCGACCATGTTCTGGGTGCCGCCGTCGCGCTTGATCGCGGCGTAGAGTTCGGCCTGGGCCTTGTTGGCGATGCGCAGGCTGGACACGGGCCAGATCACCATCTTGTAGCCCATCGCCTCGAATTCCGAGGCGGTGAAGAAAGGCGTGCGGCCGAACTCGGTCATGTTGGCGAGCAGTGGCACGCCGGGCAGGCGGCGGGCGACTTCCTTGAACATTTCGGCGTTGGTCAGCGCCTCGGGGAAGATCGCGTCGGCGCCCGCTTCCAGGAACAGCTTCGCGCGGGCAACCGAGCCGTCGATGCCCTCGCTGGCCGCGGCGTCGGTGCGGGCGACTATATACAGATGGCGGCGGGCCTTGCGGGCGGCGGAGATCTTGGCCGCCATGTCATAGGCGTCGGCCAGCTTCTTATCGTTCAGGTGGCCGCATTTCTTCGGCAGCAACTGGTCCTCGATATGCACGGCGCCGGCGCCGGCATCCTCGAAGCTGCGGACCATGTGCATGACGTTCAGCGCCTCGCCATAGCCGGTATCGCCGTCGGCCAGCAGCGGCAGGCCGGTGGCGCGGGTGATCTGGCGGATGAAGAAGCAGACCTCATCGACGGTGATCATGCCCAGGTCGGGGATGCCCATGGAGGCCGTCATGGCCGCGCCCGAGAGATACAGCGCGTCGAACCCGGCCGCCTTGGCCTGCAACGCTGCCTGGCCGTTATGGGCGCCGGGCATCCGCAGGATGCCGGGGCGGGCGAGGGCGGCGCGGAAGCGCTCCCCGGCCGGGGCGGTGGGCAGGTCGTCGGCAACGAGATAGGTCATGGGGCATGCTCCTTTGCCACCTCGGATAGCCGAAGCGAGGGCGATTGGCCAGGGAACGGACGTTGCTCACGAAGTGGTCCATATGATATGGTCCATCAGGAGCATCGCCATGCAGACCGACACCGAACACCCCGCCTCGATCGCCGTCACCGAGTTCAAGAGCCGCTGCCTGTCGGTGATCGACGACGTCGCGCGCGGCAAGATTGGCCCCGTCCTGCTGACCCGCCGCAATCGGCCGATCGCGGCAATCGTGCCGATCGACGAGGACCCGCCCGATCTGTGGGGCGCGATGCTTGGCAGCGTGAAGGTGGCTCCCGCCACCGACCTAACCGAGGGCACCGGCGAGTTCTGGGATGCCGATCGTTAGGTATCCGTTAAGGATATCCCAGGCATGATCGGACCCTACGCGCCACAGGGTCCCGTCATGAGCCAACCTGTCCTGCTGGATACCTGCGCCGCGATCTGGCTGATGGACGCGGCGCCGATGTCACCTGACTCGCTCGTCGCCATAAGGGCCGCACAGCGGAGCCATGCCGGCGTATTTGTCTCCCCCATTTCGGCCTGGGAACTGGCGACGCTCGTGCATCGCAATCGCATTCAGCTCAACCGCTCGCCCGAGGTCTGGTTCGAGACCCTCCTGGGACTGCCAGGCGTACGGCTTGCGGCCATGCCGCCGTCGGTGCTGATCGCCTCGGCGTCACTGCCTGGCCAGGCGCCGCGTGACCCGGCGGACCGGATCATCGCGGCGACGGCCAGGATGTTTGGTTACACGGTCATCACGCGGGATGGTGAACTGGTGCCCTATGCCGCCGCCGGCCATGTCAGCCTGGTGGCGTGCTGACCAATGCGTGCGGCGGCATTACTGTACCCCCTCGGAGGATACTATCCGCGTACCGATGTAATAATGCGGCGTGACTGTGGGAAAGCGGGTAATCCGCCTTGCCTATCCTTGAAATGGGTGATGTGTTCCGTGGCGTAATCCACCCGGATCGCTGGTTGATGGCTGACGACACGTTGCTCCCTGACAATCTCGCGTTGTCGCTCTACGCGGCCGTCCTGGATGGGCAGTCGCTTGACGGTGTGATCGACGCGATCCGTCGCGGTGTCGGGGCGGACTCTGCCTGGGTCTCGCGGATTCCCTTTGCGCATGATCGCCCCAGCGGGGTCGAGCGGTTCGACCAGTCCGGCCTCGATCCGTCGGCGGTGGGCGACTATGTCGGGCATTGGGTCAGGGAGGATCCCTGGCTGCTGGCGTCCCAGGCCTTGGCGCCGGGGGCCTACAACTACGAATCCCGGGTCCCGCGGGATGCATTGGTGAAATCGGCCTTCTGGAACGACTTCGCCGGCCGCCAGTCGGTTCCGGTGTGCCACGTCATGGCGGCGGGCGTCTCGATGCCGGGGCAGGTGACCGGGATGCTCGCCGTGCAGAGGTCAACACGGGCCGGGGCGTTTGAAGCGCCGCAGGAACGGCTGCTCCAGGCGATCTATCCGCATATCGCCCGCGCCATGCTGGCCGAGGCGCAATTGGCCCGCGCCGGGTTGCAGGCCGCGGTCGCTGGCGCCGGGCTTGACGCCTTGCGCCAGGGCGTCGCGGTGATCGCCCCCGGCGGCCAGATGGTCCACGCCAACGCAACCCTGATCGAGCAGGTCGAGCAGGCGGATGGGCTGCGCCTGACCACCCAAGGTCCCGCCTGCGACGACCCCGCCGCGCAGTCGCGGCTTACCCGCGCGATCCAGGCCGCGCTCGCCGTTGCCATGGGCCGCCGAAGCCTGCCGGAGGCGGGCGCCATTGTCGTTCCCCGTCTCTCCGGCGGGGCTTGGATCGTGCAGGTCCTGACCTTGAGCGCCGAGGCGACGGGCCTGTTCGCCGGATTCATCGGTGCATTGGTCCTGGTGGCCGACCAGCGCCGCCCCGCGCTGCCCGACATTTCGGCAATACGGGTTCGGCTGGGCCTTACGCCGGCCGAGGCCGATCTCGCCTTGGCGCTGGCGGCCGGGGTGACCTTGGCCGACCACGCCCGGGCACGCGGCGTGGGGATCGAGACGCTCCGCAGCCATTTGGCCAGCATCCGTCGTAAAACCGGTTGCCGGCGGCAGGCTGAACTCGTGGCGCGCGTGCTGTCGCTGGAGGACTGACCCGAGGCTTCGATCGGCCGGCCATGGTCATCCCGCGGCCAACCGGATCGCCCCAAAATCATCCACCGCCGCGGTCATGCCGGCCGGCACCAGGCAGGTCGCGTCGTATTCCTGTACCAGCAACGGCCCGGGACGGGGCGACGCACCCAGGCCCGCGCGATCGACGACCGGCGTCGCGACCCAGCCGCTGGCAGGGAACCAAGCCTGTCGTTCGGCGGGGACCGGCGCCGAAGCGGGCGGGATACGGCCGGGCAGCCTGGGTTTCTCGGGCAGGCCGCGCGCCATCACCGACAGGCCCATCAATTCGACTGGTTCCTCGGCCGGGGCGCGGAATCCGTAGGTCCGTTCATGCTCCTGGCCGAAGGCTTCGGCGATCACGGCCGGGGTGACCGGGCCATCGGGCAGGGGGACGGCGATCTCGCTCGACTGGCCGAGATAGCGGGCGAGGGCCGAAGCCCGCGACAGATGCCGGTCGGGCGGGAACCCGTCGCGCACCAGTCGTTCATGCCCCGCCGCCCGCAGCGCCGCCAGCACGGACCCGATCCGGTCGGCGTCGGCCCGGTCGAGCCGCATCCGCAGGCTTTGCGTCGCGTGGTGTTCGGTGTCGGCGACCAGCAGGCCGAAGGCGCTGAACACGCCGGGCAAGGGCGGCACGATCACCCGCCTGATGCCCAGTTCGGCGGCGATGCCGGCGGCGAACAGCGCGCCGTTGCCGCCAAAGGCCAGCAGGGAGAAATCGCGCGGGTCACGCCCGCGTTCCACCGACACGGCCCGGATGGCCCGCATCATCGTTGCCGCGGCGAGCCGCAGCATGCCGTGCGCAGCCTGCTCGATCGACACGCCCATGGGGCCGGCGAGGTCTCGGGCGATCGCGGCGCGCGCGGCCTCGATATCCAGTTTCAGCGCGCCGCCGACCAACCCGGCGGGATCGAGGTAGCCGAGCGCGAGGTTGCAGTCGGTGATGGTGGGTTGGGTGCCGCCTCGGCCGTAGCAGACGGGGCCGGGGGAGGCGCCGGCGCTGTCCGGACCGACCTTGGGCGCGCCGCCGGCATCCAGCCGGCAGATCGAGCCGCCGCCGGCGCCAACCTCGGCCAGGTCGATGGCGGGCAGCTTGAGCATGTAGCCCGCGCCGACCAGCAGGCGCGATCCGGCCATGACGCCGCCGCCGACCTCCATCGCCTCGGTGCGGAGGACTTCACCGTTCTCGACCAGACCGGCCTTGGCGGTGGTGCCCCCCATGTCGAAGGTGATCAGGCGCGGTTCGGACAGATGCCGGCCGAGCGCGGCGCCGCCCACGACGCCGGCGGCGGGCCCGCTTTCGATGATGCGGGCGGGCTGTTCAGCGACGAAGGCGGCCGAGGCGAGGCCTCCGTTCGACTGCATCAGTTGCAGCGGCGTATCGATGCTGAGGGCGCGCAGGCGGGCATCCAGCGCGGTGACATAGGCGCGCACGACCGGTTGGACATAGGCGTTGATGACGGTGGTGGAGGTGCGCGGGTATTCCTTGATCTCGGGCAGGATTTCGCTGCTGACGGAGATCGCGATGTCCGGGATGGCGGCGCGGACGGCGGCGGCAACGGCCTGTTCATGCGCCGGGTTGGCATAGGAATGCAGCAGGCAGATCGCGACGGATTCGATCCGTTCCGCCTTCAGCGTGGCGATCACGGCATCCAGGCTGGCCGGGTCGAGCGGCTGGATGATCCCGCCATCGGGACGGAGTTTTTCGGTGACTTCCAGGCGCAGGCGGCGTTCCACCAGCGCGAGCGGCTTGGTCCAGGTGATGTCGTACAGCACCGGCATCCGCAGGTCGCGGATTTCAAGGATGTCGCGGAAGCCGCGTGTGGTGATCAGGGCCGTTCGGGCGCCCTTGCCCTCAAGCACCGTGTTCGATCCGACCGTGGTGGCGTGCAGCACGGCCGAGACGGGGCCGGGGACGCGGGCCAGGAGGGCGGTCAGGCCGGTGATGATGCCTTCGCCATAGTCATGCGGCGTGGACAGGGTCTTGTGGGTGGTGACCGTGCCGTCGCCGGCGATGGCCACGATGTCAGTGAAGGTGCCGCCGATGTCGATGCCGATACGGAGCGTCATGACGTGGCTCCCAGATAGGCGGGTTCCCAGGCGACATCGGGCAGGGGGGCACGGGTGGCGCGGAGTTGGGCGCGCAGGGCCTCGGTCGCCGCTTTGTCGATCACGGGTGGATCGCCGGTGGCGACGACGCCGTAGTCGCGGGCCGCGCCCTCGATCGTGACCAGGCCGTCGCGCAGGTCGCGGGCGACGAGGTCAAGGTCGCGGTCCAGCGCGTTGCCCCAGCCGCCGGCGCCGGGCAGTTCGTGGCGGAAGACCTGGCCCTTGCGCAGCGTCATGGTCAGTTTCGCGTGCAACTTCGCCTGCGTGGGCGCGCCGGGGTCGAGCATGTTCAGGCCGAACTCACCCGGGCCGCCGCCTTGCAAGCCGTAGGGACGATGTGTCTGGCGGTCGGCGCGGACCTGGAGGATCCCTTCATCGGCCAGCATGCGCCAGGTCTTGCGCTGGCTCATGCCACCGCGGAACTTGCCGGCGCCGCCGGTGTCGGGGACGAACTCGTAGTCGAGGACTTCCAGCGGGTTCTCGGCCTCGATCACTTCCACCGAGAAACTGGCCATGTTGGCGAACATGCAGGTGTTGCCGTCGAGCCCGTCGGCCCAGGGCCGACCGCCCCAGGCGCCGGAGATGAAGTCGACATAGATGAACGGCTGCAGTTCCTTGTCGTAGCCGCCGATGGTCAAGCCGGTGTTGCCGCCGTCCGAGGCCGCGAAGACCCGGTCGGGATAGAGCTTCGCCAGCGCGCCGAAGGCACAGTCGGCGCCACGGAACCCGGTCAGGCCGCGGGCGGCGCAGGCGGCCGGCAGCTTGCCGTTGGTGATCGTGCCCTCGGGCGCAATGACCTTGATCGGGCGGAACACGCCGTCGTTGTTGGGCATGTTGATCGACAGCACGGACTTGACGGCCGTGAAGCTCATGGCGGCCGTATAGCTCCATGTATTGTTGATGGCGCCCTTCACCTGTGGGGCGGAGCCGGTCCAGTCGACCTCCATTGTGTCGCCGCGCTTGCGGATGGTGCAGACGAGTGGGATCGGCACACCGACATCGATCTGGTCGTCATCGATCCAGTCGGTGAAGGTTGCTTCCCCGTCCGGCAGCTCCATCAGGCAGTGGCGGGTCAGGCGTTCGGAGTAGTCCATGGCGGCGGTCATCAATTCCCGTACGCCGTCGGCGCCGTGGCGCGAGACGAGGTCGGCCATGCCGCGCGCCGCGATCTCACACGCCGCGAGCTGGGAGCGGATGTCGCCGAAGACACGGTTGGGCAGGCGGACATTCCGCTCGATCATGCGGAACAGGGTCTTGTTGGGTTCGCCGCGGTCGTAGAGTTTCAAGGGCGGGATGCGGAGGCCCTCGGCGTAGATTTCGGTGCTGTCGGAGGCGTTGGAGCCCGGAACGCGGCCGCCGACATCGGTGTGGTGGCAGATCGTGGCCGCGTAGGCGATCACGCGGTTTTCCGCGAACAAGGGCCGGAAGATGAAGATGTCAGGCAGGTGCATACCCCCGTCATAGGGGTCATTGTTGATGAAAATATCGCCCGGGTGCACGTCGTCGCCGAAGGTCGCGAGCACGGCGCGGAGCGAGACGGGAATCGAACACAGGTGTCCGGGCAGGCTGAGGCCTTGCGCGACCAGGCGGCCCTCGGCGTCACAGAGCGCCGCACTATAGTCCATGATGTTCTTCAGAACACCCGAGTATGCAGTGCGGTAAATTGTCAGTACCATTTCATCGCCGACAGCGGAAATGGCGTTGCGAAAGAGTTCTTCCGTGATAGGGTCGGGCATGTTCACGCCTTGGTAACCTTGATGCGGTATCCGACCATCCCGAGGGCACGCTGGCAACCGCCAATCTGCCTGATTGTGATCTTGGATCGATCCAGGGTGGTGAAGGGATGAACGCGGTACCTTTTGACACGTTGAAGATGGCGGACAAGCTCGAAAGCTCAGGGTTCAGCGCGCAGCAGGCGGCCGGGGTGACCGAGGCCTTGGCGGACGCGTTGTTTGAATCCAACCTTGCGACGAAGGGGGATGTTGAGCGGTCTGGGGCGGCGCTGCGTGGCGACCTGGCGGTTTTGCGCGGGGAGATGCTGGGGATCCGGTCGGAGCTTAAGGGGGATATTGCCCAGACTCGCACGGAACTGAAGGCGGAGATCGCCGCGATCCGCACCGAGCTAACCCATCTTATTCACCGCATGCCAGGGATTCTCTGGCGGGCGTAGCGTAATCGTCTGATTTGACGCAGAGATTTGGGTGTCGAGACCAATTCCTGCCGAATCGGACGGTGCCACACCCGCCATGGTCGAAAATACTCCGCTGCCGTTCT
>CAMCDA010000230.1 GCA_945873195.1 Asaia bogorensis
GGCGATGTGCCTCAAAACCAGTCCGATCCCGTCAACCCTCACGCCCAACAGATACGATCCGCTTGAGCGATGAAATTGCGCACCGCGATACCGCGTCCGCAGGTCAGGCCATCGATCACACGATGGAGCGATGAATAGGATGGGCTAAAGGCCGACATTGCCCAGGTCCAAACCGACCTGTCAGCCGAAATCGCCGACGTCCGAACCAGACTGACGGCGGAAATCGCCGACGTCCGAACCGAAATCCGACACGTCCGCACCGAACTCAAAGGCGACATCGCGGCGTTCCGGGCCGAGATGAAAGGCGACATGGGCACCTTTCAGGCCGAACTCCGCGCCGACATGGGGCGCTTCCGCTCCGAACAACGGGGCGCGATCGAACTGCTCCGCCGCGACATGACCATCCGACTTGGGACCATGATGGTCGCCGGATTCGGGGTCATGCTCGCGGCGATGCGCTACATGCAGCTACACCCGTAGGCGCGTCAGCCCCTACGGACCACCATTCGCCATCCAGCCGCCATCCACCGACATGATCGTGCCGTTGATCCACGATGCCGCGGGAGACGCCAGGAAGCACGCCATTCCCGCGATATCCGCCGGCCGGCCCAGCCGCCGCATCGTTGTCCGGGCCAGCAAGGGCGCGCGGTCGAGCTTGCCCTCCTGGATCAACCCCTCAACCATCGCCGTCTGCACATAGCCCGGCGCGATGCCGTTCACGCGCACGCCGGACGGACCCCACTCACTGGCCAGCGTCCGCACCAATTGCGACACCGCGCCCTTGGTCGTCGTATAGGCCACCCGGTTCGGCGCCGCCGTCAGGCCGTAGATGCTGCTGGTGGCCAGGATCAGCCCCGACCCCGCCGCCACCATCCGCCGCCCCGCCGCCTGCGCGGTCAGGAACACGCCGGTCAAATTCACATCCAGCACCAACCGCCATTCCGCCTCCGTCAACTCCAGGCTCGGCTTGTTGGAGCTCATGCCAGCGTTCGCGAAGGCGACATCGACGCCGCCCCAGGCGCGATCCATCTCGGTGAAGGCGCGCTCGATATCGGCGGCGACGGTGACCGAGCCCTCCACGCAGATCCAGTCGGATGGCGCGGCCGGCACGACGGAGCGGTCGAGGATGCAGATTTTCCCCCCGCGCGCGGCGTAGGCATCGGCGGTGGCGCGCCCGATGCCGTGGGCGCCGCCGGTGATCAGGACTCGGGTGCCGGCCGGCGGATCGGCGGAGAGAACAAGCGGATCGGTCATGATTGGGTTCCTTGCGTTTCCAACTTCGTCCTTACCCATCCCGCGCGCCGGCATCCAGCCCGGTTTGCCCCGGCGTCGGATCGGGTGGTATCCGCCGACGAGGAAAAGGGCAGGGAAGGAACCGCCGCATGACCAAAGTCGCCGTTATCGGAGCCGGATTGATCGGGCGCGCCTGGTCGATCGTGTTTGCCCGCTCGGGCTTCGAGGTCGCGCTGTGGGACAAGTTCCCCCAGCAGATTCCGGCCGCGATGGAGTTCATCGCCGACCGCCTGCCCGAACTGCGCCACGCCGGCCTGATCCAGGATGAGCCCGAGGTCGTGCTGGCCCGGATCACCCCGTTCCAGTCGCTGGCCGCGGCGCTGCGCGATGTTGTCCACGTGCAGGAGAACGGGCCGGAGCGGGTGCCGGAAAAGATCGCGCTGTTTCAGGAACTCGATCGCCTGGCCCCGCCGGACGCGGTGCTGGCCAGTTCTACCAGCGGCATTCCCGCGAGCGCCTTTACCGAGGGCCTGGCCGGCCGCGCGCGCTGCCTGGTCGCCCACCCGGTGAACCCGCCTTATTTGGTGCCGGTGGTGGAGCTCTGCCCCGCGCCCTGGACCGATCCGGCGGTGGTGGAGCGGACGCGGGACCTGATGGCGCGCGCCGGCCAGGTGCCGGCGACGGTCAAGAAGGAGATGGACGGGTTCGCGCTGAACCGCCTGCAAGGCGCGCTGTTGGCCGAGGCGTTCCGGCTGATCGCCGATGACGTGATCTCTCCGGCCGACCTGGACGCGCTGGTGAAGCACGGCCTGGGGCTGCGGTGGAGCTTCATGGGGCCGCTGGAGACGATCGATCTGAACGCACCGGGCGGGCTTTCGGATTACTGCGACCGGTATGGGCCGTTGTACGCGGCGATGCAGCGGCAGATGACTCCGCTGGATTGGGACGCGGAACTGGTCGGGCGGTTGCAGGCGTCGCGGCGGGAGGACCTGCCGTCGAACTTGCAGCCGGTGCGGCAGGAGTGGCGCGACCGGCGGTTGATGGCGCTGCTTGCGCATAAGGCGGGGCAGCCGGAGTAGGGGGGCATCCAGGAACGCGTTGTCGCCGGATCGAGCAAGACGTGGGTGGCCCGCCTGGCGCGGGCCATGACGGGATGACGCCCTAAGCAACCCCCAGGATCGCGGCGGCCAACCGATCCTGCCCGATCCGCCCAGCCTCCAGCGAGACCGCGTTCACGATCGCCACCCGGAACCCTCCGGGTGGCATCGCGTGCAGGGCGGGGTCCTTGTCCTCATGAAATGTGATCTGCACGCTGGACACGCCCGCCATCCCCCGCACCGAAGCCACGACATCGGCGGGCGGATGTAGGTACCGCCGCCCATGCGGGGCAAACAGCACCACGCTGTAACCATCCCGCCGATCCCGATCGGGGAAATCCCAAGCTCCCGTCTCATGCAAGCGGATCAGAGCCTCCACCCAACCCGTGCCATAAAGATCAGGCCACTGGTCGGCAAAGCGCAGATGCGCCTCGATGATCCGTCCGCCGATGGTTTCAAAATTCACCATCCCGGTGTAACCCGCCAGATGCGCGCGCGCCCAGGCGCCGCACCAGGCCTCGACCGCGGGATCGGCCTCCGCGTGGACACGCCAGTAGTCGAATGTCCCGCCCGGCGCCGTCACCCCGCTCGTGTGACGCCACCACACCGGCACGCCGTCCACCACCGCGGCATCGCTGCTGACATGCCGGCCTTCCAGCAGCGTGCTCCAGAAATGCCCTGGTGTCAGAGCCTCCCGGTATTCCGCCGCCGATCCGATCACCCGGCTACCGATCCCCATGCCGCGCAGGTTCATCAGCGGCTTGGAGAACACCGGGAACGACGGCGGCATCACCCCGTGCGGCGCCGCGTCCAACCCTTGCGACAAGGCAACGGCGAGCTTGTCATAGATCCAGCGATGGGCGGGGAACCACGCCCAGCTATCCGCGTCCTCGGTCGAGATATGCACATTCGCGGGACAGGGAATGTCCGCGAAATACTGCAACCGCCAGGGATCGGCCTCATGGATCGGCATGGATCATTCCCCGTTTAACCGGTCTCCCGGCTCAGGATCAGCAGCCGTTCCGCCAGCGCCAGGTCATCGGCCACGGATTGCCGGCGCTTCAGCGCCTCGTGATCCTCGCCCCATTGCTCCTGCTGGAACAATTCGTCCAGCATCCCGATCGCATGCGCCGTCGCGCCATCCAGCCGCCCCGCCGCCAGCGCCAGGCCGAGCACCAGGCTGCCCATCGACGGCACCGCCACCCCGAGCGCGGCGAGGGCATAGGCGTCCAGCCCCGCCACCGCCCGCCGCAGTGCGGCTATACTGTCCCGATGCTGCTTCACATGCCCGATCCCGGCGGTCACCCGCAGCGGCGCGTCATGCGCCTGTGCCACCCAATCCAGCCAGGGTTGCCATTCCCGCGCCTGCCGCTCGATCAGTTCCACCGGGTGTTCGGCGCGGTAGCACAGCAGGTCGCTCTCGCCATAGCGCGCGATGACGTCGATTGTCTGATCGGGATCGGGCGCGATGCGGCCCACGGCGGTGCCGGCGAGCCGGGTCAGCGGTGTATCGGCGAAGGACATCTCGCCGCCCTTGACGCCGCCGGCCTGACGCCATTCGGCGGCGATCGCCTCGGCCAGGGGGACCGGCCCGACCCAGAGAATCCCACCGCCGGGCAGATGCATCGGCTTGCCGTCCAGCAGGATCGCATGGCCGGTTTCGTCACGGCGGATCGTCACGTCATCCCAGAAACGCTTCACGAGGTCACTCCGAAGGGTCAGCGAAACAGTTGGCGGAACAGGGTATTGGCATCGGGCAGCCGGGGCTTCTGTTGCGGTTGCGGCTGGGTCGTCGTGGCCGGACGCGCCTGTTCGCGCGCCTCGGGCGGCGGTGCCGAACCACCGCGGGCGAGTGCCAGGGCGGCGGGACAGGCATTGCTCTCACTCCCGACCCGATCCGAGCCGAACAGCCCGCCCAGCACGGCGCCCAATTGCTTGTCGCCGCCGATCACGATGCCGGCGAGCTTGTCGATATTGGCCTCGGCCGCGCCGCTGGCGTCCACCTCCACCCGTGGGCCGCGCCAGGGGCCGGTGATCTTGACGGGCACGCGGAAGCCGGTCCCGCCCACGCGTCCCTGGGGACGCAGCAGCAGGTCCATCGTCTCATCGCGCAGGTTGATCGACCCGCCGCCATCGGCGGTCAGTAGGCTGGAACTGAGCAGCATCGTCCGCGCCCGCGCTACCCCGTCGCGCGCGTCGAAGCGGACCGCGATGCAGCGGATATCAGCCGACCCGCCGCCGCGGCCGAGCAGATCGAGCATGGCGAGATCTTTTGAGAGCTTGCCGAGGGAGCCGCCGAGAACCCTGGTGTCGATCGTGCCGCTGGCCATGGCGACTCCGACCATGCCGGACAGGCTGGCGGCTATGGCGCGCGGGGTTTCACCGGCGCCGGTGAGGTCGATATGCATCTCGACCTGGCCCGCCGCGACCTGGCGTACGCCCATCGCGGCCAGCAGGCCCCGCAGCGTGATCCCGGGGGAGCGCGCGGTCAGATGCACCAGCGGCGCCGGCCGGGTCGCGTCGGCGGTCAGCGTGGCCATCATCCGTCCCTCGGGCGCCTGGGCGGTGAAGGGATCGAGCCGCAGCTTGCCGTCGTCGATCACCAGATGCCCGTCGATCGCCTTGTAGTCCGTGGCGTCGAACCGCAGCGTGGCGATCCGCAGGCGGAGATCGGCGTCCAGCGTCCGCAGCAGCCCGAACGGGATCGGGTCATTCGGGATCAGCCGGTCCGACCGGGCCGGCGGGGGCGCGCCTTGCGCTGTGGCGGCCTGGGGGGCAGGGGCCGTTGGCGCCGCCTCGGCCTTGGCCAGCATGGCCCGCAACGCGTCCGTGTCGATTCGCTCCGACCGGAGCGCCGCCGTGATGGACAGCGGCTTGCCCAGCCCCACCGTCACATCGCCCGCGAGATCGGCTTCCGGCAGGGTCAGAATCATGCCTGTCAGCGCCGACCCCTTGGTGAGGCCGCCGGCCGCATCCACGAGGTTCCCTTGGAACGCGATGGTCTTGAACGCCGGCAAGGGCTGGCGCGCGAGGGGTGACAGCGCCGCGAGATCAGGAATGCGGGCGGTCAGGGCGATGGCCACGCCGCTCAGGTCGGATGGCTTCGCGATGGTGCCCTTTGCCATAAGGCTCGCATCCCCGGCCGTGGCCCGCAGGTCGATCGGCAGCGGTTGGGCGCCGGGCGTTTCAAACCCTGGGTGCCCGAGCGTGCCGGTGAGGCTCAGCGGCAGGGCGTCGAGGCGGCCGGACAGCGCGACCGTGATCGGCTGGGTGATGTCGGGGGCGGCGATGTCGAGTTTCTCGATCCGCAGGCCGCCGATATCGAGCGGCAGCGTCACCGCGCCGGTGCGCAGCATCAGGTCGGCGATCTGGGGCAGGGCGGCGCCCCCGTCGGTGATGCGGGCGGACAAGGCGATATCGCGCGCCGGAGGGATCGTGATCCCCGGCAGCACCGCGCCCAACGTGGCGGTATCGGGGATGGCGGCGCTGATGGCCAGGGCATAGCCCTTGCCCCTGGCCGGGTCGGTGATCGTGCCCTCGGCCTTCAACGTGGCGGTGCCGGCGGTCACGGTGACGTTCACCGGCATGGGCGAGCGGTCGGCCTCCCGCAGCAGGCGGGCTAGCGACCCGGTCTCCGCCTTGATCGTCAGCGGCGCGTTGTTGACCCGCAGATCGGCAGCGAGGCGGAGCGGCGCCTCGGCCGCATCGGCGCGGACCGACAGCGACGGCACCGCGACGGAGACGGTCTGGCCACCATCACGCCAGACCAGCATGCCGTCCTTGATGTCGGCCGCGGCGATATGCGGGAACAGCGGCGGCTTGGATGGCGTGGGGTTGGCCGATCCAGAGCCGCCTTGGCTTGGCTTCCGGTCCGGCTTCATCTCCCAGTTCGGTTCGCCCTGGGCGTTGGTCTCCAGCACGATGTCGGGGCGCACGAGGACCAGGCGCTCGATCTCCACCCGGCCCGAAAGCAGCGGGATCAGCCCCAGGCGCAGCTCCAGCGAATGCAGCGTCGCCATGGCCGAACGGCTGAACCCGGGCGGGTTGGACAACGCGACGTCATGCACCTCCACCGTCGGCCAGAGTGAGAATTTCATCCCGATGGCGCCATTCAGCGCCAGGTCGCGGCCCGTCGCCTCTCGCGCCGCGTCGCGGATGCGGGGCTTGAGCGTGTTGGGATCGAAGGTGACGATGAACGCGCCGGCCCCGCCCACGGCCAGTACGGCAACCGCGCCGAGCGCGATCAGGGCGGTACGGAGGCGACGTTTGGGCTTGGGTTGCGTGTCCGTCATTTGGCCTCGCGTCGGGGCGGTTTCGCGGCCGGGGCGTGGAAGCCCAGCGTTTCGAAGGTTTCCCGCATGTGGGGCGGGAGGTCGGCCTCCACCACAAGGTACCCGCCGGCCGGATGCGGCAGGCGCAGGGCGCGGGCGTGCAGATGCAGCTTGGTGGACAGGCCCTCGACCTGCGCCGAGAACGCGTTGTTCTGGTCGGGCTCGTGATACTTCGTGTCGCCCAGGATCGGCGCGCGGATGGCCACGCAATGGACGCGCAGCTGGTGCGTCCGCCCGGTCACCGGTTGCAGTTCCAGCCAGGCCAGCTTCTGCGCCGCGTGATCCAGCGTGCGGAAATCGGTGACCGCGCGCGTGGCTTCCGGATCCGAGCGGTCGGCCGGCATGGTGCGTTCGCCGCGCAGGCCGCCGATACGCTTCAACGGAAGGTCGATGCGGCCTTCGACCGGGACGGGGCGGCCGACGACGACGGCCCAGTAGGTCTTTTCCATGTCCCGCCCGCGGAAGGCGGCGGCGAGCTTGGCAGCCACGCCCGGGGTGCGCGCCAGGACCAGTGCGCCGGTGGTGTCGCGGTCGAGCCGATGCACCAGCCGCGGCCGGTCGGAGGACCCAAACCGCAGCGCGTCCAGCATCCCATCCAGATGCCGCGTGATCCCCGGCCCGCCCTGGACCGGCAGGCCATAGGGCTTGTTCAGCACGATCAACTGGTCGTCGCGGTAGAGCACCGCCTTTTGCAGGTCATTGGCTTCGGACGGATCGACGCGGATTTCCGGCTTGGTCTCGATCGGGGTGACGGCCGGCAAGGGCGGGACGCGGATATCCTGGCCGGGGGCGAGCCGGGTGGAGGTCTCCGCCCGATGGCCATCCACGCGCACCTGTCCGGTGCGGCAGAGTTTCTGGATGGCGCTTTGCGGCACGCCGGGGAAATGGCGGCGGAACCAGCGGTCGAGGCGGATATCGGCCTCGTCTTCGGTCACGGTGCGGGTTTGGACGGTCATGGGCTGGGCTATAGTCCATTCCGTATGCCGGCGCAGCATTTGGATGCGGGGCTTGTCTCCATTCACGGAATGGGGTGCAAAAAATGCCTCCACTCTCCGTGGCAGGCAAACCTGGACGTATCAAACATGGACGTACCAAAATTTATTCGTGGTTTCATGCGGATTTGATCCCGGCAGCAATGCTATCCGGCTGGTGAGTTCGGATTGTGAGGCTGTGCGTCTTGGGATTTGGATATTCAACAGTCGACAGGAATCCAGAGCATGCGCCTGTTACTCGCGATCTCACGAATCCCCTCATTTTCCCTGGTAGCCCATAGCCGCGATTCGCCGCCGTTGCGTAGGACCATCCCGTCATCCTCAACCGGACGGGATCCATGGCCGAGACGGACCGCACCAGCACTCGGATAGCCACCGTCCGCGACTTCCTCGGCGGGATATACGGCCCCGACCTGCACGCCAAACGCATCAA
>CAMCDA010000231.1 GCA_945873195.1 Asaia bogorensis
GCTGGTCGCGGCGCCCGGTCCTACAACGCCCGTCCGCCCTCGGGCCGCACCACGATGCAGTCCAGGCTTGATCGCGCGAGATGGGCGCAGGCATCGGCGGCCGCGTTCGCCGACAGCCCGACAAGCCGGGCGCGATAGAGCACAGCTGGACCGGATGAAGTGGTCGGGCGCAGTTCCACCGGGGCCGTTCGCAGCAGCGCGGACGCCACCGCGCGTGCTCGTTCGGCGGCAAGCCGAGCGGTGACGGCGTTGGAGAAGGCGCCGACCTGAACTGCCCAGGCGCCGGATACAGGCTCCGCGCGCGGGATCGGCGGTGGCGCCAGCGCCACTTCCTGGACCGCGCTGGCCGGGGCCGGCAGGCAGCGAACCTGGGGATCAAAGGCCTCATCCGGGTCGCAGACGCGGGTAACGGTCGCCAACGCGTAGGTGGGTTGGGGCGCCGCCCGAGGCGCTGGCATCGCGGTTCGTGTGGCGGAACCGCAGGATGGATCAAAGGCCGCGTCCGGATCATAGGCGGCGTCAGACATGCAGCCACCGGCCGGCACCGAATTGACGAACGCCGCCGGCGCGGCATCGACGAACAAGGCCCCACTGTCGGCATAGACCGCGAGCGGGCCGGACATCGGGGTCGATGGGCCAAGCCGGGGCGCGATCGCGGCGACATAGTTGATCGTCTCGTTCGGCAGTTCCTGGCGATTGTTCAGATAGTTCTCCAGCCGTCGCGGGCCGGCGTTGTAGGCGGCGAGGAACCCCGGCGCGCCAAACCGGTCATACATCTGGCGCAGATAGGCGGTGCCGGCGAGGATGTTGCTGTTCGGCTCATAGGGGTCGTTGCCCAGGCCGTGACGGGCCTGCAATTCGGCATAGGTGCCGGGCATCACCTGCATCAATCCCATCGCCCCGGCCCCCGACGTCGCATCCGCTCGACCGGCCGACTCGCGTCGCATGACCTCCCGGATCCAGGTGTCCGGCACGCCGAAGCGCCCGGAGGCCTGGACGATGTAGGGCCCCCAGGGATCATGCGGCGGACCCGGCGGCTGGTAGGAACGGCCGGACGAGGACCGATCCGCCCGTTGCGCGCAGGCGGTCATGAGGCACAGCACCGTCAGGCCAACCAGCAGCGCCCGCCACGGCCGGCTGGATCGATGCGTGTCTGTGCCGGATGTCCCGCTCATGCGCCTTGCCCCAAGCCCCGCCCCGTCAGGCGGCCGCCGCCAGCATCATGCGGGAGGCTTTCTCGCCGATCATGATGGAGGGGGCGTTCGTGTTGCCGGAAGTCAGCGTGGGCATGATGGAGGCATCGGCGACCCGCAGCCCCTCAATCCCATGCACGCGCAACTGATCATCGACCACGGCCATCGGGTCGGATCCCATCTTGCAGGTGCCGACCGGATGATAGGTGGTTTCGGCGTTCTTCTTGACCCAGTCGAGCAATTCGTCATCGGCCTGGATGTTCACGCCCGGCGTCAGTTCGTCCGTCGCGATGCCCTTCATCGGGGTCGCGTTCATGATCCGGCGGGTGATCCGCATCGCCTCCAGCGTCACATCGCGATCGAGCTGGGCGGTCATGAAGTTGAAGCGGATCGCCGGCGGCTTGTTCGGCGTGTTGGAGGAGACATGGATGCTGCCCGTGCTCTCCGACCGCAGGATGTTGACGATCGCGGTGACCCCCGATTCCTTGGCGATCTTGAAGTCGGCAGTCGCCAGGAACGGGATCCAGGAAATCGCCGCATCCGGCGCGTCCAACCCGGCGCGGGTGCGGACATAGGCGCGGATCGGAGACGCCGGCAGCCCCAGCAGGCCCTTGCGCGTCAGGCCGTATTTCAGCGCCTGCCACACCAGTCCCAGCCCACGCGCCTTGTCGTTGTAGGTCATGCCGAGGGAGGCGTTGACCTTCCACTTCATGCGCGGGGAGTAATGGTCGCGCAGGTTCTCCCCCACGCCCTTCAGCTCATGCCGGACCTCGATCCCCGCGGCGCTCAGCACGTCGGGCTGGCCGATGCCGGACAGTTCCAGCAATTGCGGGGAGTTGATGGACCCGGCGCTGACCACGACCTCCCGCCCCGCGCGGGCTTCGCGGGTGACGCCGTTGACGGTGTAGCGCACGCCGACGCAGCGCTTGCCTTCCAGCAGCAGGCACTCGGTCAGGGCATTGGCCTGGATCGTCAGGTTCGGCCGGCCGCGCGCGGGGTCGAGATAGCAATAGGCCGTGCTCATGCGCCGGCCATTGCGGATGGTCGTCTGCGTCATGCCGATCCCGTCCTGGGAGGCACCGTTGTAGTCCTTGGTGTAGCGGATCCCGACTTCTCCGGCGGCCTTGATCAGGGCGTCGTAGATGGGGCCGGTTTCGTTGTTCTCGGTGACCTTCAGGGGGCCGCCACGGCCGCGGTATTCCTCGTCGCCCTCGCCCTGGTAGCTTTCCATGTCGCGGAAGATCGGCAGAACTTCGCGGTAGCTCCAGCCGCGGTTCCCGAACTGCGCCCAGGTGTCATAGTCCTGCGCCTGGCCACGCACGAAGACCATGCCGTTGATCGACGATGATCCGCCCAACAGCTTGCCGCGTGGGATGGGGATGCGGCGCTGGCCCGTGCCCTCATCGGGTTCCGAGGAATAGAGCCAGTTGGCTGCGGGGTTGTCGATCAGCTTGGCGAAGCCGACCGGGATGGGCGACCAGGGATGGCTCTCCCGCCCGGCTTCCAGCACCAGGACCTTGAATTTGGGATTGGCGCTCAATCGGTTGGCGAGCACCGATCCGGCGGATCCGGCACCCACCACGATGTAGTCATAGGTCTGGCTGTCCATGTCTCGTTTCAATTCCCTGGTGGTTTTCCGGGCGGTGGGGCCGGGTCAGGCTTCGGATTCTACTTATCGGCGGCGGGAGACGCCAGACCATCGGGCGGCCAAACCGTCATGCCCTCGGCCAGCGGGATGCGCAGGTTGCGGAACAGCATCGAGAACGACAGCCAGTTGCCCATCGCAACGATGAACTCGACCTGCTCGCCAGGATCGGTGACGTATTTGATCACCTCGGCCCAGGTGGCGTCGGAGATGGACTTGCCGGCCAGGCATTCATCGGTGGCGGTCAGGATCGCGCGATCGGCGGCGGTCAGGCGGTCGGAGTTCTGCCAGTCGCGCACGGCCAGGATGTCCTCCGGCGGGATGCCGGCCTGATCGGCGACGCGCCAATGCTGGGTCCATTCATAGGCGGAGCCGGTCACCCAGCCGATCCGCATGATCATGATTTCCCGCAGCCGCGTGTCGAACTTGTTGTTCTCCAGCAGTTGCATCAGCTGGCTGAACGCGACCCGCGCGACGCCGGGATTGTTGGCGACCACGCGGAACGCCTCGCTCTGGGTGCGGCGGAGAGGCATGCCCATCGCGTCCCCGAGTTCACGCGCGCGTTCGAGAGAGACCATCGGTACCCGCGAGGGGCCCATTTTTGCCGTCATTGTTTCCACTCCCTTGTCATTGCCCGGATGGTGGTTCGGCGCGGGCTAGACCGCAATCCCCAAGCGCGCGGAAACGGGTTTACGGCGGAGCAGGCCCCTACCCTTCCCGGTGCTCCTTCACCGCCACCCAGACCCAGAACAGGTTGACGACCAGCAGCAGCGCCGTCAGCGCGAAGACCCTGCGGATACCGAGGCTCGCCGCGATCAGGCCGCCTGCCAGCGGCCCGAGGGAATTGCCCATGAACGTCGCGGAGGCGGTCATGCCGTAGACCGAGCCTCGGCTTTCACGCGGCACGCTGCGCCCGATCAGCGCGTTGGCGGTGGGCAGGATGCCGCCGATGAACAGCCCCACGGCGAAGCGTTCGGCCAGGAACAGCCAATAGCTCTCGACCCAGATCTGCGGGATCGAGGTGACCGCGGCGCCGGCGAGGGAGATCAGCAGCACCCGCCGATAGCCGATGATGTCGCTGCGATTGCCCAGAAATGGCGCGGCGATCAGATTGGCCAGGCCGGTGATGGAGAACGCGACGCCGGCCAGCGTGGCGATCTGCGGCACGTCGCCCAGCAGCTCCTGCACGAACAGGGTGATGACCGGCTGGACGGTGCGGACGCTGAACTGCGCCATCAGCAGCACGAAGAACAGCGACATGATGCCCGAGGACGCGATCAGCAGGCGCAGGCCCCCGGTGATGGATCTGGATTTCTCGGACGGCTTCGGCGGGGTGAAATCCTCCTGCACGAACCACCAGACCAGGATCAGCGCGATGAAGGTCACGCCGGCGGTCCAGAAGAACGGGGTGCGGTAGCTGCCGGTGATGTCGGCCAGTGCCCCGCCCACGACCGGGCCGACAAGTGATCCGACCAATTGCCCGGTGCTCAGCCAGCCCAGCGCCCAGCCGAGGCGGCGTTCCGGCACCTGGCTGGCCACCAGTGCGATGGCGGCGGCGGTGAAGCCGGCGAAAACGCCCATCACGGCCCGCGCGCCGAAGAACTGCCAGACGTCCTGTGCCAGCCCCATCAGCCCGGTGAAGATGCCGATCGCGATGGAGGACCGCAGCAGCGACAGTTTCCGCCCGTGCCGGTCGGCGATGCGGCCCCAGATCGGGGATGCGAAGGCGGCGACGAACGACGTGGCGCCGGTGATTACGCCCGTCCAGATGCCGATCGCCTCCACCGAGTCCACGCCCAGTTCCGGCAGCATCAGCGGAATGATCGGGCTGAGGAAACTGACCGACATGGTCATGATGAACTGGATGCCCACCATCGCCCACAGCGTGCGCTGCCAGCCGGGGGAACCGGAGTGGGGACTCGGATCGGTCATGGGACGCCATGCTACCGAAGCCGGCACCGTTTGACAGGATGGCAGGCGCTTGAAACAGTCGATGAAACCCCCGGTCCGCGGTTCAGCCGGCGGAGACGCGGCGGAACAGGAGACGTGGCATGTCCGACACGATCGAGCGCCCTTTGCCCCGCACGGGTCCCAGGCCCGAGGAAACACTGTCCTTGCAGGCATTTGGCGGCGTTGAGATCACCGGCATGGACCTGTCCCAGCCGCTATCGGACCCCGATCGCGACCGCATCCTTGCGCTGTTCCGCGCCCATCCGATCATGGTGTTTCGTGGCCAGGCGCTGACCCGGGAGCAGCAATTCGACTTCACCACGCATTTCGGCGAGATCGAAACCCGCCATGTCGGCCGGCATGTGGATAGCCAGCGCTATACCGCCGTCCATACGGTTTCCAACCTCGGGCCGGAGGGCAACCCGATCTCGATCCCAACCGAGCGCGGGAATTATTACTGGCACTCGGACAAATCCTATCACGCGGTCCCTTCGCTGCTGACGATGCTGCATGCGGTCGAACTGCCGCCGGTGGGCGGCGGGACGCAGTTCGCGAACACGGCCCTCGCCCATGCCGCATTGCCGGAGGACATGAAAGCGCGGATCGCCCCGCTCCGCGCTGTGCATAGCTGGGAGGCGAGCCGGATCAATTGCGGCGCTCGGCCCGCGACCGAGGAGCAGAAGCGGGAACGGCCACCGGTCGATCATCCCCTGGCGCGCACGCATCCCGATACCGGCGCCAGGGTGCTATACCTCGGCAACCACGCCGGCCACATCGTCGGGCTGCCGCATGAGGAAGGATCGGCGCTGCTGCAGGACCTGCTGGCATTCGCCACGCAGCCGCAATTTGTCTATACGCATGCTTGGCGGGCTGGCGACCTGGTGCTGTGGGACAACCGCTGCCTGGTGCATCGCGCCCTGCCGCATGACGGCATGGCGCGACACCGGCGGGTCCTGCATCGCACCGTCGTGACCGGGACGGTGCCCTACTGATCCCGGCTCAGAAATGCGCGGAGCAGATCAGCGCGACCTGGATCATCGTTTCATCATCCGGCTTGTTTTCCCCGTCCCTGGGCGGCGGCGGCAGATAACGCAGGGTGACGATCTGTTCGAGGATTTGTCCGACGCGCGCGAGCAAGGACGGCTGGCCGAGGCTGATGGTGGCGCTCATTACGCGGTCTCCTTCACCGGGGCGGGTCCAAAGCGGCCGGTGAGGTAAAGCTGCCGAGCGAGTTGGCGGATATCGGAGAGGGAGGGACGGATGGACCCGTCGAGTTCCTCGACCCGCAGATCGGTGGCGATGAAGCGATAGCCGCTGTCGGTGCGAAGCGCGGCCCCGACGAAGGTGCCGTTTATGTCGATGACGTGTGATTGCAACATGGTCTGGGTATTCCGGAACAGAGGGGAGTCAGGCGGGCGTGCCGGCGCGCGGACATCGCATTCGGCGCGGGTCCGGGGCGGTGCGTTGCTGCGATCATCGCGAGGTCTGTCCTGTGTTGCGTGGCGCCGTGGTTGCCACGCCCACATAAGAGAATATTTTTCTATTGAATGGCAATATGGTCGGATAAAAAAGAATTTCTTTCTTTTCACACCTGCGTTGGGGGCGGTAGATCGTTCGTTTGACCGCCATTGCCGGAGAAGCGGCGTCTCCACCGGCCCCGTCGGGCGGACTTCCGGATCGGCGCGACCCTGGTAGGATTTGGGAATCAGGAGGAAACCAACATGCCGCAGACCCTGCTCGATGGACTGACCTTTCCCGAAGGCCCGCGCTGGCATCAGGGGCGGCTGTGGTTCTCGGACTTCTACAACTACCGCGTCATGGCTCTGGGCCTGGATGGCAAGGCCGAGGTCATGGCGACCGTGCCGGCCTGCCCGTCAGGCCTCGGCTGGATGCCGGACGGGTCGCTGCTGATCGTGTCGATGAACGACAAATGCCTGCTGCGGCAGGTGAACGGTCAACTGGTGAAGCATGCCGATCTGTCCGGGGTGGCCGGCGGGCCGTGCAACGACATGGTCGTCGATGCACAGGGCCGAGCCTATGTCGGCAATTTCGGCTATGAGCGGTTCAAGGGAGAGGACGCTCGGCCTGCTGTCCTGGCCCGCGTCGATCCGGACGGCAGCGTGTCGGTGGCGGCGACGGACATGCTGTTCCCGAACGGGGCGGTGATCACGCCCGACGGCAAGCGGTTGATCATCGGGGAGACGATGGGCAACCGGCTGACCGCGTTTGATATCGCGCCGGATGGCGGGCTCTCGAACCGGCACATCTTCGCGACCCATGAGAAGCTGGTGCCGGATGGGATCTGCCTGGACGCGGAGGGCGCGATCTGGGTCGCCGATCCCCGGACCAACCGCTGCGTGCGGGTGCGGGAGGGCGGCGAGGAAGTGGAAACGATCTCCCTGCCTGGCCGGAACGCCTACGCCTGCATGCTGGGTGGGGAGGATCGGAAGACGCTGTTCATCTGCACGGCACCGGGGAGCGGGCCGACGCGGGCGGGCACGACGGATGGGAAGATCGAGATCGTGCGGGTGGCGGTTCCTGGGGCTGGGTTGCCGTAGGGGACCGACGCAGCCCCTTTTTGCTTGAACCGTCCGGCGCTCCGCTCCTACGGTCGGGGGCCCTGCAACAGAGCCTCCGATGGACCGCGCGCACGTCATCCAGACCCTGCAAGCACACGAAGCCGACCTTCATCGGGCCGGAATCGCGCGTCTCTATCTGTTCGGCTCCGTCGCTCGGCAGGAAGCCGGAGCCGACAGCGACGTCGATCTGTTCTTTGATACCGACAACCCCCGCTTCAGTCTGATAGAGTTGGTCGACGTGCAGGACCGCGTCAGCGCCATCCTCGGCACCGAGACGGATGTCATGACCCGGGCCAGCCTGCACCCGATGTTACGGGATAAAATCGAAGCGGAAGCATTGCGCGTCTTCTGACATGCCGCGCAGCGTCCTTCTGCGGTTGGTCGACATGCAGGACGCCATCAACGGCATTCAGCAGGTCGCCGCCGCCGTAACCTTCGATGCCTTCGCACAAAGCTGGATCATGCAGCGGGCGGTGGAGCGCGGGTTGGAGGTCATCTCCGAGGCCAGCCGCCATGTCCCGGGCGACCTGAAGGCGCTGACCCCGGACATCCCTTGGCGCCAGATCGCCGCGATCGGGAATCTTCTCCGCCACGAGTACCAGCGCGCCGACGTCCGTGCGACCTGGAATATCATCGAGGAGCATCTTCCTCCCCTCTCCACCGCGGTCGCGCAACTGATCGCTCACGTGACGCAGCGCGACCCCCAAC
>CAMCDA010000232.1 GCA_945873195.1 Asaia bogorensis
GCTTGCGTTGCGGATCAATCGTCTGAACCGGGACTGGGACGCTTATTGGGCGGCGCTGGCCGACAGGCCGTCGGCACCCGCCAATCTCAACCAGCCAGAAGCGTCATCGAACGCCGCCGCTTGATCCCACAACTTTGGTTCGCACCCGCGTGTCCTCCCTACTCGAATTCCGCATGTTCCAGGTGGCGGCTAGGCTGCGGGTATGATGAGTGCGGTGTTCCGCGTGAGCCCAGATGAGTATGCCAATCTGGTTTACAGCCTTGTTCGCCACCACCGCGCTCCAGATGGCCGGCAGCTACATGAGCCAGAGCCTGCCGGTCGTGGCCCCCCTGCTGACCGAGGGCATCGGCGTCGGACGGGAGCAGATCGGGGCGATCTATGCCCTGAACTCGCTGGGTTCGATCCTGTTCATGGCGTTCGGCACCCCGCTCGTGCTGCGGGTGGGGCCCTTGCCGGCGATGCAGATCGGCATGTTCTGCGGCGCGTGTTCGTTGCTGCTGCTCTCGGCCGGGGTGTTCCCGCTGGTCGTGCTGTCATCACTGCTGTTGGGACTGTCGTATGGACCGGCGCCCCCGGCCTCCACCCGCATCCTGGCGGCCACCGCGATCGAGAAGCATCGCGGCCTGATCTTCTCCATCAAGCAGGCAGGCGCGCAGGCGGGCGGCGTGCTGGCCGGGCTGACGATCGCGCCGGTGGCGGCGCTGTACGGCTGGGGCGCTGGCATCGCCATGCCGATCATCGTGGGTATCGCGGTTGCCCTGGCGGTGACGCCGCTGCGCCGGCAACTGGAGATCGCCCGCGACCCGCCGCCGCCGATCACGCTCGCCGGGCTGTTTCGCTGGAGCAACCTGCGTGCCCCCTTCGCCACCGTGCTGCGTCAGAGGGAGCTGCGGCACCTCACCATCCTGACCATGTCGCTGGCGGTCGTGCAGGGCTGCCTGTTTTCATTCTGCGTGACCTATCTGGTGACCGCGCGGGGGATGTCGCTTACGGTCGCCGGCATGGCCTATGCCTGTATGCAGGGCGGGGGGATGGTCGGACGGATCATCGTCGGCTGGGCGGCCGACCGCACCCGCAATGCGATGCGGACGATGGTGGTGCAGGCCTGGGCCTCGGCCGCGCTGGTGATGGTCTGGGCGCTGCTGCCCGAGGGACTGGGGATGGCGGTAATCGGGCCCCTGGCGTTCCTGGTGGGCCTGGTCTGCGCGAGTTGGCCCGGGCTGATGCTGTCCGAAATCTCCCGCCTGGCGCCCAAGGACAAGATCGCGGACGCGGCGTCGGGGTCCACGATGATCACCTTCAGCGGCTATGTGCTGGGGCCGACGCTGTTTTCGGTGGTGGTCCGAATGGCGGATTCATGGATATTGCCGTACTCGCTGGTGACCGCGCAGATGGCGCTGATGGCCGGGGTGCTGACAGTGTTGGGGCGGCGGCGGGGGTAGCGGTCGGTTTTTCTGGCGGCATCGGGCGCGGCACACTATTTTGTTGGCAGCGTTCAGACTGGAGCAAACTGTGACCCTCGCCGATCAACTCCTCGCGGAAGCTCGGCGTCTGCCCGAACCTTTGGTGCGGGAGGCATTGGACTTCGTGCTGTTCCTGCGTCAACGGCATGAGCGAGAGGCTGAACGCGACCTGATGAACGCCCAGTCAAAGTCCCTGACCGAAATCTGGGACAATGATGAGGACGAGGTCTGGAACCGTGTATGACGCGGGTGACCTGCTGCTTGTCCCGTTTCCGTTCACTGACCTTTCCAGCAACAAACTGCGTCCCGTGCTGGCGCTGACCGCGCCGGACCCACAGGGTGATTTCACGGCCTGCCCGGTCACATCCCGCAATCGCTGGACGAATGCCAAGCCCTTGCTGCCGACCGACATGGCCAGCGGCAGCCTGCCCCGTGCAAGCTGGGTGCGAACCGATCATGTCGTGACGCTGCATCTCGATCTGGTGGTGAAGACGTTCGGCAGCGTGACGGAAGCCTATCGGATGGGCGCCGTGGATGACCTTTGCCGAGCGCTCAAATCACCCAAGGGGGGTGGATGAGGGGAGAGGGCTACTCGAACCCCGGCCGTGGCACCGTGCTCATGGTTGTGCGGCCGAAACCGCCGTCGACGCAGACATCTTCCCCGTTCACGTAGCCAGCGCGATCGCTCGCCAGATAGATCACGACCTCGGCGATATCGTCCGGCGTTGCCACGCGGCCCAGCGGCACCGCCTTGGCACGCCGTTCCGCCACACCCTCGGCCTGGTAGAACGCCTCGCTCATCGGCGTGCGGACCAGGCCCGGGCTCACGACATTGCTGCGCACCCCCAGCGGTCCCCATTCCAGCGCGATCTGCTGCGACAGCATCACGACACCCGCCTTGCTGACCGAGTAGGCCCCGCTCGCCGCCTGCGGAAACCGGGACGCGATCGAGGCGATATGCACCATCGCCCCCTTCCCCCGCTCCCGCATCCCCGCCCCGAAAGCCTGGGCGCAGAGGAAATAACCGCTCAGGTTCACCGACAGCAGCAGGTTCCATTCCGACAGACTCAGGCTTGCCAGCGGCCCAGGCCGCAGGATGCCGGCGTTGTTCACCAGGATATCGACCGGCCCGGCCTGTTCCGCGGCAACGCGCACGCTCTCAGGATCGGCGATATCGCAGGCGATGGCCCGTGCTTCCACCCCGACCAAGCGCAGCGCAGCGAGGGTCTGGTCGCAGCCCGCCATGTCGCGATCCAGCAGCACCGGCGTCACGCCCTGCTTCGCCATCCCGAGCGCGACGGCACGCCCGATGCCGCCACCGCCCCCGGTGATGGCGGCTATCTTGCCCTGCAATCCAAGCCAATCGGTCATTGTCGTCATCCGTTCCGTTGTCACTGATTCATCGATTGAAAATGCGCGAGCATCCGATCCGCGTCGGCGGTCAGGCCGGTGAACAAGCGAAAGGCCTCCACCGCCTGGAACACCGCCATCCCGCCCCCATCCAGGGTCCGGCAGCCATGGTCGCGGGCGCGCCGCAGCATCTCGGTTTTCAGCGGGAAGTAGATCACCTCGGCCACCCACAGAGACGGGCGCAGCCAAGCCGCCGGGAACGCCATCCCCGGATGCGCCGCCATGCCGATCGGGGTCGCGTTGATGATCCCGTCAGCCGCGGCCACCGCCCGGGTGGCATCGGTCACCGCCTCGGCCCGCCCGGCCCCAAACCGCTCGCACAGACCCGCCGCGACCCGAGTGGCTCTGCTGGCATCCACGTCGGTGATGGTCAGGTGCCGCACGCCCTGGACCAGGGCGGCATGAGCGACCGCCGATCCAGCCCCGCCGGCCCCGAACTGCACCACGCGGTCCAGCGGCGCATCGACCAGGTTGCGCCGCATGTTCTCGGCAAACCCAAACCAATCCGTGTTGTGCCCGATCCTCCGCCCACCCCGCAGTTGCACGGTGTTGACCGCGCCCAGGGCCGCCGCGTCATCCGACAGTTCATGCAGCAGGGGCAGCACCGCCTGCTTGCAGGGATGTGTGATGTTCAGCCCGTTGAAGCCCATCCGTTCGGCCGCGACCAGCAGCTCCGGCAGCGCGTCCAGAGGCAGGCCCAATTCGTCCAGGTCGATCAGCTTGTAGACGAACCGCAGCCCCTGGGCTGAGGCCTCATGCTGGTGCATCGCCGGCGCGCGGGACGCCTGGATGCCGGTGCCGATCAGCCCGATCAGGAACGAAGCCTCTTGTCCGGTCGCCATTCTGGCGTTTCCTCATGCCGTGCGCGTGCCAACGCTCATACGAGGCATCCGGACGGGCGGCAACGACCGGTGGCCGCATCCTGGGCGATGGGTTAGGCTGAGCCACGCTCAGAACCGACCGGGAAGGACAACGTCCATGATCGACCTGCATTTCTGGCCCACGCCCAACGGGAAGAAAGTGACCATCCTGCTGGAGGAAGCAGGCATCCCCTACAACGTCGTCCCCTGCAATATCGGGCGCGGCGATCAGTTCACCGACGACTTCCTGCGCATCAATCCGAACCACCGCATGCCCGTGCTGGTCGACCCCGCGCCGCCTGGCGGAGGCGAGCCGATCACGATCTTCGAATCCGGCGCGATCATGATGTACCTGGCCGAGAAATGCGGCCGCTTCTATCCCCAGGACATCCGCGGCAAGTACCAGGTCACGCAATGGCTGATCTGGCAGATGGCCAACCAAGGCCCGAAAAGCGGGGAATGCGGCCATTTCCGCCGCCTCGGCGACAAGCAGGGCGACCAGTCCTATGCCGTGCGCCGTTTCACCGACGAAGTGAACCGGATGTACGGCGTGCTCAACAACCGCCTGTATGAGAGCAAGTATCTGGCCGGCGACGAATACACGATCGCCGACATGATCTGCTATCCCTGGACCGTGAACTGGGCCGCCCAGGGCCAGGACATCACCGAGTTCAAATACGTCAAGCGCTGGCAGGATGAGCTCGCCGCCCGCCCCGCGGTGCAGCGCGGCATGGCCGTCGGTGCCAACCTGTCCGAGGATCCGGCGAAGCTGCCGCCCGAGGAGCAGGAGCGGCGGGCCAAGATCCTGTATAACCAGCGCGCCCGCCCGGTGCGGGAGAAGTAGTTTCCCCCATGCCTGATACGGACCTGAAGACCGCGTCCCCGATGGCGCTGCGCCGTCGGGGGCTGCTGCTGACCGCGCCCACCCTGCTGACGCCAGGGCTGGCCGCGGCCGCGGAACCATCGCGCCCGCGCACCATCATGGCCACCACCCCGATCGCGCGCACCGACATCAAGTGGTGGCGCGAACGGCACGAAGCCAAGCTTGTAGAACTGAAGATGAAACGGCCGGAGCTGGTGTTCTACGGCGACTCGATCACGCAACAATGGGAATATACCGGCCCGCCCGATTGGCGAGACTACCAGCCCATCTGGCAACGCTTCTACGGCCGGCGCAACGCGGTGAACCTGGGCTTCAAGGGCGACACGACCTCCAGCCTGATCTGGCGCATCCGCAACGGCGAAGCCAGTGGCATCAGCCCCCGCGCCGCGGTGATCCTGATCGGCGCCAACCATCTCGGCCGCCTGAAATGGGGCACCGAGGACACGGTCGCCGGCATCGACCAGGTCATCCGTGACCTCCGCCAGCGACTCCCCTCCACCCGCCTCCTGCTGCTCGGTATCCTGCCCAGTGAGCGTTCGGCCTGGGCCACCGAAACAACGGTCGCGGTCAACCGCGTGCTGGCCACGAAATACCCCAAGGGGCATGAAGTCACGTTCATGGACCTCGGCCACCTGTTCATGCGCGACGGCCGCTTCGATCGCACCCAGTTCTACGACCCGTTCCTGAAGCCGCCCGAACCGCCTTTGCATCCCACCGCCCAGGCCATGGCAAGGATGGCCGAGGCGATGGAACCGACACTCGCCACCCTGATGAAATCGTAAGGACGCCCGCCATGGCAAAAGGATACTGGATCGCGCGCATCGATGTAACGGACCCGGAAGGATACCAGGAATACGTCGCCGCCAACGCCGCCGCCTTCAGCAAATACAACGCCCGCTTCGTCATCCGCGGCGGCCGGTTCGAGGCACCGGAAGGCACGCCCCGCGCCCGCAATGTCGTGCTGGAATTCAAGGACTACGACACCGCGGTCGCCTGCTACCACTCCCCCGAATACATGCACGCCAAGTCCAAGCGCGACGGGCGCGGCATGGGCGAATTGATCATCATCGAAGGGTACGATGGTCCGCAGCCGTGAGCCCTTAACAATTCGATTGCCGTCCATGCGGCATTGCCGTATATAACCCTTGCTTTTCCCTAACCGCCTTAACCGGTTGTTCAGGGGCCTCGTGTCAGAAAACCAACCGCGCCCAACCAACCAACGGGGCACGGATGCTGCAATCGGTTGTCGAAACACAGGACTACCTGCGGGACGCGGATCGCGCCGGCCTCACCGCCGACGAACGCGCCCTGATCCTGCTGAAGCTGGCGCGTGATCCGGACGCCGGGGTGGAAATCCCTGGCACCGGCGGCGCCCGCAAGCTCCGCTTCGCCGGAAGGGGCAAGGGGAAAAGCGGTGGCTACAGGGTGATCACGTTCTATGCCGGCCGGGATATTCCCGTCTTCCTGCTGAACGTCTTCGCCAAGGGTGACAAGATCGACCTGACAGCGGCCGAACGGAATGAACTCCGGCGGGAACTGGCGGGCCTGGTCTCGGATTATCGATTGGGAGTGTGCCGTTATGTCCAAGGCTGGTAGCCGCATCCTCGGCAGTGTCCGCGCCGCGCGGGCCTATGCCCGAGGCGAAACCACCGAAGGCTTCATCGCCCATGTCCCCGACGACATCGACGTGAAGACGATCCGCGCGCGTCTTGATCTCAGCCAGGACGCCTTCGCCCGCCGCTTCGGGTTCTCCCCGGCCGCCGTCCGCGACTGGGAACAGCATCGCCGCCAGCCCGAACAGGCCGCCCGCGTCCTGCTGATGGTCATCGCCCACAACCCCGAGGCCGTCGACCAGGCGATCGCCCAGCATGCCCAGGCCGATGCCCGGGCCGAGGTGGACGCCCACCCCTGATATCCGCCATCATTCCACCACCGCGCCGGACCGTCCGGCGCGGGCCAGGAGGAAATGCAGGCATGAAGGTCGGGTTCATCGGCGTCGGCAACATGGGTGGTCCCATGTGCCACAACATCATCCGCAACACGAACCATGAGGTCGTGGTGTTCGACCTCAACCCCGACGCGGTGAAGGCCTGCACCGATCTCGGCGCGTCCTCGGTCGGTTCGGTCGCCGAGGTCGCCAAAACCTGCGACGTCGTCATCACCTCTCTGCCGATCCCCCGGATCGTCGAGGAAGTGGCCCTCGGCGCCGACGGCATCGCGGCCAACGCCAAGGCCGGCACGACCTTCATCGATCTCTCCACCAACTCCCCCGCCACCGCCCGCAAGCTGGCGGAGGCCATGGCGGCCAAGGGCATCCACATGCTCGAAGCCCCCGTCTCGGGCGGCACGGCGCGCGCCAAGGACGGCTCGATCGTCATCATGGTCGGCGGTGACGCCGCGGCGTATGAGCAGCAGCTTCCCTTGCTCAAGTCCTTCAGCGGCGAAGTGATCCATGTCGGCGGCATCGGCATGGGCTCCACCGCCAAGCTGATCAACAACATGCTCGCCTTCTGCAACGCCGCCGCGGCAGCCGAAGCGCTGATGATGGGCAAGCGTTCCGGCATCGACCTGAAGAAGCTGGACGCCGTGATCCGCAATGCGTCGGGCATGTCGTCGGGCTACAGCAACATGTCGAACAAGGCGCTGAAGGGCGATTTCGCGCCAACCTTCGCGCTCGACCTTGCCCACAAGGACCTGCGCCTGGCGATGGAAATGGCGGATGAGCTGGGCGTGCCCGGCATGATCGCGCCGCAGGTGCTGAACCTGATGCGGATGGCGCGCGGCATGGGCCTCGGCACCTCCGACTCAAGCTCGGTGATCCGGGTCTATGAGACGGCGTTGAACGAGGAAGTGCGGGCCTGAAAAACGAAAGCGCCACCCCGGTCCGGGGTGGCGCTTTTTTCCGAACAACGCCCGGATCAAGCCTTCGCCGCCCCGCGCCCCTGCGGCAGTCCATCAGCGCCATACCGGCTCGGCCAGATATCCTTGGCCGGCACACCGATCGCCTCGGCGATCAATGCCTCCAGCGCCGGCCAGCGGCGCTTGAGCGCCTTGCCCGCGGCAGTCGGGTGATAGCCATTCGTCACCGACAAGGCCGCCAGCGAATTGCCGCGCTTTTTCAGGGCCGCGAGCACGTCCGCCGGGTGCCAATCCTCGGTCTCGGCCATCTGGCCAGCCATGTCGTTCATGTGTGCCGTATCCCCTGGATTATTTTTGATAAACGTCAATTGACATCCATCATGGGGACCTCGTCAAACGAAAAATGGTAACTCCCAAGCACCCCCTGGGTGAGTCCGATTGGCAACAATGGGTTCCTGTTTTCGCGTCCGCGCTTGAAGCTGATTGCGTGCGGAGCGGGAACATGAGTCAACGTCGGGATGGAACTGCCTCCCGATGTGCGTGCGTTGATCG
>CAMCDA010000233.1 GCA_945873195.1 Asaia bogorensis
ACTCGCGTGGCTCAACCGATGCCGGCGGTTGGCCAAGGATTTCGAGAACCTCACGTATAATGCGTTGGCGTTCCTGCGGCTGGCGGCGATCCGGATGATGCTCCGAAGGCTATGTAATCCTTGAGAGACCTTCCGGACGGACTCTGAGATACCCGCATGACAGACAGCATCAATGCTTTCGTTCCTGGACCGCGCTGCCATAGGGACGGCACGCCCGGTGGCCCGCTCAGTGGCTTCACCTTCGCCGCCAAGGACCTGTTCGACGTGGCGGGTGTTCCAACCGGCGGCGGCAACCACGATTGGGCGCGCGCAAACCCCGTGCCCACACAGGATGCCTGGGCCGTGCGGACGCTGCTGGATGCCGGAGCGACCCTGGTCGGTAAGACCATCACCGACGAAGTCTCCCTCGGGATTCTGGGGGAGAACGCCTTCGATGGCACGCCGCTGAACAGCAAGGCGCCGGATCGGGTGCCGGGCGGTTCCTCGTCCGGCTCCGCGGCGGCCGTCGCGGCGGGCCTGTGCGACACCGCCCTGGGCACCGACACCGGTGGGTCGGTTCGCGTGCCGGCCAGTTTCTGCGGTCTTTACGGTATCCGGCCCACGCATGGTCGGTTGAACCTCGCCGGCATGCTCCCCCAGGCACCGAGTTCCGACACGACCGGCTGGTTTGCCCGTAATGCCGAAACCTTTGCTCGAGTTTCGACCGTGCTGCTCGGTGAAGCCCCCGCGGCCGAACTACCCCATACCCTGCTGATCGCCGTCGATGCCTTTGGTTTCGCCGATCCGGACGTCGCGGCGGCGCTGCGGCCGATGGTTGATCGGTTGACCCGGCTGATCGGATCGGCACGGGAGGAAGTCATGGCGCCGCAAGGATTGTCGGTCTGGGCGCGTGCGCAACGCATGCTCCAGCCCGTCGAGGCATGGAACACGTTCCGCGCCTGGGTCGAACGCGACAATCCGCGCATGGCATTCGGCGTTGCCCGAAACCTGATCGCGGGCGCGCAGGTTCCGGCTGCGGACCAGGCATGGGCCGAACTGATGCGGCGGGAGGCGCGCGGGCGGATGAACTGGCTGCTGCCACCGGGCACGATCCTTTGCTTGCCGACCACGCCGTTCCAGGCACCGCTCAAGGGGCTGCCCCTCGGGGTTCTGACACCGCTGCGGGATCGTATTACCTGCCTGTGTTCGCAGGGCGGGCTAACGGGTGTGCCTCAGGTCAACATTCCCGGCGCGATCGTTGATGGCGCGCCGGTCGGCCTGTCCATCATCGGTGGCCGCGGCAGCGACGCCGTCCTGGTGGCGGTGGCGCAGGCCCTGGAGTCAGCAGCATGATAGATCTGACCCCCAACCTGCCGGACGTCGTGGCGGAGGTCGCCGCGTTGTTCGAACTCTACGAACAGGCCCTGATCGACAAGAACGTCGATGTCCTCGATGCGACGTTCTGGGACAGTCCCCATACCGTGCGCTATGCCATGCACGAAAACGGCTATGGCTTCGCCGCCATCCATGCCCATCGGGTGGCGCGCCCACCTGGTCCCGGCACCAAGGAGAAGCGGCTGCGTCTGGAGATACTGACGCTCGGGCGCGATCTCGCGACCGTCAATCTGGAGTTCAAGGTGCGCGGTCGCGACCTGGTCGGACGGCAGAGCCAGACCTGGGTGCGGTTCCCCGAGCAGGGTTGGAAAGTGATCTCCGCCCATGTGTCGACGATGGGTGTCACCTCGCTCGGGTAGGCGCCCGCGGGGGGCCGAGCCGGCTGAAGCAAGAGGGCTGGTCGGCCCTCTTGGATTTCAGCAGTGCTACGCCGCCGAACGTGCCGGTGATTGCTGGAAGGCTGGCATGACCTCCTCGGCAAAAAGCTGCATCGAGCGCAGGACCTTGTCCTGCTCCAGGTCGCCAAACCAGAAGTTGGCGTTGAAGTGATCGATCTTCATCGCGTCGCGGAGCCGTTCGAGCTTCGCGATGCACGCTTTCGGCGTGCCCATGATGAAGTAGTTCTCCAGAAGATCGTCCGTATCGGGCTCATTTTCGAAGGGGATGGCGATCGCGCGGCCTTTCTCGACCCGCTCCAGCCCCTGACGCAGGCTCAGCGTTACCCGCATGTTCCAGCGCGCCTGTTCCACGACCGCCGGAAGCTCGGATTCGTCATGGGTCACATAGACCGGCCGCTGCGTGCTGATCTTGATGCGCGACCTCAGGCCTGGATCGAGATCAATCGCATCATAGGCTCTACGGAATTCGCGCAACCGGTCCACCGAGACCCCGAAGCCGCCCGAGACGATGTTGAAGCCCCGCCGAGCGGAGGCGATGATTGATTCCGGGCTTTGACCGACGATCCAGATGGGCGGATGCGGCTGTTGCACCGGCGTCGGGAACACGGTGGTTTCGCCAAAGCTGTAGTGCTTGCCTTCGTAGCTGAAGGGCTTCCCCTGAAACGCCTTCAGGAGAATATCGAGCCCTTCCTCGAAGCGGGCGCGGCTGTCAGTCAGCGCGATCCCTAGACGCTCGAACTCGTAGGTCTGGTAGCCGCGGCCGAGGCCGATATCGAGACGCCCCTTGCTCAGCAGGTCGGCGGTCGCAATCTCCTCGGCCACGATGAGCGGGTGATGCAGCGGGAGCACGACGACGGCGGAACCGACGCGAATGCGGTCCGTATGGGCCGCCAGGTGCGTCGCGAACATCAGCGGCCGTGACAGATAGCCATAGGTCGAAAAGTGATGTTCGGCGCACCAGACGCTGCCAAAGCCGAGTTTGTCGGCCTCCTGCGCGATCCTGGTGCCGAAGGAGAAGACTTCTTCCGAACTACGTGCGCCTGGCGACTGCAACAGAAGGAACGTCCCGAATTCCATGTAACCTCTCTCAACCTTGTTCATGCGTCCCGCCAGCGTGTCGGGCGGTTTACGTCTCGACCGCTGGGCGGCACGTCGTGGTTTGCGCCGCCGTCTTCAGTATTGTCGTCGGCACGCCGCCGCAACCCCCAGACGCCAGCGAGGGCCGCGGAACGTGCCACCGACGTGGATACAGCTCTATTCAAGCACCAGCTTGACCCGGGTATTGACCTCACGCCAGCGCGCCTGCTCATCCGCGATCATCTGGCGGAAGCTCTCGGGCGTGGTGATCATCGGATTGTAGTTCAGTTCCGCCATGCGCTTGACCATCGTGGGATGGCGCAATCCTTCATTGATCGCCGCGTTCATGGTGTCGACCACCGCCTTCGGCGTGGCGGCGGGCACCATCAACCCGGTCCAGGGCAACAGGTCGAAGCCGGGCACGCCCGCTTCGCGCACGGTCGGCACGTCGGGCACGATGCTGCTGCGTTCCGGCTGGCTGATCGCCAGCGCGCGCAGCTTGCCGTTCTTCGCCTGCGGCGCGGTCAGGGAGAAGGAGATGAACCCGCAATCGACATGCCCGGCCAACACATCGGCCAGCGCCTCGGAATCGCCCTTATAGGGGATATGGTTCATCCTGATGCCGGTCAGCATCGAGAAGTTCTCCATCCCCATGTGGTTCACGGAAGAAATGCCGGGTGACGTGTAGCTCAGCTTGCCTTCGTTCTGCTTGGCATAGGCGACAAACTCCTTCAGCGAGGTCACCGGCAACCCCAACCGCGTCACCAACAGGTAGGAGTAGCTGACAACCCCGCCCACCGGGGCAAAATCGCGCAACGGGTCGTATTTCAGATTTTTGGTTGTCGCTGGCGAGATCGTCATCGCACCTGTGGTGCCGTGCATGACCGTGTAGCCATCGGCTGGGGATGCCAGCACGGCCATGATCGCGATCAGGTTGTTCGAGCCGGAGCGGTTTTCCACGATGACCGGCTGTTTCAGGGTCTCGCTCATGCGTTCGGCGATCATGCGCGCCGACAGGTCGGCGGGACCGCCCGGCGCAACGCCGACGATCAGGCGGATGGGCTTTTCAGGCCAGGCCGCGAGGACGGACGTTGCGGGCAAGACGAGGGACAGCAACAAGACAAACGCGCGTATCATGATGGTTTCCTGGACTGGCTTTTGTGTTGGGAGCGATTGTGGTGGATTCCACGCGGTCCGCAAGTGCGGCGGCTTGCCGGAGCCGGCGGGCTGTGCCGTCATGGAAATGTCGGCATCGCTCGCTTGACGCTGCCTGACCGCTCAAAGATGGTGAACCACCATCTTGATCGGGTACCCGGGAATGATCCGTCTCGCAGGCATCACAACCGCCTTGTCGCTTGCCGTGCTGGTCGCGGCGGCACCGGCCGCCTTGGGGAGCGGCCCTCGGTTCGCCGTGTATGGCGACATGCCGTACTCGGATGATGACCAGTCGTTTCTGAGCGGCCCAGCCTCTCAGAAACTGGCCCAGGACCCCAGCATCGCCTTCGTGATCTCGGTCGGTGATCTCGGCCGGCCGGAGACCGCCTGCAACGACCAGTGGCAGCTCGGCCAGCGCGCTTTGTGGCGCGACAGCTTCCGCCGGCCGGTCTTCTTGACGCCTGGTGATAACGACTGGACGGATTGCGACCGCAAGAGCGTGCCAAACGTGGGGTCCGAACTCGCGCGCTTGGATGCCTTGCGACGCATTCATTTCGCGGCACCGCCGGAGTTCGTCCGTTGGGAGTGGGGCTACAGGATGCAGCCGGGGCAGCCAGAGAATGGAACCTGGGTTGTTGACGGCGTGCGGTTTGTGACTATCCATGCGGTCGGAACGATGAACGGCCGGGAGGATATCAACCAGGACGATCGATCATTGGCCCTGGCTCTTGCCGATGCGCGAGATGAGGCCAACCGCCTGTGGCTCCTGCGGAACTTCGCCGCCGCGCGGGATGCCGGCGAGAAAGCGGTCGTGATCGCGATGCAGGTCGATCCGTTCGATCCGCAATATGTTGATAAGGGGACGGTCGTGCCGGCGGATCCGTTGCAGCGCTGCCTGGCAAGTGCCGCGCTGGCGCCGACCTGCCGAGCGCTCGCGGCCGAGATTCAGGGCTTTCGTGGGCCGGTGTTGCTGGTGCATGGCGATTCCAGCCCGGCCTGTCTTGAACCGATTCCAGTGTCGGGCGGTGAGCAGCGTTTCTGGCGTCTCAACGCCTGGGGCGACTTCTCGAAGCCGTCGGACATGGCGATCGTCGACATTGACCTGACGTCCCGCGACACGCCGTTTCGTGTGTCCGGCCTGGTCGAGGGGCACCAGATGCCGACCACCTGCGACTACAGGGCGCGTTGACAGGGTTCAGGATGGCGTCGTGGCCAGCTGCTCGACCGGTTTCGCTCCGTTTCCTCGCCGAAGCAGGCTCACCCCCCGGGTGCTGGCCGTCCGCCACTGGCCGATGCCGGCAGGTCCGGCAATTCGAACGTCACCCGGCAGCGCAGACCGGCGGGAACCGACGCATCCGGATTGGGCATTTCCAGCCGGACGCCGAACGTGCCGCTGCCGGGGTCGAAAATCCGATCGACCACCGACACCACGGCCTGGTGTTCGCCGCGGACCGGGTCCTGCGGCCGGACAATGGTGCGATCACCTTCGTTGATTTGACCATAATAACGGACAGACGGAAATACTTCGACATATATCGGATCAATTGAAGCAATGACGACGATGTGTGCGTCCTGGTGCACGTGCTCACCCGGGCCCAGCAGCCGCTGCACGACGATGCCGTCGATTGGGCTTCTGATCACCCGCTGTTCCAGCAACGCCCGGGACCGCTCGAGTTCCACCTCGGCGATGCGTCTATTGAGTCCCGCCTGCACCAGATCCTGCTGTGCCACCAGCCAAGATGTGCGCAATTCATCGATTTTCTGCGCGGGAATGTTGTTGCCGGGCAGCAATTGATGGCCACGGTTCAATTCGGTCGCGGCCTGTTCCAGCCGGACGCGCCTCGCGCTGACTTCCGCGAGGCTGCTGGCTCGGGCTTCGTTCAAGGCGACCGTGGATTCCTCGACCGCCGATTCCAGCCGCGCGATGACCTGTCCCTTGGCGACCCGGTCACCGCGCTTGACCAGCACGGCCGATAGCGTGCTGGACACGGGACTTCCGATCTTCAGCGATAAGGATGGGTCCATAACGCAATCGAACGTCGCAGCCGGCGCCGGCGTCCAAATCTGGCAAAATCCCACGCCCAACAGCAGCCGCCACGCAAATAGAGACACCAGACACACCCCTGAGTTGCGGTCTTGCCGCAATCGAGAACGGGTCGAACGACTGACTCCGAACCGTTCTTGTCCTCGTGCCGTGCTTAGCAGCGGATCTGGTGCCATACAAGGCAGTACGCCGCGCAATGAATGTCATTAAATTGTAATCAGGATCGCGCAGACCGCCCCGGCTTTCGCATGCGATAGTCAATCGGTAACATCGTGGCCCCCCAACGTGGGGGCTTCGCGTGTCGGGTGGTTTCCTGGCTCTGGTCGCGTGCGGGGCACGACTGGCGCTTTAACCGCTCCAAGAACTGGGGAATGTACAAATGCCGGTCTATATCGGGACGGATGTCAATGGCCGCCTTTCACGCCGGTTTCGGCGTGAGGAAGCCAAGGCAGGCAACACTTCCTCTGTCCGCAAGCCAAAACCCGGAAGCGCCGCGCCCCGTCCGCTCGCCTTCGATCCGCTGGAACCCAGGGTACTGCTAAACGCCGACATTCTGGCGGTGCAACTCGCGGCGATGCCCGGCGACACCACGGACCACGACCTGCTCGTGCGCATGAGCGAGCACACCGAACGGACCGGCGCCCGAGCCCAGACCGTGCAGCGCGTCGAGATCGTGGACTCCACGAACGGCGCGATCCTGGCCTTCGGCGATCTGGCCGATATCGGCGCCGTCAGCATCGCCGGCGGCATCGGCGACGACTCGGTAACAATCGATGCCGACAGTTTCGGCACCCACAGCCTCCCCCCGGTCGCCTTTGACGGCGGCGCCGGCACCAACAGCCTGGCGATCAAGCACGCCGACACGCCGCAGAACTGGCGGTTCGACGGCAACGGCGCGGGCAGCGCGGACGGCGCGGCGCGGGCAACCTTCTCGGGCATTTCACGGCTGTCCGGCGGCACCGGCGACGATTCGCTGCGCGGCCCCTCGGCCGATAGCACCTGGCTGGTAACCGAACCCGGCACCGGCACGGTCGGCGGCCTCGCCTTTGGCGGGTTCGAGCGGCTGACCGGCGGCATCGACAACCGTGATCTGTTCATCGTCACCGGCACCGGCGCCATCCGGGACGGCGTGCATGGCGGGGACGGCGGCTACGACACGCTGGAAATCAACGGCGACAGCTTCGGCCGGGTCGCGATGCTCGCGATTGACGGCTCCTCCGGCAGCGTCGATACTGATGGCCGGATCATCGCCTATACGGGCATGGAGCCGATCACCCTCGGCGGCACCGTCACCGATCTGACGCTCGACCTGTCCGTCTTCGCGGACACGGCCACGCTGTCGGACGGGATCGCCAATGACGGCAAGATGACGCTGTCGACGACCGGTACAGCCGAAACCCAGATCTTCGACCTCCCCACCAACTCCCTCACCATCACGCTCGGCCTTGGCAACGACACGCTGAACATCGCCTCGGTCGACGCCGGCTTCCACGCCTCGCTGAGCGTGTCGGGCGGCCTTGGCAGCGATACCGTCACGGTGTCCAGCGCGCTGCTGCTGCCCGGCAAGGCGGTCGAGATCGATGCCGACACGATCACCGTGGCGGGAACCGGCGGCATCACGACGGGTCTCGCCGGCAAGGCCGCCGGCGCCATCACCCTGACCGGGCAGACGATCTCGCTGCTCAGCGGCGCGTCCTTGAACGCCGCGGCACTGGGCGGGGGCACCGCCGGGGATGTGACGCTGGCGGCGTCCGACACGGTTACGCGCGTTACCTCGTTCGATCCGACCGGGCTGCCGTTTCGTCGTAACTCCCAAGCACCCCCTGGGTGAGTCCGATTGGCAACAATGGGTTCCTGTTTTCGCGTCCGCGCTTGAAGCTGATTGCGTGCGGAGCGGGAACATGAGTCAACGTCGGGATGGAACTGCCTCCCGATGTGCGTGCGTTGATCGCA
>CAMCDA010000234.1 GCA_945873195.1 Asaia bogorensis
TTGGGGGATTCTGGGAGGGGCTGAGGTGGTGGCTGAAACATCACCTCAGCCCCTCCCAGAATCCCCCAAACTGACCGGTTCCAAGGGCTGTCGCCCTTGGTGGGGGCTAAGGGGGCAAAGCCCCCTTGCGGGGTAAGGGGCGGAGCCCCGCCCTTCCCAAACCGCCCCTGTCATATTGGTGCCCCGACTGGTATACTGCGCGTCACGGAATCCTCACCAGCCAGGAGCCTCAAGCCGGCATGTCCGACAACGCCGCGACGCCACCCGATTCGCCTCAGAACGGGTCTGATCCCGAAGCCTACGATGCCGCCTCGATCTCGGTGCTCAAGGGCCTGGATGCCGTCCGCCGGCGACCTGGCATGTATATTGGCGACACCGACGACGGCTCCGGCCTCCATCATATGGCCTTCGAGATCATCGACAACGCGGTTGATGAGGCGCAGGCCGGATTCGCGACCCGTGTCGAACTGACCCTGAACGGCGACGGTAGCGTCACCGTCCGCGACGACGGCCGTGGCATTCCGACCGACATCCACCAGGAAGAAGGGATTTCGGCGGCCGAGGTCGTTCTTACCAAGCTGCACGCCGGCGGGAAGTTCAACCAGAACTCCTACAAGGTCTCGGGCGGCTTGCACGGCGTCGGCGCCGCAGTGGTGAATGCCTTGTCGGAGTGGATGGAAGTCCGCATCTGGCGCCTGGGGCAGGAGCATTTCATCCGGTTCGAGCATGGCGACACCGTGGCCCCGCTGTCCATCGTCGGACCGACCGATCGTGTCAGCGGCACGGAAGTCACGTTCAAGGCCAGCCCCGGCACCTTCACCAAGACCGAGTTCGACTACGGGCTGCTGGAACGCCGCCTGCGGGAGCTGGCGTTCCTGAACTCCGGCGTCGCCATAGTCCTGCGGGATGAGCGTCATGCGGAGGTCGTGGAAACCCAGCTGCGCTATGATGGTGGCCTGGTGGCCTTCGTCGAATATGTCGACCGCTCCAAGCACGCTGTGTTCACCCCGCCGATCAATTTCCGCGCGCCGTTGGAGCAGCAGGGCATCCGGGTTGAGTTCGCGCTGTCGTGGAATGATTCGTACCACGAGACGATGCTCTGCTTCACGAACAACATCCCCCAGCGCGACGGCGGCACGCATCTGGCGGGCTTCCGCCAGGCGCTGACCCGTGTTGTCACGAAGTACGCCGAAGGCATGGGCAAGAAGGACAGCCTGGCTCTGGTGGGTGAGGATATGCGGGAGGGGATGACCGCCATCCTCTCGGTCAAGGTGCCGGACCCGAAATTCTCCTCCCAGACCAAGGACAAGCTGGTCAGTTCCGAGGTCCAGCCCGTGGTGCAGGCGGCCGTCGCCGACGCCGTGTCACATTGGTTCGAGACGCATCCGCGCGAGGCCAAGTCGATCATCCAGAAGGTGATGGACGCGGCCTCCGCCCGCGAAGCCGCCCGCAAGGCGCGCGAACTGACGCGGCGCAAGGGCGTGCTGGATATCTCCACCTTGCCGGGCAAGCTGGCCGACTGCCAGGAGCGTGATCCCGCCAAGTGCGAAATCTTCATCGTCGAGGGTGACAGCGCCGGCGGCTCCGCCAAGCAGGGTCGCGACCGGAAATTCCAGGCCATCCTGCCGCTGAAGGGCAAGATCCTGAACGTGGAGCGGGCGCGGTTCGACCGCATGCTCTCCAGCCAGGAAATCGGCACGCTGATCACCGCCCTCGGCACCGGCATCGGCCAGGGCGCGGTGGAGCAGGGGGGCTTCGATGCCTCCAAGCTGCGCTATCACCGCATCGTGATCATGACCGACGCCGACGTCGACGGATCGCATATCCGCACGTTGCTGCTGACCTTCTTCTTCCGCCAGATGCGCGAACTGATCGAACGCGGTCATCTGTATATCGCCCAACCGCCGCTCTACCGCGCCAAGCGCGGCGGGGATGAGCGGTATCTGAAGGACGACGGCTCGCTGGAATCCTTCCTGCTGGACAAGGCCTTGGGCGACGCTCGCCTGGCCTATGCGAACGGGACGGTGCTGGAGACGACCGAACTGCGGCAGGAAATCAAGCTGCTGCGGGAGGCGACGATGAACCTCCGCCGTCTGGCGCCGAATATCCCGGTGGCGTTGCTGGAACAGGCCGCGATTGCCGGTGTGCTGACCACCGATTCCACGCGCGCCATGGCCGCGGCGCCCGATTTTGCCCGCCGGTTGAATGCGGTATCGCTGCCAACCGAGCAGGGCTGGGTCGTCAGTGCCGATTCGGGCGTGGTGCTGTCGCGCACCGTCCGTGGCGTCGCGGAACGGCATGCGGTGGAGGCCTCGGCCCTGCGCAGCGCCGAGGCCCGTTGGCTGGCCGATCGCGCGCCGATGCTGGCCGAACGATTTGGGGAGCCGGCAACGCTGAAGCTCGATGCCCGGGAATCCCGGCCGGCTGGTCCGGCGAGTGCCTTCGACTCGATCATCACCCATGGCCGCCGCGGCCTGTCGGTGCAGCGCTTCAAGGGCCTGGGGGAGATGAACCCCGACCAGTTGTGGGAAACCACGCTCGATCCCGCCATCCGCACGCTGCTCCAGGTCCGGATCGGCGATGGAGAGGAAGCGGCGCAGGTGTTCTCCACGCTGATGGGCGATGTCGTGGAACCGCGACGGGACTTCATCGTGGGCAATGCCCTCAAGGTCGCGAACCTGGACGTCTGATGCGGGTTTTCGTCCTCGGCAAGCCGCGTGAGGTCACGCACTGGACCGAGGACTGCCTCGCCGGCTTCCAGGCCGGGGGGCACGAGACCGCGCTGGGCGTCACCCGCGATGCCCGGATTGGCGCGGGACTCGAACGGCTCTTGATGGCGGGATGGACGGGTGCCATCCCCGTCCGCCGTATCCTGGCCGCGATCCGCGCCTTCCGCCCCGATCTGATCCTGGCCGTGCGCGCCTTCGCGACGCCGCTACCGATTCTGGAGCAGGTCGCCGCCATGCCAGGCCGTCCGCCGCTGCTCGGTTGGGTTGGGGATGGCTTCTCCAACGCCGACCGTCCCGTCGCCGACCTGTTCGACGCTGTCGTCTATACCGACACCGGCCTTGTGTCCCAGCACGCAGCCCTGGGTTTCAAGCCCCCCGCGTCCTATCTGCCGCATGCCGCTCGGCCGGGCGGTGCCGGGAAAGACGGACCTCGCCGTGAGCGCATGGTGTTCGTCGCCAACCCGACCGCGCATCGCCGAGCGCTGGTGGGCGGTCTGACCCAGCCGATGGTACTATATGGACCAGCCTGGACCGCATGCCCCGGGATTGACCACGAAATCCACGCCCGTCGCGTCGAGGCCGAGGAACTTGCGGACATCTATCGGGGCCATCTGGCCGTTCTGAACGTCCACCACGAGGACAATGTGCTGGACGGCCTCAATCAGCGGCATTTCGAGCCCTGCCTGGCGGGGACTCCGGTGGTCACGGATGACCAGGCCGACCTGTCCCTGTGCTTCGAGCCGGGGCGGGAGATGCTGGTCTATCGGGATTTGGTTGAGCTAAATGACCAGTACGCTCGCGTGCTGCGCGATCCAGCCTGGGCGCTGGCAATCGGGGCGGCCGGTCAGCGCCGCGTGCTGGCGGAACACCAGTACGGGCACCGGCTGGCGGCCTTGGCGAAGCTCATCTGAGCTTCGCCGCCGGTGTATTTAGGCCGCGGCTTCCGAGCGACGCTCGAACCGCTTCCGCTCATGCGGGTCCAGATAGCGCTTGCGGAGACGGACGGCGGAGGGGGTGACCTCCACCAGTTCATCGTCTTCCACATAGGCAATCGCCTGTTCCAGGCTCATGCGGCGCGGCGGGATCAGCAGCATCGCGTCGTCCTTGCCCGAGGCGCGGACGTTGGTCAGCTTCTTTTCCTTGATCGGGTTCACTTCCAGGTCCGACCCGCGGCTGTGCTCACCCAGGATGAGGCCCTGATAGACCTTCTCGCCGGGGTTCACGAACAGCGTGCCACGCTCCTGGATGTAGAACAGCGCGTAATGCACCGCCTCACCCGGCTCGGTCGAAATCAGGGAGCCATTGCGACGGCCCTCGATCGGGCCTTTCCAGGGACCGTAGCCGGCGAACATCCGGTTCATGATCCCGGTGCCGCGCGTGTCCGTCAGGAATTCGCCATGGTACCCAATCAGGCCACGGCTGGGCATGATGAACGTCAGGCGCACCTTGCCGCCGCCGGATGGCCGCATTTCCCGCAGTTCCGCCTTCCGGCGGCTCAGCTTTTCGACCACGACGCCCGAGAAGGGTTCGTCGACATCGGCCAGCACTTCCTCCATCGGCTCCTCACGGGCGCCGGTTTCGGGGTTCTGCCGCGTCAGCACGCGGGGGCGGCCGATGGTGAGTTCGAAGCCTTCCCGGCGCATCTGCTCGATGAGAACGCCGAGTTGGAGTTCGCCACGGCCGGCGACCTCGAAGGCTTCGGTTTCGTTCGAGTCGGTGACCTTGATGGCGACGTTGCCCTCGGATTCACGGAACAGGCGTTCGCGGATCTGGCGGGACGTGACCTTCTTGCCTTCGCGCCCGGCCAGCGGGCCGTCATTGATGCGGAACGTCATGGCGAGCGTCGGCGGATCAACGGGGATGGCGGGCAGGGGCGCCGCGAGTTCCATCGCGCCGATCGTGTTCGGGATCGTGCCTTCCGACAGGCCGGCGATGGCGACGATGTCACCCGCCTGCGCTTCCTCGACCGGCACCCGGTCCAGGCCACGGAAGGACAAAAGCTTGGTCATGCGGCCGGTTTCGACGACGCTGCCGTCCTCGCGCAGCACCTTCACCGGCATGTTCAGCCGCGCGGTGCCTTGCTCGATCCGGCCGGTCAGCACGCGGCCCAGGAAGTTGTCGTATTCCAGGATGCTGGCGACCATGGCGAAGGGGGCGTCGGCATCGACCGTGGGCTCCGGCACATGGCGCAGGATCAGGTCGAACATCGCGGTCAGGTCCTTGCGCGGACCGTCCATGGTCTCATCCGCCCAGCCCTGCCGGCCGGACGCATAGAGCATCGGGAAATCAAGTTGGCTGTCCGAAGCGCCGAGGGCGGCGAACAGGTCGAAGACTTCCGTGTGCACCTCATCGGGGCGGGCATCGCCGCGATCGACCTTGTTCACCACGACAATCGGATGAATGCCGCGCGCCAGGGCCTTGCCGACGACGAACTTGGTCTGCGGCAGCACGCCCTCGGCGGCATCCACCAGCACGATGGCGCCATCGACCATGTTCAGGATGCGCTCGACCTCTCCACCGAAATCGGCGTGGCCGGGCGTGTCGACAATGTTGATGCGGGTGTCGTGCCACATCACCGAGGTGCATTTCGCGAGGATGGTGATCCCGCGCTCTTTCTCCAGCTCGTTACGGTCCATCGCCCGATCCGCGACCACCTGATGTTCCCGGAAAGCCCCGGATTGGCCTAGGAGCTTATCGACGAGTGTGGTCTTCCCATGATCGACATGGGCGATGATCGCGACGTTGCGGATTTGCATGACGGGTCCGGGAAAGGGATGTTGCGGCGCACACATAGGGCGGCAAGCGCGGTAAAGCGAGAGCAAAACGCGGGGAACCGCGCGCCACTGCCATGACTTTTGTGTGAGGGTCTGGTCGGGGCCGGTTCAAGATGGTCTTCTGGGCTGCTGTTCCGGGGGGACTCGCGGGCGTTGAGTGGACATGTGGACAACCCGCTGCGCGGGATCGGGCTTAATCTTCTGGCCGGACTGATCTTCGCCGTCGCCGATACGATCGCCAAGAAGCTGGCGGGCGAGGTGTCGATCGTGCAGATCACCTGGACCCGCTATGTCGTGTTCGTTCTCATGGCTTTCATTCTGACGACGCGGATTTCCGGGGCGTCGTTCTTCGTCCGCCAGCCGTGGTTGCAGGTTGCCCGCGGGATGTGCCTGGTCTGTTCGTCGATGCTGTTCGTGCTGGGCATCCGCGACGTGGGCCTGGCCGAGGCGGCGACCATCGGCTTCATCGGCCCGATCATCGTCACCTTTCTTTCGATCCCTCTGCTGGGTGAAAAGGTGGATGCGCGTCGCTGGGTAGCCCTGGCGGCTGGCATGGCGGGCGTGCTGGTCGTGCTGCGGCCGGGGACGGGAACGTTCCAGCCGGAGGGGCTGTATCGCGTCGCCTCCGCCATGTTCTGGGCGGTGGGCGTGATCCTGACGCGGCGGATGACCCGGACCGAGCGGGCCGAGACGACGATGTTCTGGTCGGCGGTCTCCGGGTTCGTGGTGCTGTGCGCGATCATCCCATTCCATTTCGTGACGCCGACGCCGATGCAATTGGTGCTGTCGCTGGGGCAGGGGGTGCTGTCGTCGCTGGGGCAGTGGCTGGTGATCCTGTCGCTGCGGTTCACCCCGGTTTCGACGCTGGCACCGTATTCCTACATGCAGTTGCTCTACATGACCGCGGCCGGTTTCCTGGCGTTTGGCGCGTTGCCGGACCAGTGGACGCTGATCGGGGCGGGGATCATCGTGTGCAGCGGGCTTTATACGGCGCAGCGGGAGCGGCGGCGGTAGGGCTGTCCGTCGGGCGGACATGCCGACGGACCAGCGCCTGGGCGTGTTGTATGGCCTGCTGGACGGAACGGACGCGAAGCTCGCCGTCGGCGATGTCGAGGATTACGTCCGCGCCGAGTCGCAGCCCAAGTTGACGACGCGGTTCGGCCGGAATGACGATCCGCCCGCCTTCCGTGACCTTGGTTTGGCAGGTTGCCATGATGCAGCTTCATGGCGGCTCAGAACGGTCGAGGTAACTTCATTGAAGACGGCAATATTTACGAAATACCCATCAACCGCGCCGCCGTCCCACCCAAAATCGCCACCCGGTCATCATCGCTCAGACCCGGCGTGTTCATCACCAGATCAACCTCCGTGCTTGTCCAGGGGAACGGGTAGTCGGTCCCGATCATGATCTGTCCCACGCCCGTTTCGGCGATCAGATGCCGTAGCGCCTCGGGCGTGAAAACGATCGTGTCGAAGAACAATTGCCCATCCCGAAGATAGGCCGTCGGCGGCTTCTTCGGCGGCGTTCCCGCCCGGCCCGGAAATGTCCGGAGCACCGCGTCGGAGCGGTTCGCATAGGACGGCAGGAACCCGCCGCCATGCGAGGCACAGATTTTCAGGCCGGGGAACCGATCCAGTGTCCCCTCGAAAATCAAATGCGACAGGGCGATCGTCGTTTCCAGAGGGTTGCCGATCGTGTTCGTCAGCAGCCCGTTCCCCGACAGCCGGCCCGAGGACTCGAGCTCCCGCGTGCCCAGGGGATGCATGAAGACCAGCACGCCGAGTTCTTCGCACTTGGCCCAGAACGGGTGGAACCTCGGGTGCGACAGGTCCTCGCCGGCCACGCTGCCGCCGACGCCCACGCCGCGGAAGCCCAGCTTCTTGACCGCGTGTTCAACCTGTTCGGCCGCGAGTTCGGGGAATTGCAGCGCCGCCGTCGCGAAGGCGACGAACCGGTCTGGGCTGGCCGCGCAGAACTGGACCAGAGATTCATTCTGGAGGCGGATCAGTTCGGCGGCCGCGTCGCGTTCGGCGCGGTACCAGAACGGGTTGATGCTGAGTGCCTCGACATCGATCCCCTGCGCGTCCATGGCGGCCAGCCGGACGGAGGTATCGTTCATCAGCAGGCCGGGCGCCTCCAGCGGATGGTTGATCACCGCGGCGGCGGCCGGGACGATGCAATGGGCGTGGATGTCGATCGTCTTCACGCGCCGGCCGGCGACCACGACCTCTCGGCGCCGGGTAGCGGCGGTGGGCGGCGGGACGGCGGCGACGCTGCCGATCGCGCAGCCGACGAATGCGATGCTGGCCATCGCGGTGTGCAGCAGATCGCCTGACAGTGACATGCCCGTTCCCCTTGCCTGAATTGGTTGCGAGCCTAGCACCGCCGGGCGGGCGGGAGTCCGGTTTTCTTTGCCTCAAACCATCGTTTTGGCGTATGCATGGCGCCCTGCTCCCTCCCCCCTTGAGGGGGAGGGTTGG
>CAMCDA010000235.1 GCA_945873195.1 Asaia bogorensis
CTTGCGTTGCGGATCAATCGTCTGAACGGGGACTGGGACGCTTATTGGGCGGCGCTGGCCGACAGGCCGTCGGCACCCGCCAATTTCAACCAGCCAGAAGCGTCATCGAACGCCGCCGCTTGATCCCACAACTTTGGTTCGCACCCGGATTGGGGGGTGGTTCTCACGGTGCATGGGGTTTTACCGCATGCAAAAAACCATCTGCCCCCTCCCCCCTTGTGGGGGAGGGTTGGGGTGGGGGGTATCGCCGCACGGGCCGGGGTGAGGAAAAGGCCCTGGTCTGGGTTGGCGCGAGGAGGATGGTTCGCTGGCCTGTGGGGGCCTCCCGAGTTCCCCTCAAGGGGAGGCTGGGTTGGCTCGGTTTCACCGGACATGGGGTAGCACCGTGTGGAAAGTCCCGCCCAGGCCTCTCCGCACCTGTGGAGCGGGGACATTCCCTCGGTCGGTGCGGGAATACCCCTCACCCCAACCCTCTCCCGCAAGGGGAGAGGGGGCGTTGGGTTGGAGGGCTGGGGAGCACCCTCCTTCCCCCTCGCCCGTCACGGCAGGGACCCGGTTGGCTCACCGGACATGGGGTTGGACTATCGGAAAAATTTGGTTCGGTCGAACCACCGGGTCTGTTCATCATTTGTTCCCCAATAGCCGATCGACCGGCCCCTAGGCAACCACGTCGTCAACTGCGAGAACACCCCGTCCGGTCGGGGTCGGAAGGACGGCGTCCTTCCGAGCCCTGCCCGAGAACTACCCGGCCTTGGCGACGGCCCGCTTGGCGACGACGCCCACCAGATGGGCGCGATACTCGGCGCTGCCGTGGATGTCGTTGTTCATGTCATCGGCCGGCGTGGACACCCTATCCAGCGCGGCCGGCGTGAAGCTGGCGGACAGCGCCTTCTCCATGTCCGTATGGCGGAACACGCCCCCCTGCCCCGCGCCGGTCACGGCCACGCGCACGCCGCCCGCGGTCTGGGCCACGAACACGCCCACCATCGCATAGCGCGACGCCGGGTTCGGGAACTTCTCATACCCGGCCTTGGCGGGGATCGGGAACTCGACCGAGGTGATGATCTCCCCCTGCTCCAGCGCCGTCGTGAACATGCCCTGAAAGTAGTCGTCGGCGCTGATGGATCGGCGATCGGTCTTGATCGTCGCCCCCAGCGCCAGCACCGCGGCCGGATAGTCGGCGGTCGGGTCGTTGTTGGCCAGCGAACCACCGATCGTGCCGCGATGGCGAACGGCCTCGTCCCCGATATGGGCCGCAAGCCCGGCCAAAGCCGGCAGCTTCGCCTTCACATCCGCGCTGGCGGCCACGTCGCAATGGCGCGTCATGGCGCCGATCGTGACGGTCGTGCCCGACACCGTGATCCCCGCCAGGCCGAGGCCCGACAGATCAACCACGGTCGATGGCTTGGCGAGCCGCTGCTTCAGCACCGGAATCATGGTCTGGCCACCGGCCAGGGCCTTCGCGTCCTCATCCCCCGACAACGCCTTGACGGCGTCCGCGAGGCTGGTGGGCTTCTGATATGCGAAATCGTACATCGTCTTCTTCCCTTCTGCCTCAGGCGGCCTTGCCGGCCCGCATGATCGACCAGAGCTTCTGCGGCGTTGCCGGCATATCCAGATGCCGCACGCCATAGTCCTTGAGCGCGTCCACCACGGCGTTGATCACCGCGGGCGGGGACCCGATCGCGCCAACCTCACCACAGCCCTTCACACCCAGCGGATTGTGGGTGCAGAGCGTGACCTCGGTGCCGACGGTGAATGACGGCAGGTTGTCGGCGCGCGGCATGGTGTAGTCCATGTACGAGCCGGACAGGAGCTGCCCGTTGTCGTCGTAGATGGCGCTTTCCAGCAGCGCCTGCCCGATGCCCTGGGCGACGCCGCCCTGGATCTGGCCCTCGACGATCATCGGGTTGATCACCCGGCCGACGTCATCGACCGCGCAGAAATTCACCACCGTCGTCACGCCGGTGTCCGGATCGATCTCGATCTCGGCCACGTGGCAGCCGCCGGGGAAGGTGAAGTTCTTCGGATCGTAGAACGCGGTCTCATCCAGGCCGGGTTCCAGTTCCTCGATCGGGTAGTTGTGCGGGACATAGGCCGCCAAGGAGATATCCGTCAGCGTCTTGGTCTTGTCCGTCCCGGCGACCTTGAAGGTGTTGTCGGCGAACTCGATGTCCTCGACGGCGGCTTCCATCAGATGGGCGGCGATCTTCTTTCCCTTGGCGACAATCTTGTCCATCGCCTTGACCATGGCCGATCCGCCGACCGCGAGGCTGCGGCTGCCATAGGTGCCCATGCCGAACGGGATCTTCGCCGTGTCGCCGTGGACGATCTCCACCTGGTCCATCGGGACGCCGAGCTGATCGCAGACGAGCTGGGCGAGGGTGGTTTCGTGGCCCTGACCGTGGCTGTGGGTGCCGGTGTAGACGGTCACGCTGCCGGTCGGGTGGACCTTGACGTTCGCGACCTCATAAAGGCCGGCGCGAGCGCCGAGGGAGCCGACGACGGCCGACGGCGCGATGCCGCAGGCTTCGAGGTAGGTGGACACGCCGATGCCGCGCAGCTTGCCGCGCGCCTTGGCCTCGGCGCGACGCGCCTCGAACCCGGCATAGTCGGACGCCTTCAGGCAGGCATCCAAGGTCGCCACGTAGTCACCGCTGTCGTACTGCAACGCCACCGGGGTCTGGTAGGGGAAGGCATCGGAGGGGATGAAATTCCGGCGGCGGATTTCCACCCGGTCGAGCCCGGTGTCATGCGCGATGACGTCGACCAGACGCTCCAGCAGGAAGGACGCTTCCGGCCGACCCGCGCCGCGATAGGCGTCGACGGGGACCGTGTTGGTGAAGACGGCCTTCACTTCGCAGTAGATCGCCGGGGTCTTGTACACGCCCGCCAGCAGCGTCGCGTACAGGTAGGTCGGGATGCACGGCGCGAAGGTGGACAGGTAGGCGCCCATGTTCGCCAGCGTGTGGATCTTCAGACCCAGGAAGTTGCCCTGCGCGTCCAGCGCCATCTCGGCGGTCGAGATATGATCCCGGCCATGCGCGTCGGACATGAAGCTTTCGTTGCGCTCCGCCGTCCACTTCACCGGCTTGCGGACCTTGGCGGACGCCCAGGTGACGATCGCTTCCTCGGCGTAATGGTAGATCTTGGAGCCGAAGCCGCCGCCCACGTCCGGCGCGACGACCCGCAGCTTGTTTTCCGGGATGTGCAGCACGAAGGCGCCCATCAGCAGCCGGATCACATGCGGGTTCTGGCTGGTCGTGTACAGCGTGTAGTCGCCGGACGACGTGTCGAAATCACCCAGCGCCGCGCGGGGCTCCATGGCGTTCGGGACCAGGCGGTTGTTGATGAGGTCCAGCTTCACGATCTTGTGGGCACCGGCGAAGATGCCCTCGACAACCGCCTTGTCGCCGATATGCCAGTCGTAGCAGAGGTTCGACGGCACATCGTCATGCACCGCGGGCGCCCCGGCGGCGAGCGCCTGGGGCATCGTCGCGGCGGCCGGCAGGTCGGTGTAGTCGATCTCGATCAGTTCGGCCGCGTCCTTGGCCTGCTGCTTGGTCTCGGCGATCACCACGGCGACCGGGTCGCCCACATGGCGCACCTTGCCGATCGCGAGCACCGGATGCGGCGGCTCCGCCATCGGAGAGCCGTCCTTGTTGTGGATCTGCCAGCCGCAGGGCAGGCCGCCCACGTTGTCGGCCGCCATGTCGGCGCCGACGAAGACCGCGATCACGCCAGGCGCGGCGGCGGCGGCGGTCGTATTGATCGCGTTGATCGTCGCGTGCGGCCGGTCGGACCGCTTGAGCACGGCGTGCAACTGCCCGGGACGGTTGATGTCGTCGGTGTAGTTGCCTCGGCCGGAGAGGAAACGAACGTCCTCCTTGCGGCGGACGGCGGCACCAATGCCTTCATAGGCCATGACGGTGTCTCCCTTGATGTTGGGGCGCCGGTTGCGCCACCGTCACGTTCCGCGAAGGCGGACCAGCCGGGACCCTGTTCTGGCGGGGTCGCGGTGGCGGGCCTCCGGCCGCCATGACGGCGGGGCGCACCCAGGCGAGGCCATGGCCCCGCCGGACGCCCGATTGCCCTACTCGGCGGCCTTGGCGTGCATCAGCGGATGCGCCGCCGCGATCGCCTTGACGATATTGTGATAGCCCGTGCAGCGGCAGAGGTTGCCTTCCAGGCCGGCGCGGATTTCGAGCTCGGTCAGGCCCTGCGGATTGGCCATCACCAGGTCGATCGCGCTCATGACCATGCCGGGCGTGCAGAAGCCGCATTGCAGGGCGTGATGCTCCCGGAACATTTCCTGCATCGGATGCAGGGTGCCGTCGGCGGCGGCGAGGCCCTCGATCGTCGTGACCTTGGCGCCATCGGCCTGGACGGCGAGCATGGTGCAGGACTTCATCGCCTCACCATTCACATGCACGACGCAGGCGCCGCACTGGCTCGTGTCGCAGCCGACATGGGTGCCGGTCAGCGCCAGCTTCTCACGCAGCAATTCGACGAGCAGGGTGCGGGCTTCGACCGCGACCGTGTGCTGCTTGCCGTTCACCGTCAGGGTGACCTGAGGCATCGTGCTCCCCTTCTCTGGACGTGTCTCATACGGGTCGGGCCGCCCTGGTCTTGATGGCCGGGACGGTCCGCTGGTGGCGAGTGTGGTCGGCGGAGTGGGGGGCGGTCAAGCGGGGTGATGGCGGAAGGCGCGGGGCTCTGCCCCGGACCCCACAAAGGGGCAAAGCCTCATAAGCACTGGCCTCAGGCTATTCCAGCCTGGAGTGCCTGTGACGTTCGTTTCCGGGGCGGCTCCACGATACCGGCCTCGGTGGCATGGCTTGCGACCGATCGCGGCGACATCCGACCCGGGCCATACAGCAGCGCCAGATGCAGCAGATCGGCCGGGCCGGCGCCATAACGCCTTGTGGGTGCGGACGCTGCCATCCGGGTCAAAGACGGACGATACGTGCCCGACGATGCCCGGCCACTGGACCAGGCGGGCTGATACCTTTTACATCCGCACCCGGAATCATGCCGATTCGCGTCGTGTCGAAAACTCTCCTAGCGCGCATGGGGCTTTGCCCCTCGATCCCCACCAAGGGCGCCGGCCCTTGGAACCGCTCCTTGGGGGCAATGCGGGAGGGGCCAGCCCTGACCGGGCGAGGTCCGGACAGGCCCCTCCCGCATTGCCCCCAACCAATGGTTTCCAAAGGGCTAAGCCCTTTGGTGGGGTCCAGGGGCAAAGCCCCTGGCGGGGTCCGGGCCAGCGCCCCATCACTTCCCTCCAAACCACATCACCCACCGTCGCGCCACATTTCAGACCTTCTTTCGACGTCTCCGCATGGTGGGATGCCATCATCGCCACAACGGAGAGACTTCATGCGCGCATCACTGCTGCTGGGAGGCCTGGGCTGGATTCTGCCCGCTCGCGCGGAACCGGTGATCGCCCCTGCCTTGGTGGACTATGCCGCCGGTGCCCTCGCGCGCCTGATCGAAACATCCCGCCAGCGCGCCATCGCGGCCGGGGTTCGCCCCTTGCCGCCCGGGGTCCAACGCGGCCTGGTCGGGTTCTTCCCGCCCATGCTGCTGCAACGGGTGCGCTATGCCATCGCGCCGGAGAAGGGCGCGCTGACGCTGCCGTCGCTCGCGCTGAACTACGGCGATGCCGACGCGATCACGCTGTCCGATGTCGTGCTGTTCCGCGATGAGCACACGGCGCAGACCGACCTGGTGCTGTGGGCGCATGAACTGACCCATGTGATGCAATATCAGCGCTGGGGCACGGACGGCTTCGCGGCACGCTATGTGCGCGACATGAACGCGGTCGAGAAGGAAGCACGCGACAACGCCGCGCGCTTCAAGACCTGGCGGCAAGGACGCAAGTAGCGGTTAGCCTTCCGGCGTCCCGCCCATGATCCGGGCGTAGCGTTCCTTGTAGGCCGGCCAGACCTCGGGGTTGATCAGGCGAGGTGGCTTCTTTCCATCCAGGATGTCCAGCACCTGTTCGGCGGCGATGCGGCCCATGTTCTCCCGCGCCTCGATCGTGCTGCCGGCGATGTGCGGGCTGATCAGCACGTTGTCGAACTTCATCAGCGGATGGTCGGACGGCGGGGGCTCGTCTTCCCACACATCCAGGCCGGCGCCGGCGATCTGCTTGCCGGAGAGGGCCGCGGCCAAGGCTGCCTCATCATGGATGAACCCGCGCGCGGTCGTCACGAAATAGGCATGCGGCTTCATCCGGGCGAATTGTTCCGCCCCCATCATCTTCCGCGACTGTTTCGTGAGCGGGCAATGGACGGACACATAGTCGGCCTGATCGAGCAGTTCGTTCAGCTCCACCTTCTCCGCCCCGCGCGCCTTGATCTGTTCGGCGGTCAGCATCGGGTCGTAGGCGAGCACGCGCATCTGGAACAATCCGCGGCACAAATCGGCCAGGCGTCCGCCGACATTGCCGATGCCCAGCACGCCCACGGTCTTGCCGTTCAGCTCGCGGCCGAGGAAGGCGTTGCGGTCATGCGCGGCGCCGGATCTTGTGGCGCGATCGGCCTCGATCAGGCGCTTGGACAGCGTCAGCATCATCGCCAGCGCGTGTTCCGCCACCGCTTCCTTGTTGCCGCCCGACTGGTTCACGACGGCGATCCCGCGCGCGGTGCAGGCGTCGACATCGACCGTGTCGTAGCCGGCGCCATTCGATGACACGGCGATCAGGTTCGGTGTCCGATCCAGCAGAGCGTCATGCACCTGCAAGTGCTGGCCGATCACCTGGCGGGAGGCGCCGATCTGGTAGACATGCGCCTGGGAGAGAATCGGCTGCGCGACCGGGTCGGGCGTATCGTTTTCCAACCGGTCCAACTGGACATCAGGGCGCTTCGCGACAAGGTCGGCGAACAGCGATGACGGCAAGTACTTCGTGTAGAACACGCGTTTCGCGTTCGGCGACATGGGCTTGCTCCGTGGGACATTTCCTTGCCCCGAGCCTACGCCGAGCGGGTACCGCGTCAATGTGGCGGGGGTTTGCAACCATGACGTAACTCGTTCGGTCGTAAGCGCAACGGCACCGTTTTCGCGACGGGTCCCGTCGCTTCGATCAGGAGATCACGCCCATGCACGACGCCGCGTGCCCGCGCGGCGGCGGCCGGCCCGGAGGCGCCGGCACGCCCAAGGCCGCCTCATCCTCCCGCGCGCGGTTCCGTCGGCTGGGACGCCGCGGGTCCGCGGCGGTCGAGTTCGCCCTGATCGTGGGGCCGCTGCTGACCATCATGTTCGGCTTCATCGCCACGAACATCCTGTTCTTCAGTTGGGCGGCGATGCAGGATTCGGCGCAGTTCGCGGCGCGCATGGTTTCCACCGGGCAGGTCAAGAATTTCGCGAACGGCGCGATCACCTTGGCGAACACGACATCGACGGTCACCTGCAGCGGCACCCTGACCAGCACGCAGGCGGAATATTATGCCTGCCAGGGCCTGCCGTCATGGGCCACCTTCACGGTAACCGCGAGCCAGAACTGCGCGGTCCCCAGTGTCACCGTCAGCATCTCGGTCAATGCGAAGACCGCCGCCCTGGCTGATGTCTACTCGATTTTCACGGGCAAGACACTCGTTGCGCAATCAGTTCTTATGAAGGAGGGACTATGTCCCTGATCCCGCGCGTTCGCCGCGATGTCCGAGCGGGAGTCACGCTGCTCGTCGCGCTCATGTTCCCCGTTCTCCTTGGCACCGCATTGCTCGGCGTTGATGGCGCACGCTTGTATTTGCATAACCCATCTTTAACGCCTTTTTGACCACTTACCGTAACGAACAGCCCGAAAATGGTGGAAATCCCTCAGCCATCCCCTCATTTTTTATTCTGTGATTCCAAGGTAGTAGGTTGGTATGCCAAGTCGTCCCGCCACCTGCAACGGGAAGCTGGGCCAGCTGACCGGGTCACACCCCGAGTCACGTAACCCAGCCTGATACAAAAAGCGGT
>CAMCDA010000236.1 GCA_945873195.1 Asaia bogorensis
TCCCGGTATCTCTCCCTCCGCCAGTTCCTCCCGATAGAGGTGTCTCTGCGGCACCGCCCTACACAGAAAAGCCCAATGGTTCCGTGGGTTTGCGGTGTGGGTTGTTGACCTACACTGGCGGAACGAACCAGGAAAACGGGTCTCCATACGGCGGTTCTCTCCGGACCTGTTGACTTGGACGATTTGGTCAACGGCTTTAGTCTATTGAAATCAGACTATGTTTTCGGACACGTCCGGCCGGCAATTCGACGGTGCGGCCGTCCTGCGTGCACCCGCTGCAATCTTCTCCACGGTCAACGCCGTTCACGTATGACCCGCGGCACCCGACCGCTGACCGAATCCCCGCCCAGCGCCCGCCCTCGCGCCCGCGCGGCGGCCAAGGCGCACGGGTCCGCTCGCTGATCAGTTCCCGCTCCTTCTGCGCCATCGCGGCGTAGATACGCATCATCAGGTCACCTGCCATTCCCCGCCTCCGGCGGCGCCTTGCTGTTCCATCTGATCAGCCAGCTTTACGAGAAGACCTCGCTGATTGTCACCACCAACCTGTCCTTCGCCGAATGGGTCGGCGTCTTCGGCGATCCCAAGATGACCACGGCGTTGCTCGACCGCATCACTCACCACTGCGACATCCTGGAAACCGGGAACGACTCCTTCCGCTTCAAGCAGCGCAAAAAACAGCCGAAACCAGCCTGACCAACTGGAAATTTTTGGGCGCTGTTACCTGGAAACTATTCAACGCTGATTGACAGTGCAGCGACTTCCGCCTTTGCCGCAGCGCGCCAATTATAGAGCAGGCTCTCCGAAATCCGGTACCGCCTGGAAACCAGTCTGACCTTACCGCCCTCGGCATCAACCTCCGCCAGCAGGGCTGCTTTCTCTTCGGCTGACCAGGTCCGGCGCGGCTCAACGCCTCTTAATATCTCAATTTTTGACAAACCCGCCTCCGGCCCGGGACAATGGACCGCTCCCCCGGTAGCCAGGAATGTCGGCCATCTCGACCAGTTTCGCTACACGCCGAAGACCGGACGCTTACTTTGGTTCTCACCCTGAGGTATTCGCTTCACCGTACCCGATACGCAAAACGGCCCACCATGTCTGGCGGGCCGCTGCATTTCGGCGCGAAATCAATCTTAGACGACGCCCGAGAATAATCGAATCGCCTGGCATTGCACTCCGACCCTGCCGCGCCGTGGCGGATGAAGACCCTCCATGACGGGGTTGGCCGCCAGTGGCGACGGGATCGACAATTCTTGGCGGCGGGTTAGTATCCCAGCGGCTTCGGCAACACGGACACCCACTTGCTGTTGCGGATCTGCACGAGGAACGACTCGTTCGACCCCTGGCGCTTCTTCGGCCCGTAGCTGAGCGTCGGGGAGCCGAAAATGTCGTTATAGGCGGACACTTTCTCCACGCCACCGATGAAGCTGTCGACGGTCAGGTTGCGCCCGGCGTTCTGCAGGCCCTCGGCCAGCAGATAGGCGGCGGAGTAGCCAAGCTGCGCGGCGAAGTTCGGCTCGCGGTTGAAACGCGTCTTGAACGACTTCACAAATTCCTGCACCGCCGGACGAGGATCGTCCGGGGTGAAGAACAGCACCGACGTCAGCGCGAAAATCCCCTCGTTCACGCCACCCGGCACTTCGGCGACCGAGTTGTCATAAATCGCGATATTGCCCAGCACTTCCACATCCCAGCCGGTCTTGCGCATCACGGCCACAATCTGGTTGGTGTCGCGGGTGATCGTACCCAGGATCACCAGGTCGCATTTCGCGTCGCGCATGCGCGCCACGGAGGCGGAGAAGTCGTTGTCGGTCGGCTTGTGCGTGGTCTCGGCGACGAGCTTCAGTTCGCTCGCCTTCATCTGGTCCCACACGCCGTTCATCACGTCGCGACCGAAATCCGTGTCCTGATACATCGCGCAGATGGCTTTGCGGCCCTTCTGCTCCACGAAATACTTCACCCCCGAGCGCATCTGATCGTAGTACGACGACGCGAGGCCGAATTTCAGGCGATGGAACGGCTCATACATGGACCGCGCCGAGGTCAGCGGGAACATGTTAGGCACGCCCTTCTCGAACTGTTCGGGCATCGTCGCGTTGTTCATCGGCGTGCCGCCGTTGGCGACCATCAGGAACACGTTGTCGCGGTTGATCAGCTTGTTCGCCGCCTGGATGGACCGAGGCACCTGATACTGGCTGTCTTCCACGATGTAGCGGATCTTGCGGCCATGGATGCCGCCTTTGGCGTTGATCTCGTCAAAGGCCATGCGATACGCGCTGGAATTGCCCACGCCCCAGGAGACGGTGACGCCGGAAAGATCGGTGTAGGTGCCAATCAGGATTTCCGTGTCGGTGACGCCGCGTACGGCCTGGGCTTGCGCCTGCCCTGCGCCCAGCCCAACCGCGGCGAGGGCCGCCAACATCAAGTGCCGTAGTTTCATTTCGTTGTCACTCCCTGTGTCTGGATCGTTCCGGTCGTCGCGGGTTCAGAATTGCAATCTGTCACGCCTCGCGCAGCATGGCCTCTATCACATCACGGTGGCGTTCCCGAATCATTCCACGGCGCAGGGTGAAGACCGGAGACAGTTCCGTGTCGCCAGGTTCGTAGCGCTGCTCGATCAGGCGGAATGCGCGTATCCTGCCGGCCCCGGTCGCATTGGCCGAGGCGACGGCCTCGGCGATCAGGGCGCGCACCGGTTCGGCGCGCACCAGACTGGCGAACCCGGTAAAGGGGATGTTTTGCCGCTGGGCCCAGGGCTCCACTGTGTCGGCATCGATCATCACGAGAGCCGCGTGACCGCCCCCCGCCGCAACCGTGACCGCGTCGCTGATGAACGGGCTGGCGCGCAGGGCGGCTTCCAGGGACGCCGGTTCCCGCCCTTCCGTCAGGCGTCCGGTGGGAACGATGCGCCCATCGGTGCCCTGGCCGATATCGCCGGTGCACAACCAGCCATCCACTGTGGCGATCGCCGTCACGCCGTCGTCCTGTCGATACCCCATCGCCACATGGGCGCCGCGCAACTGGATTTCCCCGGCCGCGGCCAGCCGAACGGCGTCACCGCTGCCGGTGGTGAGCAGGAAGCCAAAGCCGCCGCTCTCGGTCTGCCCATACAGTTCGGCCGTTTCGATGCCGGCACCTTGCAGCCATTCCGCCACCGCGTCCGGCACCGATCCGAACGCAAACACCGCGCGCCGGAGTCGGGCCAATCCCAGGGAACGCCGGATCGGCTCCAGCACCAGCCGCTGCCCCAACGTCAGCACCAGGCGATCAACGACCGAGGCGCGTCCCTGCGCCGCGGCCAACCCGGCTTTCAACGCTCGATTGACCAGCCAACGCTGCTCGGGCGCCGCGCCGGCCGTGGCGGCGGTCACGCGCGCGTGCAGGCGGCGCCAGAAACGCGGCGGCGCGATCAGCACGGTCGGCTGCAATTCCTCCAGGTTTTCCGGGACGGTATCCACGCCCTCCACAAAGTTGCTGACGGTGCCGGTTGCGAGCGACAGGTAGAGTCCCATCACCCGCTCGATCACATGGCACATCGGCAGGAACGCGAGGCGTTCGTCGCCCGCGCGCTGATCCAACGGCCCAGCGGCGGCGGCAATCGCCGCCTGGATATTGCGATGACTGAACACCACCGCGCGCGCCGGCCCGGATGTCCCAGCCGTATAGACAATCGCGGCCGCAGCGTTCGGGTCCAGCGTAACACCTGGCCCCGAACCAGACCCAAGCGCGAGGAACGCATCCAGGCTCTCGCAGCCTGGTTCGGCCAGATCGCGCAGGCCCTTCATGTCCATGATGACGATGCGCGCCAGATCGGGGCAGGCCGAACGGACGGCGAGCGCCTTGTCCAGCATGGCCTCGCCTTCGACGAACAGCAGCCGAGCGCCGGTTTCCGCCAGTTGGCGCCCGATATCGGCCGCACCATCCGCCGGGTTCAGTCCGGCCGAAACACATCCCGCCGCCTGAATCCCCAGATCGAGCATCGCCCAATCCGGGTTGGTGTCCGACAGAATCGCCGCCACATCGCCGCCACGCAGGCCGGACGCGCCGACCGCGGCGGCAATCGCGGTCATCCGCGCATGCACCTCCGCCCAGGTGACGGTTTTCCAGATGCCTCGGTCCTTGCGCCGCAGGATCACGCCTTGCGGGTCCGCCTTGGCGCGCTGGCCGACCAGGGCCGGCAGGGTCACGGCGCTTTCCACCTTGCCGCTCATCGCCATTGCTTCTTCCGCCTGTAGCGTCGCTGGCCTCGCACCCCGGCATCCTTCTGCCCGAGGTAGAATTCCTTGATGTCGTCGGTTTCCATCAGTTTCGCGCAGGGACCTTCCAGCACGATGCGCCCGACTTCCAGCACGTAGCCGTAATCGGCGGTCTTCAGCGCCATATGCGCGTTCTGCTCCACCAGCAGGATTGCCACCCCGCGTTCCTGGTTGATGCGGCGCACGATGTCGAAAATCTGCAACGTCAGAATGGGCGACAATCCCAGCGATGGCTCATCCAGCAACAACAACTTCGGCCGGCCCATCAGCGCTCGGCTGATCGCCAGCATCTGCTGCTCGCCGCCCGACAACTGGCCCGCGCGCTGGGCGGCACGTTCCTGCAACCGAGGGAAATAGCCGAAGCACATCTCCAGATCGCGCGCGACCTCGTCCTTATCGTTTCGCGTGTAGGCGCCCATCATCAGGTTTTCGCTTACGGTCAGGAACGGAAACACCTCCCGCCCCTCCGGGGAGTGGCACATGCCGCGCTTCATCACCTTGTCCGCGGTCAGGCCGGCGATGGAGTTCCCGTCGAAGTCGATACTGCCGCGTTCCGCGTCCAACACGCCGGACACCGTGCGCAGGATGGTCGTCTTGCCGGCGCCGTTGGCACCGAGGACGGTGACGATCTGGCCGGGTTTGACCTCCAGACTGACGCCGCGCAGGGCCTGGATGGGGCCGTAGAAGGTCTCGATATTCGCGACCTTCAGCAGCGGTGCCGCATCGCTCATGGCTCGCCCCCGATATAGGCGCGGATCACTTCCGGGTCGCTCTGCACTTCCTGGCTGGTGCCCAGCGCGAGGACGCGGCCGTAGTTCAGTGCCATGACGCGGTCCGAGACCGCGCTGACCAGACTCATGTCATGCTCCACCATGATGACGGTGATGCCGAGGTCCTTCTTGATATCGTCGATCCAGTGGCCCATGCCCTCGGTTTCTTCGGTGTTCAGGCCCGAGGACGGCTCATCCAGCAGCAACAACTTGGGCTCGGTGCACAAGGCGCGACCCAGTTCGATGATCTTGCGGACGCCATAAGGAAGGTTGGCGATCAACTGGTCGCGATAGCGTTGCAGTTCCAGGAAGCTGATCACTTCCTCCACCTTCTCCCGATGCGCGATTTCGGCGCGCCGGACGGAGGGCAGGAACATCAGTTGCGGCAGCAGGCCGACCTTGGCGTGGCAATGCCGGCCGATCAGCAGGTTCTGCAGGACGCTGGCGTTGGGAAACAGCTCAATATTCTGGAAGGTGCGGGCGATCCCCAGACCCGCGACGGCATGCGCCGGGGTGTTGGTGATGTCCTTGCCCATGAAGGACAGCTTGCCCTGGGTGGGATTGTAGATGCGGCTGATCAGATTGAAGATCGTGGTCTTGCCGGCGCCGTTCGGGCCGATGATGGAGAACACCTCGCCTTCCTGGACGTCGAAGCTGACCCCATCGACGGCGCGGATGCCGCCGAAGCGCACGGCGATGTCCTCGGCCTGGAACACGCTCATCGCAGGCGCTCCGACTTGGCATAGGATTTCTGGCGGCGGAATCCGGTGCGGCGATACAGCGGGAAGGCAGTGAAATACGCCTTCATCTTCAGCCAGCCGCCATACATCCCGTTCGGCGCGAACAGGATGCACAGCACCAGGATCAGGCCGAAGGTGGCGGGTTCCAGGCCTGGCGTGTTGCCGATGCCGAAGGGAAGCGAATCTCGCATGATGGCGATGAACTGAGGCAGCAACGCCACGAAGATCGCGCCGAACACCGCTCCATGCAGCGACCCGAGGCCGCCCACGAACACAATGGTCACCAACTGGATCGATAGCAGGATCTCGAACGCATCCGGCGCCAGATGGCGAACGTAATGCCCGAACAGCGCCCCCGCCAGGCCGGTGATGCCGGCGCTGATGGCGAACGAGATGGTCTTGTACCGCGCCAGATTGATGCCCATGCTCTGGGCCGAGATTTCGGAGTCGCGGATCGCCACCATCGCCCGCCCGAGCGGTGAGCGCAGGATGTTGGCGACCAGCCACATCACGAAGATCAGCACTGCCAGTGACAGGAAGTAGATCCCGTTCGCTCCGGCGATCTTGAAGCCGAAGATATCCGGCGTCTTGACCGGGAAGCCGTCGAAACCGCCGGTCACATGCTCCCATTTCGCGAAGACGTTTGCCAGGATGCCGCCGAAGGCCAGGGTGGCGATGGCGAGATACAGACCGCTCATGCGCAGGGTCGGGATGCCGATCACCACGCCCGCGAAGGCCGTGACCAGACCGGCCGCGGGCAGCGTGATCAGGAACGGCACGCCCTGCGCCAGCAGCACGGCGTTGGTATAGGCGCCGATGCCCAGGAAGGCCGCGTGGCCCAGGCTGATCAGGCCGGTATAGCCGATCAGCAGCATCAGCCCGACGCCGGCGATGGAGAAGATGAACAGACCGGCCATCTCCTTGACGTAGAACTCACCGATCAAGGAGGGGATCGCGAGCAGGACGACAATGAGCAGCCCGTACCAGAAATAATCTCCGCGATGACGAGCAATGGGGAGGTCCTGCTCGTACCGGGTTTTGAAGAAACTGCGCATGCTGCCCTCAGACCCGCTTGCGCTGGCTTTGCGCGAAAAGACCGGCTGGCCACAGGATCAACGTGGCCAGCAACACGACATTGGACGCGACGTCCTGCGATCCCGGAGGCAGGTAGTAGCCGGCAAATTGTTCCAGCACGCCCACCAATACGCCGCCGACCAGGGCGCCGGGGATGGACCCGAACCCGCCCAGCACCGCGGCGGCGAAGGCCTTGATGCCCAGGATCCCCATGTTCACGTCGATGCCCGAAACCGGGCAGAGCAGCACGCCCGCTCCTGCCGCGACACCGGCGCTGATCGCCCAGATCAGGGAGAAAATCGTGCGGACCGGGATGCCCATGTAATAGGCCGCAAGCTGGTTTTGCGAGGCGGCCTGCATGGCGACGCCGAGCTTGGTGCGGCTGAAAAAGACGTACAGCACGGCGCACAAGACGACAGTTCCGACGATGATCGAGACGTTGTCAGCACCCAACACGATGTCGCCGAAGCGGACAGTGCGGTTGGTGAACGGCGTTTCGATGCCGACCGGATCGTAGCCCCAGATGAAGCCGGCGGCGGCTCGGAAGATGAAGGCCAGGCCGAGGGTCAGCATGACCACCGCGAATTGCGGTTGTCCTATGACTCGTCGGAGGATGACCACATCCAGGCAGTAGCCGAAGGTTGCGGTGACGCCGATCGCGACGAGGGTGCCGATCCAGTAATTCACGCCCCATTTGGCGATCAGGCCGAATGCCACGAAGGCGCCTAGCATCATTATCTCGCCCTGGGCGAAATTGACCATTTCGGTGGCTTTGTAGATCAGCACGAAGCCGAGCGCGATCAGGCCATAGATACAGCCCGCGGCGGCGCCGTTGACGACCAATTGCAGTATGCGAGCGGCGTCTTCCACCGCCAATCCCCCCGACAAGCGTTGCCGAGCAGGCGGCACGCGATTATTCTATGCGGGTGGACGATAGGCAGCGCGGCGACGGGGCGTCAAGGGTGCGATTCAACGTTGTGGGGAGTACTTTGACGCCTCCTCGATAAGGGAATCGGACCCATGGCGACGGCGAGCCTCAGCGACGAAGCACTTTTGGCGTTCTTCCACTCCCATCCGAATTTACGCGACAGAGTGATCTCGATCTT
>CAMCDA010000237.1 GCA_945873195.1 Asaia bogorensis
CACTAGTTCCCACAAATGGTGGCGGCAATGTCAATGTGATGCATGGCGGATCATGGTGCATCATATCATTGATAATTATGGGATACTGCGAGGTTTCCGAGGTTGATTTGTGCCGCTATGGTTCGGCTTGATTCACTGCAATGGCGTCCGTACGGGACGCCACCGCCCATTCCCATAACCATTCTCTCCCCGAGGCGACTGGCTGAAAAAGGCCAGTTTCGGCGTGGATTTTGTCGTCTGGCTGGCTACTGCGGATACGCAACGACCGGTCCCAAACGTCTCTCCCGGGCGGTTTCTCTCCGGACCTGGCGACTTGGCCGATTATCGAGCCACCTGGAACACTTTGAAGAATATGGGATATTTTCCAGGAGTCTGTTCAAGGGTTGGTAGATCGCTTGCCAGGGCATGTTGCACTCACCGATGAATTTCGCAGTCGATGCCACATTTTGATATTGGCTATGCGCCATCACTCGCGGTTGTCCGACGTCCCAAACATGTGGTCGCGGTGATTCTGAGCGCAGATCTTCGTGAACATGGTCGGTCTCGGCCCGTTCGCCGGGCTGCGGGCCATCGCGGCGGCCGATGTCGGGGTGCTGGCCAAGCTATTCGCCGAAGCGATCGAGAACGCCGACCGCAAGCAGATCGCGGGAGTGCGCGCGACCGGCGCCGGTTCGATCCAGACCCTGGGCTATGGCATGGTACCGCAGGTGCTACCGGTCATCACCTCCAACATTCTGTAATTCTTCGAGTCGAATACACGCTCCGCCACGTCCTCGGCGTGGTCGGCGCCGGCGGCATCGGGCAGTCGCTGTCGCACGGCATCCGCATCAACGACTGGAATCAGGCTTGCTTAATGATCATCCTGATCACGGTGGCGGTGATCGATGCAATCTCACACCGTCTCCGCCGGGGGATGATCGGCGGACGCTGATAGACGGGCCGGCGTTTCCCTCGAATCGTCCGCCGTGCGGGTTGCAGTCAGGGCCGGAGTCGGCTGCCGTTCATGATGGAAGACTGTCGAGAAACGCGTCTGCCTCGGCAAGGATCGTTGCCTGGCGCTCCTTCGGCCAGCCGGCAAGCGCCCGAAAGGGCATCGCGAGCCGCGGATTGTTCGCCAGCTGGTCCTTATGCCGTATCAGGAAAGCCCAGTAGAGATAGTTGAACGGGCACGCTTTCGGACCTGTCTTCTGCTTTACGTCGTAGGCACATCCCCGACAGAAATCCGACATGCGATCGATGTAGGCGCCTGAGGCGGCGTAGGGCTTGGACGCCATCTGCCCACCGTCAGCGAAAACGGCCATGCCCAGCGTGTTGGGCATCTCCACCCACTCGATCGCGTCGGCGTATACCGCGAGATACCAACGCTCGACCTCTCGCGGTTCGATGCCGGCGAGCAGGGCAAAGTTGCCGGTCACCATCAATCGTTGAATGTGATGCGAATAAGCATATCGCTGCGTCCCGCCGATCGCCTTCCGCAGGCAGCGCATGCTTGTGTCACCGGTCCAATAGAGTGCCGGCAGCTTTCGCGTTGCCCGCAGCGCATTCCGCTGCCCGTATCCCGGCATGAGTGCCCAGTAAACGCCGCGCACATATTCGCGCCATCCCAATATCTGGCGCACAAAACCCTCAACCGCGTTCAACGGCGCGTCCCCCGAGCGCCAGGCGGCCTCCGCGGCCTCACACACCTCACGGGGAGACAGCAGCCCGATGTTCAACGCCGGCGCCAGCAGCGAATGGAACAGGAAGGGCGCATCGGCCTTCATTGCATCCTGGTAGTCGCCAAAGAGCGGTAGACCGTTGACAATGAAATCATCCAGCGCGTGCAACGCATCAGCGCGCGTGACCGGCCAGCCGAACGCTTCGAGTGTGCCGAAATGACCGCTGAAGCGCATCTCGACCAGCGCCATCACCTCCAGGGTTGTATTGTCAGGCGCGAAACGGCGGCGCTCGGGAGGCAGGATGGACGCTGGCAGTGCCTTGCGGTTCTCCGCATCGAAATTCCATTCGCCGCCCGCCGGTTGATCGCCTTGCATCAGGATGACGTGCTCTCGCCGCATTTCGCGATAAAAGTGCTCCATCCGCCATGTTCGACGCCCCTTCGCCCAGTGTGCGAACCGAAAGCGACTTGCGAAGAAGCGGCTATCGGCGCGAACATCGACCGGCCGTCCCGTCATGGTCGCCCAGCCTTCGACCATCGCCTGCACGCGCCACTCTCCAGGCTCGGTCACAACCAAACCGTCCGGCGCGTGACGAACCACGGCGCGCTGCACTTCAGTTGTCAGGGAGCCGCTGTTTTCGGAGGCGTCCAGCCTCACATAGTCGACCGTCACACCGCGCCTTGTCAGCGCATCGGCGAAGTGGCGCATCGCGGACAAAACCAACACGATTTTCTGCTTGTGGTGCCGGACGTAGGTGCTTTCGTCCGAAACCTCCATCATCAGAACGATGTCACGCGCGGGATCGAGACCGGCGAGCGCGGTGATGTCGAACGAAAGCTGATCGCCCAGAATGATCCTGAGAACGCCCATCATGTGTCCATCGGACGTTTCTGACCGCCGCCGCCGCGACAGCGTTGTGAGCAGTATTTCACGCTTTCCCAGTTCAGCGTCCACTTCTTGCGCCAGGCAAAGGGCCGGCTGCAATGAGCACAGATCTTTGTCGGAAGTTCCGACTTCGGGCGCATCCTCGCCATGGCGCTACCAGGGCACCGGCTCGCCGCGCCAGTCGAAGAAGTGGCCGTTGGCCTCGGCACTCAGACTGTCAACCACGGCCAGCAGATGGCGAGCCGCTTCAGCGGGTGTGTGGACCTCCAAACCGCTTGCCGCGAAGGGCGCGGAAAGCGCCGTCGCTACGGTGCCTGGGTGCAAGGCCACGCAAATGCCATCAGGGCATCGGCGCGCCAGTTCCACGGCAGCGGTTCTTACAAGCTGATTGAGTGCCGCCTTCGAGGCCCGATACGAGTACCAACCGCCAAGCCGATTGTCGCCGATGCTTCCGACCCTGGCGGACAAGGTGGCAAACACCGTCTTGCCCGACCGGGGCAACCGCGGGAGCACATGCTTCATGATCAGCGCGGGTCCAATCGCGTTCAGCGCAAAGGAGCGGGCGAGATTGCCCGCATCGAGCTGGCGCCATGTCTTTTCCGGACCCTGGCGATCATCGTGGAGAAACCCCGTCGCATCGATCACGAGCCGAAGGTCACCGATTTCGGCGGCAAACGCCGCGGCGCGCTCAAGGGTGGCCTCATCCAGCAGATCGATGGGTGGCGACGTTTTCCGACTGAAGCCAACAACCTGCCGAAAGCTGTCGGAGGCGTTCAGCGCGGCGACCAGGGCGCTGCCGATGCCGCCGCCGGAGCCGAAAATCATGGCAACCCCGGCCTTCGGAAATGAGCCGAGGCCGGTGGCAGGCGTTGCCCCGATGGATGATTGCGGCCGATGGGTCACTGACAATGACTTTCTCTATCCGAGGACAGAAACACGCACGCCATGCCGCCGCGGCGCCAGCCGGCGCCCCACGGCAGACCAACGGCTTGGGCGCCACCGAGACGAGAACCCCGCGCACGTGCTTCGCCGCAAGGCGGGATCGCTCGCCATCGGCCAAACGAAGGTCGAGCCGAGCGGCAACGGGGTTGTTGGTGTCGGAGAACACAGGACCGCGGCTCTCATGGAGCGTCACTGGATCATGGCTTCCGAGATCGCTCGGAAGCAATGTCCGTTCGGGGAGTTTGGCACCCTCTTTGCGTGTTCGATGTCGTCATACATGTCGGATGGTCAACGCATGTCGGTCCGACGGCTTTGCTTCCAAAGAGACGGACGAGCATCGGGCGTGCCGGCAGGAAGAGCCGGTACGACAATTCAAGTACCATCAATATCCCAGGGATCGCCGCCGCGCGGGCTGCCCAGCGCCAACGCGGCAGTCGCGCCCATACTTCGACGAATGCCGCCGCTCCAGAAAGGAGCTGTCCATTCCCAGCGCGAACATGAAAGCGTTCCATCGCGCGCCGTTGGGTCAGCCCGCCAGGAACCACGGCATCGGGTTTCGAGACATCGATGAACGAGAGCGCGCCAAAGATATCTTTGCGACGATAATAACCGATCTCCGCCCGACACAGCGGACAAGAGCCGTCAAAATAAACCGTCGATCTGCTAGACTCGGATTGCACGTCTATCTCCTGTGCATTGGGGCATCGTGGCGACATCTTCGGCGCATGTCGTAGCCTCGGCTGTTCGGATGTGGCCTCAATGAACCTCGGACTGTGACCTAGCCCCATAGCGCCACGGTGCGGGACCCCGAAGAGCGTGGCAGCGTTCAGTGCGAGGGTCTCCAGACGGAACGCCGGTTCGCGCGGTGGTCCAATCGATCACGCTCTCGTTCATCAACCGCTCCCGCGGCGGTTTGTCGTTATGGTCTGGTGACCGACGATCCCGGGAGGTGCTCGCTGAAGTCTGCGCATAGGCTGGTGGCCGACGCCGGTGAGTGTTACTTCCCCTCGTCCGTGGTTTGGCGGGTCGCCGCCTGGTTTCCCGAGCGTCGCACTGGACGAACCGAACGCCGTCGCGAACCGCGCTGGCAAATACTGCCCTGATCGGGCTTTTCCCTAATCCACTCTCAAGAATGGTGCACCAAAAAACGACCCAACATCGATCCAGGAGATACACGCTGATATCACTGGGCGTTCGTCACGACAGGGAAGCACGAGATGGTCTCCCCGACTATTTCAAGGCCGTCCGTGTAAACGCTTACTCGTGCTCACCGTCAGGTCGGCGACCGGACCCGCGGATGAACATCTGAGGCTTGCTCGCAGCGGTCGTGAGGGTTGCAACTGTAATCGCCACAGCAGCGATCAATACCGTATGCCCGACCAGGCTCGCCGCGAAGAACGTATAGCTGCCGATTGCAAGCGAAAAGCTGATTGCCCACATCAATCCCAATGCCTGCAAAACGTAATGCCGGACGGCCACGTCGGGAATGTTTCGAACCGGACTGACTTCATGATTGAATATGAAATTCCACGCGTAAACGATATTCGAGCTGGCTTTTTCGATCATGAGATGGGTTCTCTCTCTTGGGTTGGAAGATAGTCTCTTGGGGTCTGACCGTTCAGTTGCTGACAAATTGGTCAACGGCTCACCAATCCATACGTTCCCCTCAATCGGTTGGATCAGTCGAGCCTCAGAAAATCCCCGCATTCCCCCATGTCTGGTACGGGCCGAATTCGACAGACAAGGAGCGGCCAGGACCCTCCGCCCATGCCACGCCTTGATCTGCTCGCAGCGATCGCCGCCCTGTGTTCGTCTTCGCTGCCGCGACGCTCGTCGCTCAATGGCGGGATCGCCCTACCCTCTGGGGCCCGACCCTTTGGGGAATATCGGTCAAGAACCGCAGATCGACCATCACCTTCGTGGCCACTGCGAGAACCACCACGCAGAGCACCGCCTTCGACACGAGGCCCATCGTCCCCTCGATCAGCATCGCGTGGACGATGCTGCTCACGACAATCACCATGGCAAGGGTGACGTGACACAGGCGCCAGACCACTGGCCTCAGTCGCAGCAGCCGGCGGAGTGCGGCGAGGAGCGCAGCCGCGAATACCGCCCACATCGCGACCACGCCCCAGGCGGAAAAGGGCGTCGGCGATCTGAAGAGGAGTGCGTCGATCACGTCCGGCGGGCTGGTCAGCCATAGCCCGGCGACGTGGACCACCACCGCCGCCACGAGCACGGCCCCTACCCAGGCATGCAGTCGCCGGCCGAGCGACACGGGCAGGCCCGGTAAGTATCCCCCGGCGAGCAAGGGCTGGATAAGGAGCAGCCCCAGTGCAACCAACCCCGCGAAGCCGGCTGCGATGTAGATCGGATCTCCTCTCATGCGTGGCAGGCGTATGCAGGGACCAGCACCGCTCCTGGGATCGGGTGCTGCAAGTCGCGATCGCCTTGCTTACCGCAACCGCTGCTGCTGGCACGGAGGGGGAAGCGCGCGATAAAAAGCTGCCCCAGCGTTCAGGGCGGTGCTTTCGTTGAGCACTCCCCATCTATGCCTTACCGATCAATCATCAAGGTACTTGCCTTGAGGCTCCCGCCGCGGGTTCGCGTGCTGGGTCGCTTGGCCCCAAGACGCGGGGGTTGAGGGAACAACAATGGGCCGGTGGTGTGGCGCCGCACCGTCGCATGCGTCGCATACAGGTTCAACCAGTTCGGCGATCTGCAGAGATAAGCGCCGCGATCCGGCAACGTGCACAGCGGCGATGGCTAGCGTGCGCGGCTGGCGCCGCTGGCCGCGCGCTGCCGGAGCCGGATGAAGCGGCGCCATTTCCACGACGACGCGCCTTCGCCAGTCCGGACGTCTGCGAGTTGCTGGAAGCCGAAGGCTACAACTACACGATCCAGTTGGGCATGCATCACTCACCGAAGAAATTTGCCTTCGACATCGCTATCGAGAACGCCGCAATGCGCGCTTGGCCAGACCGGCCCCACGGTGCCGGAGTGACCGACAGCGCATCCCGCCCGTTGAAGCTACGTGGTCTGGCAAGCAGGGCCGGTGCTGGCGCCTGACCCTCCGCTCCATGCCGCCGTTTGATCTGCCCAAATCGCGGGCACGTCCTCAACAACCGCCGGCAACATCAGGCCTTCCGGTTGGCGACCGTCCAGGACTGCCTCGACCAGAGAAGGTGCCAGCAAGGTCAGGTTCAGCAGGCGGGCAACATAAGCCCGGTTCACCTTCTCGGCCTTGGCCAACTCGCGGATCGAAGCGTAGCGGCCATCGTCTAACATTCGCTTCCAACGGAACGCACGCGCCAACGCCTTCACCAGCGCCGGATCACCAGGGGTGGCAGCGATGTCAGCAAGGGTTCCGCGCCCCGCCGTCACCGCCACCCCATCTGGCGAGATGATCATCTTCCGTCCGCCACGCCGGCGGATCGTCAGTGGCACCCGCACCGTCACGCTGGTCACGCTTGTCATGCTGCTCTCCGTTGATCGCCGCCGGGGATGCCAAGCTCGCGCGCCAGCCCGGCCAGCCCCTCCAGGTTCAGTTTGATTTCCGCGCCGGCGTCGCTGACCGTGACCCGCTCCACCAGGAGCCGGACGATCCGCGCCTGTTCGGCGGGGAACAGTTCGTCCCACAGCGGGTCGAGCCGCCCGAGCGCGTCGTGCACCTCCGTCTCGGTCAGATCGGGCGCCTCGGTTTGTGCCGCGCGCCAGGTGCCGACGATGATCTCCGGCTGGCGGATCAGCACCCGGACCTGTTCCATCACCAGCCCCTCGATCTCGCCGGCCGGTAGGCGCCGGAACGACGCGTCGTTGGCCCCGCCCTTCAGCACGGTCTGACTCACGTAGTATCGGTACAGCCGTCCGCCCTTCCGCGTGTGAGTCGGCGACAGCGCCCGGCCGTCGGACCCGAACAACAGCCCACGCAGGAGCGCCGGTGTCTGGGCGCGCGTCTGTCCGGCTCGGGCGCGGGGGCTTTCCTGCGTGATCGCATGAACTCGGTCCCAGAGATCGCGAGGGACGATGGCTTCATGCTCACCAGGGAATGACTGCCCCTTGTGCACCGCTTCGCCGAGATAGACTCGGTTGGCCAGCAGCTTGGCGATCGACCCCTTGTCGAACGGGCGCCCGGTCTTGGTAACGCGGCCCTCCTGCCGCAGCACCGGGATCAGCCTCGTGGCTGATCCCGTCTCCGCGAACCCCTCGAACACCCGGCGCACTGTGGCGGCAGCCGTCGGGTGCGAACCAAAGTTGTGGGATCAAGCGGCGGCGTTCGATGACGCTTCTGGCTGGTTGAAATTGGCGGGTGCCGACGGCCTGTCGGCCAGCGCCGCCCAATAAGCGTCCCAGTCCCCGTTCAGACGATTGATCCGCAACGCAAGCA
>CAMCDA010000238.1 GCA_945873195.1 Asaia bogorensis
TCGTCGCTGACCGCGCCCTCCGCCACGCGCTGTACGGGCTGGACTGGCCGATGGATGAGGCGTTCCTGGAAGCGCTCGGTCACGGCATGCCACCCGCGGCGGGGATCGCCCTGGGGTTTGACCGCCTGGCCATGCTCGCCACCGGCGCCGACCGGATCGGTCAGGTTCTGTGGTTGCCGCCCGCCGATCTCGGCTAGACTGTTCCTGGTTGAAAAAGGAAGCCGCTGATGCGCGCCCGTGCCCTGCTCCTCCTCCTCCCGCTCGTCGCCGCCTGCACGCCATGGGGACAGGCGCGCACCACGTGGCTGTCCGGCTTCGTCGACCGGCCGGAGGTCGAACTGATCGCCGCGTTGGGGGTGCCCGACCGCATCTATGAATCCGGAGGCCTGAAATTCCTCGCGTTTACGGAAAGCCAGTTGGACATCCTTCCCGGGATGTCGACCTTCGGCCCGCCTTTTTGGGGTGTCTCCCAGGGCTTTCCGGCCCAGGTCGTGCAGCGGCAATGTGAGACAACGGTTACGGTCAGTGACGGGATCGTCCGCAACTTCTCGTTTCGCGGCAACGCCTGCTGAACAATCTTGACGATCCGATGCAGGCTTTGACCCAGGTCAAAGCCGGATCGTCCGTTCCATGGAAAGGTTCCCTCACCGAACAATGATGTCCGGTTGCTGGGAACGCGTCGCGGACGCCGAGGAACGACGATGAAAAAATTCCTGCTTGCAACTACCCTTCTGGCCGCGATGGCTGCGGCGCAGCCTGCTTCCGCGCAGACCGAGACGGGCGACGCGCCGGTCGGCAAGGCTGGGGGGACATTCATGGTGCGCGGCCGCATCATCGGCGTCATTCCGCTGAACTCGACCAGCTCCATTTCCGTGATCGGCGGCAAGGTCGAAACCTCCAACACCGTGATGCCGGAAGTCGACTTCTCCTACTTCCTGACCGACAACGTGGCGTTTGAACTGATCGCGGCCACCACCAAGCATGACCTGTATGCCGCCAACTCCGCGCTGGGCGCGCGGACCAAGGTTGGCAGCACCTGGGTCCTGCCGCCCACCCTGCTGCTGCAATATCACTTCTTCCCGAAGGAGCGCTTCAGCCCCTATGTCGGCGTCGGCCTGAACGTGTCGTTCTTCTACGGCACATCGGCGGCGGCCGGCATCAACCAGGTCGCGATGAAGAACGGTGTCGGCGCGGCCATCCAGGCTGGCTTCGACTACAACTTCTCCGGCAACTGGTTCGCCAACTTCGACGTGAAGCAGATCTTCGTGAGTACGACCGCCAGCATCAACGGCGGCGCGATCCATGCGAAAACCGCGCTGAACCCAACCGTGATCGGCGCCGGTATCGGTTACCGCTTCTGATTTTGGCGCTTTGGATATCGGCCCTTCGGCCGAACCTGGATGCCGATCCCGTCCCGGGTTAGTCTCGGGAAAACACGGGAGCGGCATCCATGAGCGGAAACATGCGGCGGGTCGCGGTCATGCCTGGCACGGGCATCGGACCGGAAGTCACAGCCCAGGCAGTGCGGGTGGTGGAGTGGTTCGCCACGAAACGCGCCGTCCCGCTGGATATCCAGCATCCGCCATCCGGTCCCGAGGCATGGCGGACCCTGGGCACACCCATGCCCGACAAGACCCTCGAAACGCTGCGCAACGCCGACGCGATCATCTACGGCGCGGCCGGCGGCCCCGAGGTCGATGCCATGCCACCCGAGGCCCAGGCCGCGGGTGGTCTGCGTCGCCTGCGCCGCGAATTTGACATGTTCGCCAATCTCCGCCCGGTCATCGCCCATCCAGCCCTGCTCGATGCCTCCACCCTGAAGCGGGAGGTCATCGAGGGCGTGGACATGATCATCCTGCGCGAACTGGCCGGCGGCATCTATTTCGGCGAACCCCGCGGGATCGAGACCCTGCCCGACGGCCGCCGCCGCGGCTTCAATACCCAGGTCTATACCTCGGACGAGGTCGAGCGGATCGCCCGCGTCGGCTTCGAACTCGCCCGCGCCCGTCGAGGCAAACTGACCAACGTCGACAAGGCCAACGTGATGGAAAGCAGCGTCATGTGGCGGGAGGAGGTGGAGCGCCTCCACAAGGCCGAATTCCCCGACGTGACGCTGAACCATCTGTATGTCGACAACGCCGCGATGCAATTGGTCCGCAACCCGCGCCAGTTCGACGTGATCGTCACAGACAACATCTTCGGCGACATCCTTTCCGACTGCGCCGCCATGATCACCGGTTCGCTTGGCATGCTCCCGTCTGCGGCGCTGAGCGCGCGCGACGCGGATGGGCGGCGGCGGGCCTTGTTTGAACCCGTGCATGGCAGCGCGCCCGACATCGCCGGCCAGGGTGTCGCCAACCCGATCGGCGCGATCCTGAGCGTGGCACTTGCCCTGCGCCACGCAATCGGCACCGAGGCCGACGCCGCCCTGCTCGAAGGCGCCGTGGCCGCGGCTTTGACACACGTTCGTACGGCCGATATCGGCCAGGCCGGCTGCGAAATGGTCTCGACCGCCGGCATGGGCAACGCGGTGCTCGCCGAACTTGACCGATTGAACATGTGACAGGGATAAGACCGCCGAAATTCGCGATTGCCCGCGCCCGACAGGCGGGCGATCATGTGGCAACACCGACAGAGGCTTCCTATCGTGCGCTACCTTCCGCCGTTCGAATACCTGAAATCCAAGGCGACCACCGACACCGTGAACGGCCAGACGATGGTCCACCTGTCGCATGATGAGCTGGTTGAGATGCTGCGGTCGATCATCATCAACATGGACATGGACGAGACATGGTACATGCAGCGCTACCCGGACGTGGCCGAGGCGGTGCGGGCCGGTACGTTCAAGTCGGCAAAGGACCATTTCGTCAACAACGGTTATTTCGAGGGGCGGATGCCATTCCCGATCCAGGTCGATGAGCGGTACTATCTCACGCGCTACCCCGAACTGGCCGAATCCATCCGCCGGGAAGTGATCGCCTCCGGCCAGCAGCATTTCGATGAGAACGGCTACCTCGAAGGTCGCCGGCCCTACGACATCAAGACCACAAGCTGACCCGCCAAACCCGTCGGTCGGCGCGCAGGAGCGACGTCGCCGGAGACCTGCTGAGCGCCGGCCGAACCTTGGAAGCCGCGGGCCGGCGCAATGAGGCGATCGAGACCTATCGGCGCGCCATCCTGGCCAGCCCCGATGATCCGGCCGGCTATGTCCATCTGGGCGAACTGCTCTACGTCTCGGGCCTGATTGAGGAAGCGCGCGGCATCTACGATGTCGGCCTGCAACGGCTTCCCGCGTCGCCCATCCTGAACTGGGTGCGCTGTATGGCTGCCCTGCCCATGGTCGCCGCGGATGAGGCGGAGATCGCGGCGGCGCTCGCCGAGTTCACCGAACGCCTGCATGGCCTGCGCGCCATCTGCTTCGCCGATCACGCGGCGCTGCGGGAGGCCGCCCGGGCGGTGGGGCTGAGATCCCCGTTTTTCCTGCCTTATCTGGGGCAGTGCGACCCGGCCCTTATGGCGCTGCATGGCGCGCTCGCGGCCGACATCATGGCGGCCAATGATCCGATCCGGGCGAGACCCCGCCGCGTGGCATGGCGTCCCGGCGAGAAGATCCGGGTCGGTGTCGTCTCGGGCCTGTTCCTGCGGCACGCGGTCTGGCGGATGCCGACACGGGGCTGGCTGACCCATCTCGACCGGTCCCGCTTCGCCTTGATCGGCTATCATACCCGGGAGGCGCGTGATGCCGAGACCGCGGCGGCGGAACGGTTGTTCGACCGGTTCCACGCGGGCCGGGGGCCGTTGTCAGCCTGGACGGACCGGATCCGGGCGGACGCGCCGCATGTCCTGATCTACCCCGAGTTGGGCGCCGATCAGACGGCTTTGCAACTTGCGGCGCTGCCGCTGGCACCGGTGCAATGCACGACCTGGGGCCAGCCGGTGACCTCCGGCCTGCCGACGATCGAGCATTATCTGTCCTGCGACCTGATGGAACCGCCGGACGCGGACCGGCAATACACCGAGCACCTCGTGCGCCTGCCGGGCTTGGGGACTGTTTTCACACCGGAGGCCGCCAGTTGGGGCGACCCGCTGCCGGACGGTGATTCCTGGGCCGGCTTCGGCCTGCCAGAGGACTCGGTCCGCGTTCTGTGCTGCCAGGCGACACAGAAGTTCCTTCCGCGCCATGACGATGTGTTCCCCCGGATCGCCCGCGCGCTGCCGAAGGCTCGCTTTGTCTTCGTGACTCCGAATGACCGGGCCCGCGACACGCTGTGGCGACGGCTGTTCCTGGCATTCCAGGCCCACGGCCTGTCGGGCGAGGCGCATTGCCTGTTTGTCCCCGGCATGGGCCACGCAACCTTCTCCGCGACGATCCGGGACGCGCATATCAACCTCGACACGATCGGCTGGTCGGGCTGCAACACGACGTTGGACGCGCTGGGACACGGCATACCGACCGTGACCCTGCCGGGTGACACGATGCGCGCCCGCCATGGTCTGGCGTTCCTGCAAGTCCTGGGCGTGACCGATACGATCGTGGAGTCCGTGGACGCGCTTGTGGCCAAGGTCGTCCAACTTGGCCAAGACGACGACTACCGCCGTGATGTCTCCGCGCGGCTGCTGGCGGGGCGGCATAAACTGTTCGGCGATCCCGCCCCCGTGCGCGCGCTTGAGGCCTTCCTGACGGCCGAGGTTGCGCGCCGCTGCGGGGACGCCTGAGGCTCAGGTCCGCCCGTAGGTGTCTTCGTAACGAACGATATCGTCTTCCCCGAGGTAACCGCCGACCTGGACCTCGATCAGGGTCAACGGAATCTTCCCCGGATTTTCAAGCCGGTGAACGCATCCGAGGGGCAGGTAGACGCTCTCATTCTCGCGCAGGATCATGGTTTCCTTGTCGCGGGTGACGCGGGCGGTGCCGTTGACCACGACCCAGTGTTCGGCGCGGTGGAAATGGCTTTGCAGCGAGAGTTGCCGGCCGGGCTGGACCACGATCCGCTTGACCTGGAAGCGGTCGCCCTGGATCAGGCTCTCGTAGAAGCCCCAGGGGCGGTAGGTGCGGTTGTGTTCCGTCGCCTCCGGCCGTCCATCGGCGCGCAGCCGGTCGACGATCTTCTTCACGTCCTGCGCCCGGTCGCGCGGCATCGCCAGCACGGCGTCGCCGGTCACCACCAAGGCCACGTCCTTCAGGCCGATCACCGCCGAGAGCCGGCCCTCGCTGCGGACATAGCAGCCGGACGCGTCTTCCAGCACCGCATCGCCCAGCACGACGTTGCCGTGTTCGTCCTTGGCGCCGAGTTCCCACAGCGCCGCCCAGCTTCCGACATCCGACCAGCCGATCGCCGCCGGGACCACCGCGGCTTCCCGCGTCCGTTCGGCAACCGCGTAGTCGAGGCTGATCGACGGGCAGGCGGTGAAGGCGTCCACGTCCAGGCGGATGAAGTCGAGATCGACCTGCCGCTTCGCCACGGCCTCGCGCACCGCCGGCAGGACATCGGGGGCGTGCAGGTCCATCTCCCGTAGCAGCGTCTGCGCGGTGAAGACGAACATGCCGGAGTTCCACAGATGCCGCCCGTCCGTGATCAGATGGGCGGCCGTGGCCGCGTCGGGCTTTTCGATGAAGCGGGCGACGGCGAAGGCGCCCTCGGCTTCGTCCAGCGGACGGCCGGTCTCGATATAGCCGTATCCGGTCTCGGGGCCGGTGGGGCGCATGCCGAACGTCACGATCCGGCCGGCGACCGCGGCGGCGGCCGCGCTGGTCAGGGCCGTGTGCAGGGCAGGGAGGTCGGCGATCGAGGCATCGGCGGCCATCATCCACAGGATCGCGTCGGGGTTATCCTCGGCCACCAGCACCGCGGCGGCGGCGATGGCCGGGGCGCTGTTGCGGCCGACCGGTTCCAGCACGATGCGCGCGCCGGTGATCCCGGCTTCACGCAGTTGTTCAGCGATCAGGAACCGGTGTTCCTGGTTGCAGACGATGACCGGTGGGGCGAACCCCGGGCCGTGCGCCCGCAGCGCGGTTTCCTGGATCATGGTGCGGTCGGAGACGAGCGGCCAAAGCTGCTTCGGGAAGCTCTCCCGCGACAGTGGCCACAGGCGTGTGCCGGACCCGCCGGAGAGAATAACCGGGACAATGCGTGAATCGTTCATGGGATCTGGCCGTACCAATGAATGCTGGCGCTTCCTTGCAGGACAAGACGGGCAAAGCCAAGCATCGATCGCATGACGCCGCGATTGATTTCCCGGGCAGCCGCCACACCAACCTTGCGCGCATACCAGTCACCGAAAAGGGCGACTGAGATTACATCCACCCGCCGTCGCAGACCCAAAGCTGGCTGGTGCACATCCGGCTGTCATCGGCGGCGAGCCACAGCACCAGCCTCGCCACATCGGCGGGCAGCACGCGGGACGGGAGGCATTGGTTGCGCATCAATTCGGCCTCCGATTCCGGCGTCAGCCAGAGGTCGATCTGGCGTTCGGTCATGATCCAGCCGGGGATGACCGTGTTCACCCGGATGCCGAACGGGCCGAGGTCGCGCGCCATGCCCTTGGTCAGGCCCTCCACCGCGGCCTTGGCCGTCGTATAGGCCGGCATGCCGCCGGCATTGCGGTGCCAGGAAATCGATCCGAAATTGATGATCGAGCCGCCGCCCGCCTGCCGCATCATTGGCGCGATGGCCTGGATGGCGAAGAACTGATGCCGCAGGTTGGTCTGCTGCCGCTCATCCCAATAGGCGACCGAGACGTCCTCCCAGGCGTGGCGCTGGTCGTTGGCGGCGTTGTTGACCAGCACCGTGATGGGGCCGAGCGCGGCGGCGGCGGCGGTGATGGCGGATTGAAGGGCGGGGATGTCGCGCAGGTCGCAGGCGTGGAACCAGGGCGCGGGGCAGCCCTCGGCGCGCAGGCGGTCCACCAGGGCGTTCGCGGCGGCGGCATTCAGGTCCACGAACGCGACGTGGGCGCCCTGCCGGGCGAAATGGCTGACTTCCTCGGCCCCGATGCCGCTGGCGCCGCCCGTGACGAACACCACGCGGTCGCGCAGGCTGGGATACTGGGCGAAGGCGGTTGTCATCGGATCAGTCCTTTCGTCAGCACCGTGGCGACGATCGTGTCGGGATCGGCATCGACGGACACGACGATCGGCGTTTCATCCGGTCCAGGTTCTTCCAGCGTGGCGAACTGGCTATCGAGCAGCGCGGCCGGCATGAAATGACCCTTGCGAGCGGCCAGCCGTTCCCCGATCAAATTCCGGTCGCCGCACAGATAGACCAGCCGGACATCGTGCCGGTCGCCGATCAGCACATCCCGGTAGGCCTTCTTCAGGGCGGAGCAGGCGACCACGGCGGCTTGATCGGTGGCCCGGATTGCGTCGATCTCGGCCGCGATCGCGCGCAGCCAGGGCCAGCGGTCGTCATCGGTCAGCGGCGTGCCGGCGGCCATCTTCGCCACGTTGGCCGGCGGGTGGAAGGTATCGCCCTCCAGCAGCCGCCAGCCCAGATGTTCGGCGAGGACCGCGGCGATGGTGGTCTTGCCGCTGCCGGCGACCCCCATCACCACAAGCACCGCCATTACTTCTTCGGCGCTTCCACGTGCCCGCCGAAGCCGAACCGCATCGCGGACAGCACCTTCTCGGCGAACGTATGGTCCTGGCGCGAGCGGAAGCGGACGAACAGCGATGCCGCGAGGACATCGGCCGGAACCGCTTCCTCGA
>CAMCDA010000239.1 GCA_945873195.1 Asaia bogorensis
GAAATAGTCGAGAAAGACCGTGGCCTCGAAAATTTCTCCATCCTCTTGTGCCGCCATGTCCATCGTGATCCCCAAACGCGAACCGAGGGACCGCATAGATTCAGCACGTCAGCCGTTTGTCACGTACTCCTTCACCCGATTGCCCTGGATGGCTTCCCCCCACCCCTTTCTGCCGGCAGAAAGGAAAGGTATGGGAGAAACCCGGTCCATGATCCTTGCCTGGCTGAGAGCGCCGATCGCCGCGTTATGCCTGCTGGTGGCGGCCTGCGCCGCGCCGAACGCCCCGGGGATCGACTGCGACCTGACCCGCATCACCCAGATGCAACTGCGGCAGAACCAGGGGCTGCTGACCGTGGGGGTTGGGATCAACGGTCAATGGGTCACGATGCTGGTGGACACCGGCGCCGAACGTAGCCTGATAACCGAGGAAACCGCCGCACGCCTGCGCCTGCCACGCGATCCCCGCTTCGTGACCCGGGCCGGCGGCGTCGGCGGCGTGACCCAATCCAACGACGCTCGGATCGACAGCTTCATCATGGGGGATGTGGCCTTTCCGATCCAACGCCTCGCCGTCAATCGCCTGGGTCCGGGCATCCCGTTCGACGGACTCCTCGGCGCCGATATCCTGCTGGCGTTCGACCTGGATATCGACGTTCCGGGCAGCACCCTGACCCTGTATCGAGTCCGCCGTTGCGCCGTGGCCAATCCGCCCTGGACGGAGCCGGCGGTGCCTATCGCCGGCGTCACCGCGCAACGAGACCGCATGATGGTGCCGTTCCACGTCGATGGCACCCAGGGCGTCGCGCTGCTCGACACCGGTGCGCAGAGCAGCGCGCTGGGCGTGTCCTGGGCGCGCCGGCTGGGCCTGACCGAGCAGACCATGGCCGGCGATCCGCCGCTGATGATCCGCGGCGTCGGCCCGGGCACCTTGCAGGCCCGCATCCACCTCTTCCGCGAGGTCCGCATCGGTCCCGTCGTCACCCCCAACGCTCGGCTGCCGGTCCTGCCGATCGATATCGGGTTCGGAGACGCGCTGATCGGGCAGGACTTCCTGCGCGGGCGGCGGGTCTGGCTGTCATTCCCGACGCGGCGGCTGTTCATCTCCCAGCACGGGCACGAGATGCTGGCCCGTCCCTGATCAGCCAGCCGGCACGCTGATCTTCGTCAGAAGCGCGCGGGAGTCATCCGGGATCGGCACCGGGCGCTGCGATCCGCGCTCGACGAAGACATGCACGAAATGACCCTCGGCCGCGGCCAGGTCTTCATCGTTCCGGAACACCGCGAGTTCATAGCGGACCGAGCTGCGGCCGATATTGGCGACCCGGATGCCGACCGTGATCAGGTCGGGGAAGGCGACCGAGCTGTGGTAGCGGCACGAGACCTCGGCCACCACGCAATGGGTCGGGCCGTCGAGCAGGCCGACGACCTTCTCCTTCATCTCGTAATAGGTCACGGCGGTGTCGAAATAGGAGAAGTAGTTGACGTTGTTCACATGCTGGAACACGTCATTGTCCATCCACCGCGTGGTGATCTGGTGGAACCAGCGATAGTCTGACCGGCGGCCTGGCGGGGGACGGCTCATGTTCGCATCCTTGCGGGTTGGGCGGCGCCGTTGAAGCGGATCGGGGCGGGGATGTCCATTGGTTGGGGGGCTGCGGCCGCCGCCGCCGCCACGGTGTGTCATCCAAACCGCCAAGGTCCGTCATCCAAGCCACCAAACGCCGTCATCCCCGCGCTTGTCGCGGGGACCATCCCCAGCACCCTGCCGCGAATGGTCCCGGCACGAGGCCGGGATGACGGATGATGGGGAAGCGAGGACGCACCGACCTTCCCCACCCATCCCCTTTGTTCGCCACGCGGACGCATTATCTGAACACCTCCGGCCCGCCCGCCATACTGGCCAGCGATCCCGGACACGCATGGACGGGAGAGTATGGCGCTAGGCTTCAACGACATGGGCACGGGCCTGTTCGACCGCGCCGCCCGCTCGATCAATGAGGACCGGATCGGCCTCGCCGTCACCGGCCTCAGCCGGTCGGGCAAGACCGTCTTCGTCACCTCCCTCATCCAGAATCTCCTGGCCCTCGGCCATGGCGTGAACACGCTGCCGGCCTTCGCCGACGCCCTGCGCACCGACGGCGTCTCCCGCCTCCTCGACGTCGCCATCCTCCCCGCCGGCGCCTCCGCCGTGCCGCATTTCGACCAGGCCGCGAAGCTGGCCCGCCTGGCGGGCGCCGTTCCCGCCTGGCCGGACCGGACCGAGGACCTGGCGACCATCTCCCTCATGCTGACCATCGCCCGCCCCTCCGGCCTTGGCCGCCGGATTGGCCCGCGCCGGGTCCGTCTCGATATCCTGGACTACCCCGGGGAGTGGCTGCTCGACCTGCCTTTGCTCAACCAGGATTTCGCGACCTGGTCGGCCCAGACGCTCGACCTGCTGCGCCAGCCGCCGCGGCGGGCGATCTTTCAGCCCTTCCTCGATTTCCTCGACCGCCAGGGAGGCATGGTCTCGCCCGATGAGGCGCTGGCCCGCCAGGGGCATCATCTCTATCGGACCGCGTTGGATCGCTGCCGAACCGAGCGCGGCCTGCGTTTCCTCCAGCCCGGTCGGTTCCTGTGCCCCGGCCCGCGCGGCGACGTGCCCTATATGTGGTTTCACCCGGTCGACCCGTCCCAGCGCGGCGGCATGACCGACCTGCTGGCCGAACGGTTCGAGGCCTATAAGCTGGCGGTGCGGACCGAGTTCCTAGAACCGCATTTCGCCGCCTTCTCTCGCCAGGTGATGCTGGTCGACGTGCTGGGCGCCCTGGTCGCCGGCCAGGCGGCGTATGAGGACACCGCCCGCGCGATCGGCGCCATCGCCACCGCCCTGCGCTATGGCTCGGGTGGCATGATCCCCGCCGCGGCGTCCTGGATGCTGCGCGGCATGGGCCATGTTCTTCCCCCGATCCTCGGGCGCGCCACCGACGCCGCCGCCCGCCATCTCAGCGATCCGCGCATCGATCGCGTGGCCTTCGTCGCCACCAAGGCCGACCATGTCCCGGCGCTGAAGCGGGAGAACCTGCGCCACCTGCTGCGCGCCTTGGTCGATCCGGTCGCCGAACATCCCGCCGGCGCTGGCGCCGCCATCGGCTACCACGTGGCCGCCGCCCTGCTCTCGACCGAGGACGGCACCGCCAAGCTGGATGGTCGCACGATCCCGGTCGTGCAGGGGATCGTGATGGGAGAGGACAAGGTCCGTCCCTATTTCGTGGGCGAGGTCCCCTCCGGCCCGCCCCCGGCCGATTTCTGGTCGGAGGCGGTGTTTGAACTGCCGGTCTTCCGCCCGCCTCCGATCGACCCCTCGGGCCGGACCGGCCTGCCGCATCTGGGCCTGGACCGTGTCCTGGCCGACCTGATCGGAGACCTGGTGCAATGACCAACCGCCCCCGTTTCCTGGACGAACCGGCCCCGCCGGACCTGGTGCGTCCCACGGTGGCCGAGGCGCCGATCCCCGCGCGCCCGATCCTGCTGGACCCCACTCCGGGCGCGCCCACCAGCCTGCAACCCACCTGGGCACCGCCCCCGATCGCCACGGCCCCCGGTCGCGCCGGCAACGGATTCTGGATGGCGACCGGCGTGCTGGTGGCGCTCGCGACGTGGGCCGGCGTCTCCGCCGCGTCCTATGTCGTGGAGGCCTTTACCCAGCCGACGCCCCTCGGCATCGCCGCCGCCCTGGGCATCGGCGGCGGCCTCGCCATCACGGGCTTCGGGCTGGGCGCGGAATGGCGGGATCACCGAAGGCTCCAGGCCGTCGATGCGATCCGTGCCACGCTGGCCGACGCGGAGGGCGCGCTGCCACCCAAGCGAGAGGCCGCGCTGGCGTGGCTGGACCGCGTCGCCAGCCATGTGCCCGATGCCCCCGCGGTGCGGCAGGCCCTGCGCGATTCCGCCTCGGCCGCCGAAATCACCGCCATCCTGCGCGGAAGGGTGGAGGCGCCGTTGCGTGACGCCGTCCGCCGCATCGGCCAGGACGCGGCGGTCGAGGGTGCCGCTTTGGTCGCCATCAGCCCCCATGCGAGCTGGGACGGCCTCATCGCCGCCTACAAAGGTCTCCTCACAATCCGCAAGGTCGCTCGGCTTTACGGCCTGCGGCCCGGGCCGGCGGTGACAGCGGCGTTGGTGCGAAAGGTGGCCTGGACGGCGGCGGGAACGGCGGGGATCGATCTGCTGTCGCAGACGGTGGCGGATCAGGCGCTGACGTCATTGCCGGTCGCGCGCCATTTGCTGGCCGCGTTGCCCGGCAGCGGGGTGACGGCGTTGCGGTTGTACCGGCTGGCCTCGATCACCGCCGAGGCATGCAGCCCTGTGAAGGGGTAGGGGAGGGAGCGCGGCCCAAGCCCTCAAGGGGAGAGGGAGCGCTGGCTCACCGGACATCGGGTGGCACCGCACGAAATTTTCCGCCCCGCCCCCTCTCCCCTTGCGGGAGAGGGCTGGGGTGAGGGGTAGGCACGCCCCAGTCCGTGCGGCGATGCCCCCTCCCCTTGAGGGCTTGGGCCGCGAAGCGGACCGGGGCCAGGCGGAGCGGTGATCGCGGCACAGTCCATACCATGACCCTCGGCCGTCGCGGATCGACCCCTCCCCCGACCCCTCCCTCAAGGGGAGGGGAGAACCTTTCCCACACCCCCCGTCGAAACCCCCATCCCGCCCCCCGTCAAAGCCCCCGCCGAACCCCGCCAGGGTCCCGCACGCCGCCATCCGTCTCCAGATAATCCGGCCCGATCGGGACCTTCCCATGACCGCCCGGGATATCGAGCACATAGGTCGGCCACGCCAACCCCGTGACCCGGCCCCGCAGGGCCGCCAGCAACCGCCGGCCTTCCTCGATCGGCACATGGAACCGCGCCGTCCCCGGCGCCGCGTCCAATTGGTGCAGGTAATACGGCTTCACCCGCGCCGCGATCATCGCGCGGAACAGCGCCTCCAGCGCCTCGGCCGAGTCATTCACTCCCCGCAGCAGCACCGACTGCCCCAGCACGGGGACTCCCAGAGCCTGAACCCGCCGCAGCGCCGCCCGGGCCTCCGCCGAGAACTCCCGCGCATGGTTGGCATGCACCACAACCCAGACCGACCGATCCGTCTCCAGCGCGGCGACCAGGGCATCATTCACCCGCTCCGGGTCCGCCACGGGAACACGGGTGTGAATACGGATCGTCTCCACATGCGGGATCGCGGACAGCGCCGCCACGATCGCCCCCAGCCGCCGAGGCGACAGCATCAGCGGATCGCCGCCGGTCAGGATCACCTCCCGGATCGACGGATGATCGGCGAACCAGCGATAGGCGGCGTCCAGTTCCGCCTCGGTCAGCAGCCCCCCATCCGGCCCCACATGCTCCCGCCGGAAGCAGAACCGGCAATAGACAGGGCAGATCAGCAGGGGCTTCAGCAGCGCCCGGTCGGCATAGCGATGCACCACGCCCTTGACCGGAGACAGCGCGTCATCCGCGATCGGGTCCACGCTTTCATGCGGCGCGGTGACCAGTTCGGCGGCGTCGGGGATGAACTGCAGCCCGATCGGGTCATCTGCTCGCTCGATCAGCGCCCGCACCGCCGGCGTCAGCGCGATCGCATACCGCGCCGCCACCGCTTGCGTGTCCGCCAGGGCGTCCGGCGCGATCAGCCCCGCGCGCAGCAGGGCCTCCGCGTCGCGCAGCACCCGGTCAGGCGAGGTCGCATTCACGCCCCGAGGCCCGCCCGGCGATGGCCGGCGCGCTGGTTCTGACGAACCATTCCTGCGATACGTCGGCCTGCCATGGTCACTCCGCACTTCATCCTGCATATCGGCGCGCACAAGACAGGCACAACCTATCTGCAACGCATCTTCGCCGCCCTTGCCCCGGCGCTGCGGCAACGGGGCGTGTTGTATCCCGATATCTGGCGTCCCTTGCCGGGGCAACCCGGGCATCACCGGTTGCCGATCCGCCTCCGGACCGCTTCGCACGCCGAACTGGCCCGCGATGTCGCCGAGATCACCGATCCCGGCTGCCCGGTCGTCCTGCTGTCGGCCGAGGACCTGAGCCGTCTGCCCCCCGACCGGATCGCCGTCCTCCGTTCCGCCCTCGGCGGCGCCCCCCTTACCATTGTCCTGCATGGCCGACGCTGGTCCGATGCCCTGCCGTCGGTGTGGCAGGAAACCATCCGCCATGGGCTGGATTCCGAACTGCCGGCCTTCCTGGCGCCGCTGCTCGCCAACCCCGCCGGCGCGCTGACGACCAACTGGGGTCATGCGCTCCGGGCCTGGTCGGGGGTGTTCGGGCGGCAAAATATCCGCTTGGTTTCCTTCAACCATGTCATCGACGCCGGCCTCGATCCCGCGAAGCATTTTCTGCGGACATTCCTGCCGGATCGCATGCCCGATCTGTCCGCGGCCAAGACCTTGCTCGGGCAGCCGGCGCATACCTCGATGCCTGTCTGGCGGATCGAGATCATCCGCGGCCTCAATGCCTTGCACGCCGAACAGGGCGGGACGAGAGGTACTGCGCCAAGGCTCTGGTTCATGCGCGCGTTGCCGACCCTGGATCAGGACAGGCTGCGGCAAACGATCGAGCCGGGGATGGCCGAACTGACCCTGACCGACACCGATCTCGGGCTGGCCTCCCTGCATGATGCCCTGCTGAACACCTGGGGCGACCGGCTGGTGCCCCCCACGCCGGCAGGCCGGCTGTTCACCCCCGGGACTCGGGCGCTGCGCTATCTTCCGAACAGGGCGATGGCCGAACCGGCGGTGCGATCGGTACTGAGTGAACTCTACGACGCCTTCCGAGGCGCCGCCGCAAGCCCGCGCCAGACAACACCCCAGCGGTCCTTGCCTGAGGCCGCATCCGCGCCATCCCCCTTGTGGCACCCCGAAAGCCTCGCCGGCCGCATGCCCTTTCTGCGTCGGCGCGGCGAACTGACCCGTGCCACCCGCGCCTTCCTCGAAGCCCGGGGGTATCTGGAAGTCGAAACTCCCTACGCCGTCCCCGTGCCGGGGGAAGAAGTGCATCTGCGCCCCTTCGCCACAAGCCGCACCTACCCCGATGGCACCGCCGAACCGCTCTGGCTGCACACCAGTCCCGAGTTCGCCATGAAGAAGCTGCTCGTCGCTGGCGCCGGCCCGATCTTCCAGTTCGCCCGCGTCTGGCGGAACGAGGAAGGCAGCGCCCTGCACGCCCCTGAGTTCACCATGCTGGAATGGTATCGTCCCCACGCCGACATGGACACCCTGATCGCCGAGACCACGGACCTGATGCGCGTCGTCCTGCCCCCGGTCGTCACCTGCCGGGGCATCACGACCGACCTCTCCCAAATCGAACGCCTGACCGTCGCCGAGGCCTTCACCCGCCACGCCGGCGCCGACGTCCTGGGCACCGCCGGCGACGCGGGCGCCCTCGCCGCCTCGGCCGGCGTTGCTTTGCGGGACAACGAAACCTGGGAAGACCTGTTCTTTCGCCTGCTGCTCGATCGGGTCGAGCCGCAACTCGGCCGAACCCACCCCACGTTCCTGACCCATTGGCCCGCCGAACAGGCCGCTCTCGCGCGCCGCGACCCCGATGACCCGCGCGTGGCACTGAGGTTCGAGCTGTTTGTCTGCGGCATCGAACTCGCCAATGCCTTCGTCGAACTGACCGATGCT
>CAMCDA010000240.1 GCA_945873195.1 Asaia bogorensis
CGCCACCTGCAACGGGAAGCTGGGCCAGCTGACCGGGTCACACCCCGAGTCACGTAACCCAGCCTGATACAAAAAGCGGTGTCCAGGAGAGTCGCGGCCTGCATGGACATAGTAATGCGGGAATCAAAAATGAGGGGAGTCATGAGGGCTGCGACTTCTCTACACTCCGTCCGCGATGTCCCATACGCCACAGATTGAAGTGTAACTCGATCGATGCGTTCTGACCGTCATCCACACCCTCTTTCGGGGCCGCCCATATGGCAATGCTGCGACCTTGGCCACCCGGCTCGGCGCTCGGTGGTGACGGAGGGATGGGTGGACGCCACTTTTCTGGTATCCACCCAATCAGTCGGCTCACAATATCCAACCGCGAGCCCCTTACTTCTTCGGCAGCAGGTTGAACGGGAAGTAGGGCGGGAATTCGCCGACCGCGTTCATGTCGACCTCCACCATCGTCAGGCCCTTGATCGCCAGCGCCTTGGCCACGGTTTCACCGAACTTCTCGGCCTGCTGGACCTTGAAGAACGGGATGTCCGACAGTGCCGCGAGCTTGCCGATATCGGGGCTTTGCAGGTCGGCGAAGAAGCGGCGTCCCTGGGTCGCGTCCTGGATGCGCTTGATGACGCCATAGCCGTTGTCGTTCATCACGATCACGCACATATCGAGCTTTTCCTGCACGGCGGTCCAAAGTTCGCCGACGTTCAGGAAGAAGCCGCCGTCGCCGCTCATGACCACCGTCTTGCGGTCGCCCGTGGCGGCGGCCGCGGCGGCGCCGATGCCGAGTTGCAGGCCCTGGCCGATGCCGGCGCCAACCGGATAGACGTTCTGGTTCGGGTTGTAGATCGGGAAGACCCGGTTGCCCCAGGTCGTGTTGTTCTGGGTGATGTCACGCACCCAGATCGCGTCCTTCGGCATCACGTCGCGCAACTGCTTGGAGAACGTGCCGTAGGCGCCGAGCGTCTCGATGAACTCGGCCTGCGCGGCAACCTTCAGGTTGGCGAATTCCTTCGTATAGCCAGGCGCGACGGCCATCTTGCCTTCCAGTCGCTTCACCAGCCCTTCCAGCGTCGCCTTGGAGTCGCCGCAGACGAAATACTTGCTCTCGTAGGTGCGGCCGTTGGCGAAGGGATCGCTGTCGATCTGGATCAGGTTGTCGGGCGGCTGGACGGCGAAGTCACCCGTTTCATGCCCGCGCAGGCGGCAGCCCACGACCAGGCACAGGTCGAGCGTCTTGTAGAAATCCGTCACCATCGGCAGCCCGTTGCCGGTCAGGCCGCCGAGGTTCAGCGGATGATCCTCGGGCACCGTGCCGCGGCCGTTCCAGCTTGTGACCATGCCGAAACCAAGGTCGAGCAGCTTCGCCGCCGCCGTCCCCGCGTTCTTGGCACCATTGCCCAACCACAGCAGCGGCCGCTTGGCGGCCAGCACGCGGGCGGCGAGTTCGTCCAGTTCCGCGTCGGTCGGCGTGCGCGGCACTTCCAGCGGCAGGACGAAGTTGTCCAGGATGGCCGGACGTTCGATCTTCGCGCGCTGCAGGTCGATCGGGACCTCGATGCTGACCGGGCCCATGGGGGCGGACAGCGCATCGACGGCGGCGCGGGTCAGCACGCCGATGGCGTTCTGCGCCGAACGGATGCGATAGGCGGACTTGGACACGGACCGCATCATGCCGAGCTGGTCGAAGGCGTCGTGGACGGTGCCCATTTCGCGGTCGGCGTGCTTGGTCGATGTCTGGCCGGTGATGTGCAGGACGGGGGAGCCGGCGAACCGGGCCTCGATCAACCCGCCGATGGCGTTCGCCGCGCCGGGGCCGGTGGAGGAGAAGATGACGCCCAATCCGCCGTTCACCCGGGCATAGCCGTCGGCCATATGCGCGCCGCCGAGTTCACCGCGCGCCATCATGAAGCGGATGGCGTTGCGCCGGCCGATCGCGTCGAGCATCGGAATGTTATGGACCGATGCGATGCCGAACACGGTTGTGACACCGCAGGCGGCGAGGAATTCGGCGACGAGATCGCCAACGGTATAGTCGGATGCCATGTGGAAAGGTCTCCCCCTTGATCGCGGCGAAGCTGAAACAAGGGGGCGTTGGCGTCAATGTCTGACGAGGCCGTGGCGGGGCAATTCCCTATGCCCTCGCGTCATGGGTGGGCTTGACCCGCCCATCGCCACGCATGCGGTGATAGGGAAACGCGCAAGAAACCATCGCCGGCGTCCCTGGCGATGGATGGGTCAAGCCCATCCATGCCGCGGAGGGAAGCGCTCCGGTTCCGGATCAGAACAGCCCTTCGATCTCCATATCTTCCCGCAGATAGATTGATTCCGCGGCTGGTACGCGCGGCAGGCCGGGCATCGTCATGATGTCCCCACAGATCGCCACCACGAATCCCGCGCCGGCGGAAAGCCGCACCTCCCGCACCGGAATGATATGCCCCGACGGCGCCCCCATCACGGTCGGGTCGGACGTGAAGCTGTATTGCGTCTTGGCGATACAGACAGGCACATCGCGGAACCCCGCGTCCTCGAAGCTTTTCAACCGACGCGCCACCGCGTCGGGCACCGAGATATCTGACGCGCGATAGATCTCCTTCGCGATCGAGCGGATCTTGTCCGTCAGCGACAGCTCGGACGCATAGAGCGGCTTGTAGTCGGCCTCTCCACCATCGATCCGCTTCATCACGGCATGCGCCAAAGCCTCGGCCCCCGCGCCGCCATGTGCCCAATGGGTGCAGGAAATCGCCTCCACCCCCATCGCCGCCATCGCGTCGCGGATCGCGCCGAATTCGGCATCCGTGTCCGAGGTGAAATGATTGACCGCGACAACGACCGGCAGGCCGAACTTCCGCAGGTTCTCCACATGGCGCTGCAGGTTGGCGATGCCGCGCTTCACGGCTTCCACGTTCTCAGGCCCCAACGCATTGCGGGCCACGCCCCCATGCATCTTCAACGCCCGAACCGTCGCCACCACCACCGCGCAGCTCGGCTTCAGCCCCGCGGCCCGACACTTGATGTCGAGGAACTTCTCTCCGCCCAGATCAGCGCCGAAGCCTGCTTCCGTCACCACGACATCGGACAGTTTCATGCCCAGCCGCGTCGCCATCACGGAGTTGCAACCATGCGCGATATTGGCGAAGGGGCCGCCATGCACGAAGGCGGGCGAACCCTCCAGCGTCTGCACCAGATTGGGGGCGACGGCGTCCTTGAGCAGGACGGACATCGCGCCATCGGCCTTTACATCGGCCGCCGTGATGTTCTTGCCGTCGCGGGTCTGGGCGACGATCATCTTGCCAAGGCGCGTCTGCAGGTCGGCCAGGTCGTTGGCGAGGCAGAACACCGCCATCACCTCCGACGCCACGGTGATGTCGAACCCATCCTCACGCGGGAAGCCGTTGGCCACGCCGCCCAGGCTGCCGACGATGGAGCGGAGCGCGCGGTCGTTCATGTCCAGGCAGCGGCGCCAAGAGATGCGCCTTTCGTCAATGCCGAGCGGATTGCCCCAGTAGATGGAGTTGTCGATCATCGCCGCGAGCAGGTTGTTGGCGGACGTGATCGCGTGGAAGTCACCGGTGAAATGCAGGTTGATCTGGTCCATCGGCACGACCTGGGCATAGCCGCCGCCGGCCGCGCCACCCTTCATGCCGAAGCTGGGGCCGAGCGAGGGCTCGCGCAGGCAGATGGCGGCGCGCTTGCCGATGCGGTTGAGCGCGTCGCCCAGGCCGACGGTCGTGGTCGTCTTGCCCTCTCCGGCCGGCGTTGGGTTGATGCCGGTCACCAATACCAGGGCGCCGTCGGGGCGGTCCTTCAGGCTGGCAACGAAATCCAGGCTGATCTTGGCCTTGTGCCGGCCATAGGATTCCAGCGCATCCTCGGGGATGTTCAGGCGCGCCGCGATCTCTCCGATCGGGCGCATCTTGGCTTCACGAGCAATCTCAAGATCGGACTTCATCGCGGACATTCTCCCGTTGGGTGATGCCGATTTCCCCGAGCGCCGCGTCCATCGCCGCGACCGCGCCCCGCATGTCATCGGGGGTGATCGCGCCGATGCAACCCACGCGGAACGTTGGGGTCGGCGTATTGTAGAAATTGCTGATCAGCACGCCGCGCCGTTTCAGGGCATCGACGAAGCGTTGCAGGTCCCAGGCCGGATCGGTCGGGGCATGGATGTTGACGATGATAGGCCCTTGGGCGTCACGCGCCAGAAGCGGAGTCAGGCCCAGCCCGACCATCCCGTCGTAGAACACGCGCATGTTGGCGTTGTAGCGGGCGAGGCGGGCCTCCCGGCCCTCCTCCTCCCAGAAATCCATCGCGCGGTCGAAGGCGGCCAACACCTGCGCGGGCGGTGTGAAGCGGAAGCTGCCGCCCTCGGACCGTGCATGGACATCGTGCAGGTCGAACGACCAGCTTCCCGCCTGGCCGGCGTTCGCCTCCAACGCGTCGATCCGCGCCACCGCGAAGCCGATGCCAGGCAGGGCCTCGATGCATTTGTTGGAGGTGAACAGCGCGGCGTCGATTTCGGGGTGGGCGGAAAGATCAAGCGGCAGGGCGCCGAAGGCCGAGACGGCATCCACGATCATCCGCCGGCCGGCGGCGCGGACCACGGGGCCGATCGCGAGGGCATCATGGATCACCCCGCTGCCGGTTTCCGAATAGATCACGCCGACATGGCTGATCGTGGGGTCGGCGGCGAGCGCGGCGGCCACCGCCTGGGGATCGGTCGGGCGGCCACGGTCGACGGGCAGCACGACCGGATCGCGGCCGGCTTCGCGGGCCAGCCGGACCATGCGCTGGGCATAGGCCCCGGTATCGGCCACCAGCAGCCGCCCACCAGGCGGGAGCAGGGAACGGACCGCGGCCTCGGTAATGAAATGACCGCAGCCTTGCAGCGGCAGGGCGGTATGCGTGCCAGGGGAGCCGTGGGCGGCACGCAGCACACGCGCCAGCAAACGGGTCAGGAAGGCACGAAACTCGTTGTCCCAGGGCGCGAGGTCCTGGGCCATGGCGGCCCGAACCTCCGGGCGCGTGGTGACGGGGCCGGGTATCAAAAGCAGCATGGTCCCAGGCTTCGCACGAGATGGGCGGGAAATCCACCCACCCCCCCCGGTCAGATGTGCTATACGGCAGGCATGACCATGCCATTCGTCCTGCCCGACTGGGTTCCCTGGTGGCTGCCGCTGGTGCTGCTGTTGCCCGCCCTGCTGTACGCCCTCGCGTTCCTGTTCATGCCCTTCAGCGTCATCGGCGTGAAATCGCGACTAGAAATCATCGAGGCTCGGCTTGACGAAATCCAAAACGAAATCAGGCATTTGGCGTTGAGATTGCCCGCTGCTTCGCGGGAGGCGGATTTCGAGGACATCTACGCGCCCCGTCCGGTCGACCGACGGGCGGCGGAACCGACAGCGACCCGACCGCCGATCCCGCCCGCGGCCTATGACCTGCCCGAGGATCAGCCATCCGAACCGGACATCGATGATCGTCCGCCACCGCCGTCCCACGCCCGCCCGGCACGACGCGCCGAATCTCCGCCGCTGCGGCAGGCACGGGCGGAGCCTCGGGTGAACTGGCCGCGCTAGGCGCTGGCAACCGGGGGCGATCGAACCAGGGGCCGTTGCTCAAACGATGACGGGCAACTCACCGCGTGAGCAAAAGCACGGGACGTGATGTCGGAGGGACTATGGCGCAAATCGGGACGCGGCCGGGCCGATGCGACGGACCAGTATGCCGGTCGTTCATGGAGATCGGTAACCCGATTGTGATACCAGGATCCCCATCCTGACGGAACTGGGGATCAAATTGAATTCAAAGGAGTTGGGGACGTCAGACCCTACCCGATCAGTGCCCCATCCCCTGCACGACCGCCATGCCATAGCCCGGCACGATGATCACATTGGACGCATTCTTCATGATGAACGCGGCGTCGTCCACATCGCCGGTCTGCACCGTCCGGTCGCGCTGCGCGCCGCCGCGACCACCAGCGACCCGGTGATGATCAGCGCCAGATTGCCGATGGTGAAGCCGATGCCCGCCGCCGCCCAGCCGGAATAGCTGTTCAGCATCTACACCACGACCGGCACGTCACGACAGGCTTGTCCGCCCCGCCGGTCGCAACCACCTGGAAGCGGTAGCGAATCAACGACCGGGGCGAGATATCTGATCGATCAACCAAACCACTCCGCCCGGATATCGCATCAGCAAGGATCGTAAGGGCCATGGCATGCGGCGGGCCGCCTCATAGGGACCGCCATGACCGATGAAGCCGTCCCACAGGCCTGCCAGCAAGGCATTGGCCGCCCTGGGATGCAGCTTCATCTGGTCAAGTTGCACCAGTCGCTCTCGCAGGAACCAGATGGTGGAGCGGTCGAAAAAGGTCGATCCAGCCAGCTTTCGCCACAGTAGTGGGTAGTTGCGGGTGATCAGATAGTGGAGATAGGGAGGGACTCCGCCAGGGTCGTCAATTGGCCGCTTGAAGGCGTGATACACGACGATATCGGGAGCAGTGACCACCCGAAATCCGGCGGCGGCGGCCCGGAGGCTGTAGTCCACGTCTTCAACATACGCGTAGAATTGATCATCCAGGACGCCAATCGCGTCCAGAACCGCCCGCCGGATTAGTAGAGCCGTGCCGATCGCTATAAGAGTGGTGTCGTAATGCGCCCTCCAGTCTTCGGCGACGATCGGATCGGCGGTCTGTGCCGTCGTGCGGGATCGCGTGTCGAAGCGCGCCAAACGGAATTCGGCCTGATCTGGATGATCGGGGTTATGAAAGATTGGACTGACGAGGCCGATGCGGCTGTCGCGTTCGGCTATATCGACCAACCGGCCCAGAACGTCAGGCCCAACCGTCGCGTCGGTGTTCAGGAGCCAGACATAGTCAAAATCCTTCGCTACCGCGAATTTTATCCCGGTGTTGACGCCTCCAGTAAAGCCCAGATTGGTGGGATTGGAGAGCAGAGTACAGTCACCCGGTTCAAGGCCGAGCGCACTGATCTGATTGCCGGAGCCGTTGTCGACGAGGATTATGGAGAGATTGGCATACCGCGTGGCCTTGAGCGATCGTAGACACGCGCGTGTTGCCTCGATATCCTTCCAATGAACGATGACAACGGCAACGAACGGTAAGGTCATGTCGGTGTTTCTCTTCTCGGTCCGGAATGACCGTGGTTTGTTGGATGGTTATCGAGAGTAGCGCGCATTGATATGTGCTTTCCTCACGAGAGAGGCTTTCCAATGTTCGTGAAGAGCGTATCGTTTCGACGGATGTGTGTCGCCTTGTGCAAGGACAGCCAGTAAGCTCCATTCACATTTAGGGAGGTAAATTAGGTATATCGAATGAAAGAATCGCGAAAATACCATCGTCAACATCCGACGGAGGGGCTATTCTTCGAGAACCGTGAGACCACGACCAACCGAAAGGCCTCCATTACATCGGTTTCCGCGCTCTGGGGGCGGCCACACACGACCCACAAGGCTACAACAACCGAACCATACACGACGGTCCCCGTCAACATCGGCAGAGCAACCCCTGTTCTGTAAATTCCCGCGAGGCGTTTCCTTCGGTTCAATCGCTCAAGCGTCCATGGTGAGATAGACCTTGCCGCTCATCCAGTCCTCATCGCATTCCGCGAGGATGGCGGAGACGAGACGCAGACAAGAA
>CAMCDA010000241.1 GCA_945873195.1 Asaia bogorensis
CGTCGTGGCCGGGCCTGACCCGGCCACCGCCAGGGAGTCAGGCGTTTGGGACCGTGCCCCGGGGGAAGCAGCGGGCGCTTCAGACGATGAGGGGCGGTTTGGCGGGGATGGGGGAGAGGAACCGGGCGTCTGCCGCGACCACCCGGCCAATTATCCGAAGCGGCGTTCGACGCGGGCCGCCTGATCTTCTAACCCCATCTCTCGCCACGCCGCCACCGCCGCCGCGACATGGGCGGCCCGTTCGGCGCCCTCGGTCACCGCGGCGAGGTCCTCGTGCGCGATGGCGATGTTGTCGAGACGGTGCATGCGCTGATACAGCGCGAGCCCCGCCTCGGCCTGGGATCGCGCGCTTGCCTTGTCCCCAAGCCACGCCGCCACGCGTCCCTGGCCGAGCAGGCAGTTCGCCTCTCCCACCACATCACCCACGCGCCGGAACAGCGGCAAGGCTTCCTCATACCGCGCACCCGCCCCTTCGTGGTCCGAGCGGCGGAGCGCGATGTCGCCCAGGCTTTTGATGCAGTTCGCCTCTCCCAGCACATCACCCACGCGCCGGTACAGCGGCAAGGCTTCCTCATACCGCGCACCCGCCCCTTCGTGGTCCGAGCGGCGGAGTGCGATGTCGCCCAGACCTTTGATGCAGTTCGCCTCTCCCAGCACATCACCCACGCGCCGGAACAGCGGCAAGGCTTCCTCATACCGCGCACCCGCCCCTTCGTGGTCCGAGCGGTCGAGCGCGATGTCGCCCAGGCTGTAGATGCAGTACGCCTCTCCCAGCACATCACCCACGCGCCGGTACAGCGGCAAGGCTTCCTCATACCGCGCACGCGCCCCTTCGTGGTCCGAGCGGTCGAGCGCGATGTCGCCCAGGCTGTAGATGCAGTACGCTTCGTCTCGCGGCATTTCGAGGTCGTGATAGAGCACCGCCGCCGCCTGCTGCGCGAGACTTGCTGTATCATGATCAGAGCGGTTATACGTAACAGAACCGTATCGGTAAAGGCACTCGGCCTCGCTTTCGCGGTCGTCGTCGGCACGGCAGGCATCGGCCAGGACCGACAGCGCGGCGGGACTGCCGGCGCCGCTGGCCGAGAGCAGGCGAGAAACGCCATTCAGTGCCGCCACGGCCAGCCGCCGCAGCCCCAGGCCGGGGGCGGCGCGCAGGGTAGCGTCGATATTCGCGACCTCCGGCGTCAGGGCAGCCAGGGCCTCGGCCCCGCCGTCGCGCAGGATCTTTTCGCCCTCGATGCAGGCGCGATCCAGGAAATGCCGGCACCAGCCGGAGGCATCGTCATCTGTCGGTGGATGGGCGCGGCGGGCGTGATCGCGCACCGGGGGCAGCAGATCCAGGCGCTCGTCGGCGCGCAGATGCGCGAGGCCGGTGCCGCACAGCGCTTCCCCTGCGGCGAACGCGGTGTCACCGAGCAGGGCCTCACGGTCCTGCGGGGCGAGGCCGGCCGGGCATTGGCCCAGGATCGCAAACAGGCGATGCGCGTCCGGTGTCATGCGGCTGGAACCCAGCGACAAAGCGATCGAATGCTTCACCGAGGTCAGGCGGTGTCTGGTTCCCGTGGTCAGGCTGGCAACCTCGGGGCCGAGGCGTCCCCACTCCCCCCACAGACCCGCCAACGTCGGATGCCGCGCCGCTCGGCGGGCGGTCAGGCAGATCGCCAAAGGGACGCCGCCGAGCGCGCCCAGGAAGGCGGGCAGGTCGGGGTCGGTGGATTTGGCGGCGCCGGTGATTTCCAGGAACAAAGCGCGCGCGTCGGGGTCGGACAAAGGCGCGACCGGATGGCGCGGGGACCAGCGCGCGCCGCCCACATGCTCATCCCCCCGGAAACTGGCGAGCAGGGTCAGGCCGGGGATGGCGGCGAGTTGGCCGATGCGGGCCTCGATTTCGCGCGGGGCGGCTTCCCAGGGGGTTTCGAGATTGTCCAGCACCAGCAAGGCGGGCGCCTGCCCCAGGCGGTGGGCGGCGACGGCGAACCCGGCTGTGGGTTCAAGGTGCAGGCCGAGCAGAAGCTGGGCGTCGAAGGTGTCTCGGTCGGTGGCGGTATCGAGTTCGACAAACCAGCGACGGTCGAGGAAGCGGGCTTTCACGGCGTCGTGGTGGGCGGCCTGCTGGGTGATGGTGGTCTTGCCGATGCCGCCCGGGCCATGGACGAAGACGGCGGCGCCTGGGGTGAGGGCGGCGGTGATGGTGGCGATGTCGGTATCCCGGCCGTAGCAGAGGTCTGGCAGAGGGATGGGGGCGGATGCCTGGGCGGGTTGTGGCTTGGACGGTTCCTGGCTGCGCAGGATGATCGTTTCCATGGCAGTGCGGAACTTCGTCTTGAAGGCCTCGATGCCGTCATAGGTCTGGTAGCCGCCGCGCGCGGAACCGTCGGGGTTCGTGAACGTCGCGAAGAATGCCTCGACCAGATCGAGTTGACGGTTCTTTTCCCGTCGGTCGCGATCATTCGCCTTGATATCCGGCAAATCCGTGCGGCGAAAGACAAAGATCAGCGGTTGTGGATCAGCGGTCCAGGCGTCGAGGAATTCCCACTCGGTCCCGGACTGATAGGCGGTCCCGTCCGGCTTCCGGAGCGTGTCCAGCGACAGATGCGTGCCGAGGCGGCTGGCGACGATCACGATGACAATATCGCAATCGCGGGGCGCGCCCTTGAACTGGATCACCGCTTCCTGCGGCGTCAGGTGGGCGGGCATCGTCAGCGGGGCGTGCTTGTCGTCCCAACTGACGACATCGAACGCAACCTCGCCGCCGGTCAGGCTCCGGATGGTGTTCGGCAGAACCTCGCGCAGGTGATCACGGACAAACGCCCGCTCCGCCGGCACATCGCCGGGGGACGCGAGGAAGACCCGGATGGGCTTCCCTGGCTGGTACTCGATGCGCTTTGTCGTCGCCATGCGGTTGTTCCACCCTCCCCGCCAATGTGGGGCAGGAACAGGGGGAAATCCAGCGTGACAACCGCGCAACCAACGCGCCCGCCGCCCCCCGGCGGGCGCAAGCGCGGCGACCTCCCCCACAAAGCGGTTCCGATCCACCCCGGCGGCGGCTATGGTGGGGGTTCACACAGCAGCCCCCTCAGGAGGCCCCATCATGGCACCCCCGCCGCCCTTCGGCGCCAATTCCGCCGCCGCCCGTGACATCGCGAACGTGCTGCACCCCTACACCGACCTGAAAACCCATCAGGAGGTCGGGCCCACCGTCATCGCCCGCGGCAAGGGTGTCCGCGTGTGGGACGACGCCGGCAAGGAATACATCGAAAGCGTCGCCGGCCTCTGGTGCGCCTCGCTCGGCTTTGACAACGAACGCCTGGTGCAGGCGGCGGTCACGCAGATGCGGAAGCTGCCATTCTATCACGCGTTCACCGCCAAGTCGCACGAACCGGCCATCGATCTGGCGGAAATGCTGATCGAACGCGCCCCCGTGCCCATGAGCAAGGTGTTCTTCGCCAATTCCGGATCCGAGGCGAATGATTCCGCCATCAAGATGATCTGGTACATGAACAACGCGCTCGGCCGCCCGAAGAAAAAGAAGATCATCGGCCGCATCAAGGGCTATCACGGAATCACGATTGGTTCGGCCTCGCTGACCGGGCTGCCGGCCAATCATCGCAGCTTTGACGTGCCCCTGCCCGGCTTTGTCCATACGATGACGCCGCATTTCTACCACGCGGGCCTGCCGGGGGAATCGGAGGATGATTTCGCCACGCGTTGCGCCGATGAACTGGAAAAGCTGATCCTGGCGGAAGGGCCGGACACGGTCGCGGCGATGTGGGCCGAACCGATCATGGGCGCGGGCGGCGTGATCGTTCCGCCCAAGGGGTATTTCCCGAAGATCCAGGCGGTGCTTCGCAAGTATGACGTGCTGCTGGTGGTGGATGAGGTGATCTGCGGCTTCTGGCGCACCGGCAACTACTGGGGCAGCCAGACCCTGGACATCCAGCCCGATATCCTGACCTGCGCCAAGGCGCTGTCCGCGTCGTATATGCCGATCAGCGCCTGCCTGGTGAACGACCGCGTGTTCCAGGCGCTGGCCAAGGAAAGCAATGAGATCGGAACGTTCGGCCACGGCTTCACCTACTCCGGTCACCCGGTGCCGGCCGCCGTCGCGATCGAGACGCTGAAGATCTACGACGAAACCGACATGGGCGGGCACATCGCCTCGGTCGGGCCGCATCTGCAAGCGGAACTGCGGCGGCTGTTCACGGATCATCCCCTGGTGGGCGAAGTGCGCGGCGTGGGCCTGATCGCGGCGATGGAGTTGGTGGCGGACAAGGCGACGCGCACGAATTTCGATCCCAAGGCGAAGGTCGGGCCTCGGCTGACCAAGATCCTGGAGGAGAATGGCGTGATCGGCCGAGCGTCGGTGAATGACACGCTGTGCTTCAGCCCGCCGTTGATCATCACGCGGGAGGAGATTGATGAGCTGCTGGTCCGCGTTGGGAAGTCCTTGGACGAGCTGACGGTGCAGCTGCGGCGGGAACAGATTGCCGTGGTTCGGTAAGGCGCTGCTTGGGTGGGGGACCGCGGTCTCCCACCCGTTACGCCCTGGTGTTGCCCAGCCCGCCCAGAACGCGCCAGATCCACACTGAAACGCCCAGGTTGGCGACGGCCGCGACCAGCAGCACCGCCGGCGCGTCCAGGCCGGCCGCCGCCAGACCGGCCGCCGCCGCGGCGCCGCCCACCATGAACAGGGCGTTCATCACGTTGTTGGCTCCGACCATCCGCGACCGTTCGGCCGAACCCGCCGCGTGCTGCATGATCGCGTAGAGCGGCACCGAGAACGCGCCGCCGCACACCGCCAGCAGGAACAGATCGACCATCATCCGCCAGCCATGCCAGGTCGTCGCCACGGCCCAGGCCGAGGCCAGGCCGCCGTCGGACGCGGCACTCCATCCCGCCACGGCGAAATCGGCGCAGAACACTGAAATCCCGAGTGCCGCCCAGGGCACCAGGCGGGACGATACGGCGCCGCGCAGCAGATAGGCGCAGCCGATCGAGCCCACGCCGACGCCCACCGCAAACACCGTCAGCAGCAGCGTCAGCACCGTTCCGTCCGAGCCCAGCGTGTCGCGGGCGATGATCGGGAACTCGGTCATCAGCGTCGCGCCCATCGTCCAGAACCACGACACGCCGAGCAGGGAGAGCCAGATCGGGCGGATGCCGCGGGCGGTGCGGAGGACGCGCGCGGTCTCGGCGAACAGGTTCCAGTCCACGCGCAGGCTGGCGTCGGCGGGCGGTTGGGCGGGGATGCGCAGCGCGGCGAGCAGCCCCAGCAGCGACAGCGCCAGCCCCACCACGCCCACCGCCAGCGTGCCGTGGTCGAGCAGGATCAGCGCGCCGCCCAACACCGTGCCGCAGACGATGGAGAGGAAGGTCGTGGCCTCGATCGCGCCGTTGCCGGCCACGAGTTCATTGCCGTCCAGTAACTCCGGCAGGATGCCGTACTTGACCGGGCCGAACAGCGCGGCTTGCAGGCCGAGGCCGAACAGGACCAGCAGCAACGCGGGCACGCTTTCCGATAGGAAGGCGAGCGCGGCGGCGGCCATCAACGCGACCTCGGCCAGCTTGTAGATGACGATCAGGCGGGGTTTCGAGAGCCGATCCGCGAGTTTCCCCGCGGTGGCCGAGAACAGGATGTAGGGCGCGATGAACAGGGCGCCGGCGGCGGCGGACAGGCCGGTGCCGCCGACGCCGAGGGTGAAGAGCGCCAGGACGACCATGGCGTTCTTGACCAGGTTGTCGTTCAGCGCGCCGCAGGCCTGCGCCACGACCAGCGGACCGAAGCGGCGCGTCGCCATCAGGCCGAACGGGGATGCGGGTTTCATGCGGCGGCCCCCCGTTGTGATGCCCGACGGCGGTCGCGTGTCATGATTTGTGACGACGGGCCTCCGCCAATACTTCCTTGGCCAAGGGCAGCATCGCGTAGTCGACCATCGCGCCCTGGTAGCTGACGGCGCCGAGGCCGGCTTTCTCCGCGTCCTCGAATACTTTCAGCAGGCCCTCGAAATAGGCGACTTCCTCGGCCGTGGGGCGGAAGACTTCGTTGGCGATGGCGACATGGGTCGGGTGCATGACCGCGACGCCGGTATAGCCCAGGTCACGGGCGCGCCGGATCAGGCGCTCCACCGCCGGCAGATCGTCCTGCGAGGTGCCGAAAATCCCCGCCAGCGGATACATCGCCCCGCCCGCCCTGCTGTCCAGCACGAGCTTGGAGGCGAGGAACAACTGCTCGATCCCGTCCGAGGTCGCGCGGAAGCCGAAGGCGCGGGCGAAGTCGCCGGACACCGGGCCGGACAGCGCGCCATGGATGCCGCGCACGCGGGTGGAGGCTTTCGCCAGGTCACGGGCGCAATGCATGCCCTCGGCCGTTTCCGGCAGCGGCAGGATGCCGACGGCGCCATGTTCGACCCCGGCCTTGCCCTCGTAATAGCTGAGCATGTCGGCCATGGTCCGGATTTCGTCCGGGGAGGCGACCTTGGGCATGACGATCGCGGTCAGCCCGTCGCAGACCGCGGCCGCGACTTCGGCCGCGGTGCCGTCATACAGCGGCTGGACGCGCACGAAGGCGCCGACGCCCGCGGCCTTGAGTTCGGCGATCTCGCTTTTCAGGTACTCCATGGCCTGGGGCTTGAACTGGGGCGGGACCGAGTCCTCGATATCGAGCACGGCGGCGCCTGGATTGACCCGGATGGCCTTGCCGACCCAGTCGCGGCGATGGGCGGGGACGAACAGCGCGGAACGGATGGGCCACATGGTGGCGTTTTCTCCCGAGTAGGTGTTGGGGGCAGTTTGGAGGGCTGGGGCGCGCGGGGTCAAATGGTGATGAAGGCCGCAAGTTTGGCCCGCACCTCGGCCGCCAGGGATGGCGCGATCCGTCCCCCCGCATACAGGACAGGTCGCGCGAGCGTGTCGATGCTGCGGATATGCGAAAGAAGGACCTCGCCCTGGACCGGCATGTCAGGCGGCAGGACCACGCTGGTCGGGAACGGCCGCACGCGGCTTGTGATCGGACACACCACCGCCAGGCCGGTCAGCCGAGCGAAGGCGGCGGCGGAGACAACCAAAGCGGGCCGCCGGCCGGATTGCTCCCGCCCACGGACAGGGTCGAACTCCGTCCAGATAAGGTCGCCGGCCTCGGGGACGTAGTCCTCGGCCGTCATTCCTCGACGACCTCGCGGCCGACATCCGGCCCCCAGTCATAGGCGCCGGCATACAACGCGCGCCATTCGGCCGCGGGACGTCCCGCGAACAGGTCATCGAGCGTATAGCGTGGCTCCGCACGCCTGATGGTAATCACGCCGGCCTCGGTCTCAATCTCGACCCGATCGCCCTCATGCAGGCCGATCTCCGTCGCGATGTCGTTGGGCACCCGCAGCGCGAGGTTCCTGCCCCACCGGCCGATCGTGACATGAGTCATGAAAATCGCTCCGCCGTGATGGGATATGATAAAGATATCTCGCCCGGAATTGCAACGCCAGTGGCACTCGGGTGCGATTCAACGTTGTGGGGAGTACTTTGACGCCTCCTCGATAAGGGAATCGGACCCATGGCGACGGCGAGCCTCAGCGACGAAGCACTTTTGGCGTTCTTCCACTCCCATCCGAATTTACGCGACAGAGTGATCTCGATCTT
>CAMCDA010000242.1 GCA_945873195.1 Asaia bogorensis
CGAGGAAGTCGCGGACGGTGGCTATCCGAGTGCTGGTGCGGTCCGTCTCGGCCATGGATCCCGTCCGGTTGAGGATGACGGGATGGTCCTACGCAACGGCGGCGAATCGCGGCTATGGGCTACCAGGGAAAATGAGGGGATTCGTGAGGACCTGTCCTTCTTTTTTGTGGCGGCGTCGTGTGTCCAACAAATGTCGGTCCGCTATCGGCAAAAGTCTCGCTGCTTCGGCTAGTTGATGTGACCGGCAGGTTAGTTACGCGCAAGCTACCGGCGCGTGTTCGGAAGATCGATTCTCCAGAAACGAACAGCCTTCATGCCCCTTAGGAACATGGAGATGAGCGCTTCGAGTCGTACCGGCGGGGCGCTTGCACGCTCCGCCGGGCGGATATCTCGTCGCGATCTCTCGCCGGAAAACGAGCCTCAGGTGTTTTTGTGGCTCTGCGCGCCAGCTTTGACGTGCTGCTCGTGCGTGCCGCCTTGGCCGCCGGGGTGGGGAGCGGGCCCGACATCCATCTTGTCAGAGGCCGCCGGCGTTTTCTTATGGCTCTGTTCGCCGGCCTTCACATGCTGTTCATGCGTGCCACCCTGACTGCCGCTGTGCGGCTCGTGCTGCCCATCTTTAGAAGGGGAAGCCGCTGGCGCATTCTTGTGGCTTTGCTGGCCAGCTCGCACGTGATCTTCGTGAGTACCATCAGTGACCGGATTTTTTGTCAAAGTATTGCTCCTTTTTTTGTGCCCCCCACTTCGGGAGGGCCACGCTCAGCAAACAGCGCCACACCAAGTCGGCAGTGAAGAATCGGAAAATACTCAGACGGAATTTCAGATAAAATGCCAAAGCCCCAGCGCATTTGACATGACTTGCCCGTGTGACAACAAAATGGACGCCACCCGAGGCGCAGGCCGTCGCAGCTCGCCGCCGGTCTGACTCAAACAGTGGCTTGGGGACACGCGCCGGTGCGAGAGCCGACCCCACTGCGCGTTTTAGCATTGCCCCAGCCGGTCGGCCCGAGGCCCGCCAATGTCCATGATGGGTCGGTTCCGGACATTCGACCCGACGCACGGCTACAGCCAGTATGGGTGGGATGGGTAGAAAATCTTGAACGCACGGGCGGCGCGGGGGGTATCCGGCAGGCCGTTTCCGAGACGGGAATGCGTTACGGTAAAGTATCATAACTGCACCGCCGATTCAAATTGCATATCAAGAACTCATCCGACATCGTCGTGACAATGTCCTGCTGCGAAATTCTTGAGTTATGCAGCGGGGGACGGCGGTGTCCAAGTCAACAGATAAAATTCCTCTCAATTCCGGCACCACGCACGAAAGACAGCCACGAAATCACAGTTCAATCCGGGGCTGGCAGGCCGAGCGGCGGATGCCTCAACCAACTTTCCTATGCGTCAAGATCATTGATCTCGACGTCTCAGATGCGTCGCATATTGGTTCGGAAATACTCATGGACGATCCTGTCGCTGATGCTCGCAATGGCGCGCGAGGGCATGTCAGGATAGTCGGACTTGCAATTCGGACTGATGTTCTTTGCGGCCTTGCCTATGACCGCTATCGAGTACAGCACCGATCGAACGATCGTCGGTTTCGCTGCGAACGTCGTGAAATCCATCTCGAACGTATCCGCACGAATATCCGCAATCGCTGCAACTATGTCCTGAACCCATTCCGCGCCGGAGTGTAACGTCAGAAGATCAGGATCCTGTCACGCTCAAACGCCTCCCGGACCCGTGGACGGAAGCTGACGATCTCACCGAAGTCTACCGGACGGTGCAGCGTGTCCTCCAGCAGAAGCCGAGCCGCTTCCATGCGGATCAGGGAGAAGGCATGGCCGTCCTCGATCTCCACGGCGATGTCGACATCGCTATCGGCGCGGTCCTCACCGCGCGCGCCCGACCCGAACACCACCAAGCGCCGCACCCCGCGACGCCGAAGCTCGGCTTCCTGCGCCGCGAGTTGACTCCGTACGATGTCGAGGGTGCCGGTCGTCTGATCGATCTCCGGGAAGCCTGATCACCGAGGCAAGATAGCCATTTTCGTCCGCCGTAGCCAATGCGGCATGGCCCTTGCCGTCGGTCGCCGGGCCTCTCCCCACCTCACCCCCAGGTCGGCGGGACGTGCAGCTTCAGGATCAACCCCTCCATCCCCGGCCCCGCGGCCGGATAGGCCCGCGTGACCCGAGCATCGTGCCCCGGCACGATCAGATCCCGGTGACCAGCCATGGCGTTGATGCGGCGATAGCCCTCGATCATCCCGAACAGGTCGTAGAAAATGACGAAGGGGCGTTCCTCGTCGGTTTCCTCGAACAGATGCACGGCGTCGGACGCGAGGATGACCCAGCCGCGTTCCGTATGGACCCGCAGGATCGCCTGCCCGCGGGCGTGGCCGCCGATCAGGATGAACTCCAGCCCCGGCGCCAGGGTCACGTCGCCATCATGGAACATCATGCGGTCGGCGTAGATCAGGTCGATCAGGTTCTTCACGTCGTCGGGGTTGTAGGCGGCGCGGAACCGGGGGTGCGACATGTCGCGGCCGGTGACGTGGATCATCTCCTGATCCTGAATGTGGAATTTCGCGTTCGGGTAGTCATCCAGCGTGCCGACATGATCGAAATGCGCGTGGGTCAGGATGACGTCGGTGGCCGTCGCGGCGTCGATGCCGAGCTTGGCCAGCGCGTCGCAGGGGCGGATCAGGTAGTCGTATTTGCGGCCCATCTTCGCCGCGCCCTCGGGCGTGAAGCCGGTGTCGATGACCCAGGTGCGCCCGCCGCCGCGGATCACATAGGTGAAGAAATCGAGGCCAGGCAGCATCTTGTTGTGATCGCCGCCCAGGAACAGATGCCCTTCGGCCCGGAGGTCCTGCTTGGCATAGCGGATGGCAAAGATTTCGTAGTTCGGCGGGGTGGTCATGGCGGTTCCTCCGGAAATGGCGGCTGGGTCAGCCGAGTTCCGTTGTCCTGTAGAACGCCTTGAGGGGTGTCGTGAAGTCGATGCTGTCCAGCGTCAGGGTGGCATCGCGCGCCAGGATGTCCGGTTCCTCGGGCCAGGAGCCATCGTCGCGCCGGCGCAGCTGTTCGGCTTCCAGGCGGGTGGAGCGCACGGCGAGGATTTCCCGGACCGATGGGATGGTCGTGTAGGTCCAGATATTCGCCCGGGTCTCGTTCTCGTTCGAGGGCGACAGGATTTCGATCAGCAGGACCGGGTCGGGGAGGTTGGTTTCCCGCGACGGCGGCGCGCAGGTGACGCCGAGGTCGGGGATGCGGAAATTGTGGCTGGCACGGATGCGGGGGATCACGCCGGGAGTGGTCACGACGCGGCAGGCCGAATTCCGTTCCGCCAGGTGGTTTCCGTGAAGGCGGGCGATCTCGCTCTGGATCGAGCCATGGGCGTCGGTGACGGGGGCCATCGCCACGGGGTCTCCGTCGATCAACTGCCAGAGGCGGCCTGACCGGTCCTTGGGGTCCCAGGACAGGAACTCATCGACGGTCATCCGGGCGAAGAGGTGTTTGCGCAGGGCTGCCATGGCGCGGTTCTACCACGTCACGTCAGCGCCCGCATCTTCTCCAGCCCCGCCTTCAGGGCGGCCTGGAACAGCATGTGGTCCAGCCCGTAGGCCAGCATCCGGTAGCCGTGGCGCCAATACTCCTGCGCCCAGGCATCGTTCATCGCCAGGATGCCGGCCACCTTCCCATGGGCCTTGGCGGCGGCGGCGATGCGGCGGACGGCGGCCAGGTAGTCCGGGTGCTGGAACTGGCCGGGGATGCCCATGAAGTTCGTCAGGTCGAAATGGCCGAGCCAGATGACGTCGATGTTGGGGGTGGCGGCAATGGCCTCGACGGAGTCCAGGCCTTCCACCGTCTCGATCTGGGCGATCATCAGGGTGCGGGCGGCGGCGCGGGCCATGGCGGTGGCGGGATCGGCGGCGCGGTAGTCGTCGTGGGCGACTCCGAAGGCCGCGCCGCGGTGGCCGACGGGCGGGTAGTGGGCGCAGTCGGCGATGTGGGCGGCTTCCTCGGCGGAGCCGACCATCGGGACCATGATGCCGTGGGCGCCGATATCCAGCGCGCGGGCGATGAAGTGGTATTCTCCACGAGGCACGCGGACGATCGGGGCGACGTTGATGCCGCGGCAGCCGGCGATCATGGACTTCATCGTTTCCAGGCTCGCGCCGGTGTGTTCCATGTCGAACAGGCCGAACTCGGCCCCGGCGGCGGCCATGATGGCGGGCAGGCCGGGGGTCAGGAACTCCATCGCCATGGAGCCGAAGGCGTGGCCGTTGGTGTGCAGGTTCTGTTTCAGCATATGGCGGTCCCCCCGTTGGTGTCCGGTTCAGTGTGCCCTTTGGCGTGGCTTGTGGCGACTGGGGGGCGGCGGGCATGATGCGCGGGATTGGAACAAGGCGAGACCGATGACCATTGAGAGCTATGATGCGTTCACTCCTCCCGACGGCCCTGCCTGGCTGGCGCTGGGGGAGGAGGAGCGGATCCAGTTGGTCATTGGCTATCATGAGTCGATTGGTGACCGCGGGGGCAATGCCCGGGCGCATTGTACGCTGCATGTGGTCGTCGAGAACCAGTTGGCCATGGGGGAGCACATGGAGCCGGTGCGGGAGCGGTTGCGGCAGTTGATGGCGCAGGGGTTGGACCGGCACGATGCGCTGCATGCGATCTGCTATGTGCTAATCCGGCACATGAACTGGGTGATGCTGGACAAGAACGCGAGCGCGGACCAGGACGCTCGGTATTTCCGGGAGCTGCGTCGAATGACGGCTCGGAAGTGGCAGGGGGTGGCGCGGTAGCTGGCTGTTTGTCGGCTCGAACCGTATCCTGGGATTGAGCCGACGACCGACGGACACTATCGGGCCATCACGAAGTCCGGTTGAGTGACCCGGTCCTGCGGTACGACGAGATATCGATAGCGCACTGGATACGCTTCCATCGCGTCTGTTGATTGCAGTAACGTGCGGCGCCGCCTACAATAGCAATTGGATGACCCGTTGAGGGCGTTGCCGGAAACAATTGGTAGGACGGAGCCGTCGCATGAGCCCAGGGCCTTTGCCGCATTCCCTGATCGTTACCGGTGATGTTCTGACGGACAGGCATCTTTACACAGGTGAGCGCTCACGGCCCAAGCTAGCCAACCGACGCGGTATGATTAGCGTCAGCGAAGCGGGCGGCGCCGCGATCGTGTACCGGCTGTTGGATTCCATTGTTGGTCAAGACAAAACCCGTGGGGCCGTGTGCTCTGACTGGACCGTGCATCTTATGCACGAAGCTTCGACGCAGTCCGGATACGCCGTTTGGTCGCCGCGGCCGCTCGGCCCTGAGGAACCCGACAAGAAGACAATGGTTTGGCGAACCAAGGAACTGTTGGGGTATGGCTGCGCGACCGGCGGAGATACGATTCAGAAGACATCCGACGAAGGAGTCCCAGAAAAATGTGGGATCATGATCATCGATGATGCCGGGCTCGGCTTTCGTCATCGTGCGGATGGGGACTTTCAGGCACTGCTTGATCGGCTGCATTGCAACGGAGTCTTGCTATTAAAGATGTCGGAGCGTGCCGGGCGGGAGGGGCCGGAGAATCTTTGGCGGTTTCTATCGACTAAAGACTGGCGTCATCCGGCTACGGACGGGGCAGGAGCGGAAAACAGCCCTAAACGGCAGACTCTCGTCGGCCTGATTTCGGCGCGGGACCTGCGGCGGGAGCCTTTGGGCCTCGACGCCGGATTGTCCTGGGAAGCAACCCTCGACGATCTCCGGATTGCGCTGCATGAACGGGGGACAACAAGTTTTCTACGGTCGTGCACGCACCTGATCGTTACATTTTCTGCGGATGCCGCAGTTTGGCTGGATCAATCTGATCCGTCCAACCCAAAAGTGATTGCCTGCTTGGATCCTGCCCGGGCGGAAGGGGAGTGGGGCGGAAGGCTTGAGGGCGACGTGATTGGCTACCACGCCGCCATGACAGCTGCCATTGCGACTGGCATCATTCGGTATATAGATGCCAAAGAACCACGCGAAGCGCTGAATTTCGGGATTCCGATGGAGGCTGGTTTGGTCGCAATGCGCCAACTGCGCCGTCTCGGTCATGGTGAGGTCACTAATATTCCTCCCGCCGGATATCCCCACGAACGTCTCGCCAAGCAGATCCGCGATATCAGGTCCGAACCAGCCCGGATGGAGGCGCGGTTTCGCCATTTTGAACTGAACTGGACGCAACGCTTCGACGGACCCGGCCCGGACTGGAACCTTATCGTTGATGAGCAGCGCCGGTTGGTACCGCTCGGGCAGCCGCCGTTAGTACACCTTGCCAAGCAGGTTGTTCTGTATGGTACCCAGGCCCTGGAGCATCTACCGCATGCAAAATTCGGGAGCCTGATCACTGCCGACCGCCGGGTGATTGAGGCGTTGCGCAATATCCGAAGGCAGATGCAAGCTTACCACGCTAACCCGAAGCCTGAGCGTCCCTTGAATATTGCTGTGTTTGGGCCACCGGGCGCCGGGAAGTCCTTCGGTGTGAAGCAACTGTCGAATGAGGTGTTCGGAAAGGACGCCTGGCGGCTGTTCAATTTGTCGCAATTTGAGAATAATCAAGACCTGAATGGCGCTTTCCATCAGGTGCGGGATGCTGCCTTGTCGGGTATCACACCGGTTGTGTTTTGGGATGAATTCGACTCCCATGAACTGGACTGGCTGCAGTATCTGCTGGCTCCCATGCAAGATGGTCGATTTCAGGACCGCCAATTAAATCATGGCATCGGCAAGTGTGTCTTCGTCTTTGCCGGTGGAACGGCGACCACCTACGATGAATTTAAGGGAAGGTCTGAACGGGGGGCGGGATCGTCATCGGAGGCAATCATCTCTTTCAGGAACAAGAAGGGTCCTGATTTTGTGAGTCGACTCGATGCATATCTGGATGTTTTGGGGCCAAATCCGCGAACGATCTCAGACATCTGTAAGCGTAGGAAACCTGATCCAAATGACATGCTGTATTCTTTGCGCAGGGCCCTTCTTATTCGGCATTTCTTGCATTGCGGTGAGACCGATCGCATTGATTTCGATACCGGATTGCTGAATGCCCTTCTCAGGGTGCCGGCGTATCGGCATGGCGCGCGCTCGCTTGAAAAGCTTATGGAAAATATCAGACGAGACAATGGGGTGTCAGTACGACGGTCCACCCTTCCGCTGCGAGCCCAGTTGGAGATGCATGTCGATCCCGAGGGATTTCTTGGATACCTCGACAGGGAATCTCCCTTACCAGTATTAGATTTTACCTGGCAGCAGATAGAAAAATCAGCGTCCTGCATTCATGAAGCATGGAAGGTGCGGCAGACCGATTGTAAACATCGAGTAGACGACGCTCTGAACGTTGCGTTGTCAGATCTGCCGGATCCTTACCGAGAGGCAAATCGTGCCGCGGTTGCCAGGATGCCCATGATTCTTGATATGGCAGGCCTCACGAATCCCCTCATTTTCCCTGGTAGCCCATAGCCGCGATTCGCCGCCGTTGCGTAGGACCATCCCGTCATCCTCAACCGGACGGGATCCATGGCCGAGACGGACCGCACCAGCACTCGGATAGCCACCGTCCGCGACTTCC
>CAMCDA010000243.1 GCA_945873195.1 Asaia bogorensis
AGGGGGTGCTTGGGAGTTACAACTTTTGGGCGCTGTTACCTGGAAACTATTCAACGCTGATTGACACGCTGGGCTTGCCGCTGCCCCAGATATGCACCTGCGCATCGATGATCAGCATGGCCGTTTCCCCTTTTGCCTTTCCCGGCATGCTGAGCCGTTGCCCGACCACGCGCAACCGTGATGTCCTGCCCCCTCCACTCCAGGAGACTCCCCCATGCCCAACGAAACCAAGCCCTTGCAGGGCCGCGTCGCCCTCGTCACCGGCGGCGGCCGAGGCCTCGGTCGCGCCTTCGCGGAGAACCTGGCCGCGATGGGCTGCGATGTCGCCGTCCACGGCATGCGGGAGAACGGGCCGGCTGAATACGGCGAAGGCAGCACCCTGACCGAGACCGCCCGCCAGATCGGCGCCCAGTACGGCGTCCGCACGATCGCCGTGCTGGGCGACCTGACCCAGGCCGATCAGGTGGAGCGTGTCCTGGCCACCGTGACCCGGGATCTGGGGCCGCTATACGCCCTGGTCCACAACGCCGGGGGCGACATCGCCGCGGCCGGCGGCAAGCCGGACCCGAATGACGCCATCATGGTGAAGGAGGTCGATATCCGCGCCGTCATCGACCGCAACCTGCTGAGCACCATCTTCGTGTCCCAGCGAGTCGCCCAGGACATGATGGAGCGGCGGGAAGGCCGGATCGTTACGATCAGCTCGGTGGCCGGCTATGGCGGGCGGCAAAATGGGGCGATCTATGCCACGTCAAAGGCCGCGGCGATCCACTACACCCGCTGCCTCGCCGCCCAGTTACGGCCATTCAACGTCACGGCCAACAGCATCGCCCCAGGCGATACCAGGACCGGACGCTTCCTCAACACCCGCGCCGTGGACCCCAACCGGCTAGCCGAGGGAGGCACCCTTGAGCGCATCGCCCTGGTGGATGAGGTCGCGCGGGCGGTCGGCGTTTTCGTTGGCCCAACCGGGGATTTCATCACCGGCCAGGTGCTACGCGTGGATGGCGGGGGTCAGTGTTGGCCAGCCTGAACCCGACGCCTAGGCTCCGCCGTCAGGCGGGCGACGATGCTGTCGATCCGGTGCTGCTCCAAAGGCTCCGGGCTGCCGGTCGGGGTCGCCAAACTATCCCGATGCGCGGCCATCAGCGCCACCAATCGTGTCAGGTCGCTCGGCCGCCGAACCGGCGTGCTCTCCGAGGTCCGGCGGGCTCCAGCGGTGATCGTGTTCATGCCTACGTCCTTTCAGTCTTGAGCGACCGCTTAGGCGCCGATCGAGTCAGGATTGGGGCCGAAATTGTGAAATTCCAGCGACAATTAAGGCGGACCAGGGCATCCCTCCCGCTCGGTTGACCGCGTGGGCGCATTCTTTCGGCATGGTCCAAGCCCAATTCGGCCCATCCAACTGACCCGTGGCGAACTGGACTCGGATCGGCACACCCGGCAAAACCAAGCTCACACCATCTTTCCGGAGCGCGCACGTGCTGGACCGAATCATGCTGACCAACGACGACGGCATCGACGCCCCCGGTATGGCGGTGCTGGAGGAAATCGCCGCCCAGGTGGCCAAGGAAGTCTGGGTCGTCGCGCCCGAGCACGACCAGAGCGGCCAGTCCCACGCCATCAGCCTGCACCACTCCCTGCGCGTCAGCGACCGCGGCAACCGCCGCTTCGGCGTGACCGGTACCCCCGGCGACTGCGCCGCCATGGGGCTGTGCCACCTGATGAAGGACAGCCCGCCGCAACTGGTCCTGTCCGGCGTGAACCGAGGCCTGAACCTGGGGCTGGAGACGGTGTTCTCCGGCACTGTCGGCGGCGCCATGACGGCGATGATGCTGGGCGTTCCGGCGATCGCGCTCAGCCAGGCCTACAGCGACCGGCGCAATGTGTCCTGGGACGCCGCCCGGACGCTGGGGCCGGATGTCATCCGCCGTCTCTGGACGATGGGCTGGGGGGAGAACGCGGTCCTGAATGTGAACTTCCCCCCCGGCCCCGCGGACCAGGCCGGTGAGCTGACCCTGGCGCGCCAGGGCGTCGGGATGATCGCCGGGATGAACGTGGAAACCCGCACCGATCCGCGCGGCATGAACTACCATTGGCTGACCTTCCGTCGTGGCGACCGGGCGCAGGGGCCGGAGAGCGACTACTCCGCCCTGCGCGCCGGCAAGGTCGTCGTCACCCCGCTGCGCTACGACCGCACGGATGATGAGGCGTATGCCGACCTCGCGGGGAAACTCCCGCGTTTCGTGGACTGAACCATCGCCTTCGGGCCGGCCCCCTGGTCAGGGGACAAGCCGGCCCGATGATGGGTCAGTGGCTTCTACTGACCCCGTCCCGTCGCCATGACCGTGATCGTTTGCGTCATGATACGGATGTCCGAACGGAGCCAGGAGAGGAACATCGTCAGCCGCAAGGCGTAGGCATGGTCGAACGCGACCTTGCGGCGCACATCATCGATATCCCGGTCATATCCCTGGTTCACCTGCGCGAGCCCCGTAATCCCCGGCCGCAATCCGCTGGTTCGATCAGCGAAGAACGGAATGGCCGCCTCCAGCCGTCCATAGAAGCCCGGGCGCTCGGGTCGGGGACCGACGATGGCCATTTCCCCCTTCAGGACGTTCAACAGTTGCGGGATCTCATCAAGACGCGTCTTCCGCAGGAACAGACCGACCGGCGTGATCCGAGGGTCATTGCTCGTCGCCCAAACAGCCCCAACGCGCGCTTCGGCATCGATATACATCGACCGAAACTTGATCATATCAAACAATTCTGTCCGATCCCCCAGCGCTCGGCCGATACGCCGTTGCCGGAACAACACCGGACCCGGGCTGTTCAACTTGATCGCCACCGCGATGAAAGGCCACAGCGGAGCAGTCACGATCAAGGCAAGCACCGCGACGGTAACATCGACGGCTCGTTTTGAGGCTACCACGGAACGCGGCACATGCAAGGACCCCGTGACCGGTACGACCTGCGCGCGGAGCCAGGGCCCGCGATAATTCCCCATGAGATATGACCCAAGTCCGCTGCGACCCATCAGATGGCCGGCCACGATGTAGTGCGCCAACGCAAATGGCCCAGGCGCGCGTTCCCCCAGCAATGCCCCCGCCGCCGCGCAGATCAGTCCAACGATCTGGGCGACCGCCAGGAATGCGAACAAGTGAGACTCCGCGCAAAGCGCGAGACTTCCCAGAAGTCCAAAAACGATCACCAAGGGCATCAGCACGCGCAACGCCTTTCCCGAGGCAAAAGCAAAAGCCACGCTGCCATGGCGCGGATGCAGCAACGGCAGGAGGCGTATCAACTGCTGGGCATTGCCCGCGGCAATCCGCCGCCGGCGCCGATACTCCACGCCCGGTCGAACGCGTTCGATTTCATCGGCAACGATCGTGTCGTCGTATACGACCTTCCACCCGCGCAGATAGACCTGCATCGGCAGGATGAAGTCGTCGTTGATGGTATCGGTGGGCAAGGGCTGCCATGCGAGCCGGCGCACGGCATAGAAAGCCCCATGCAGCCCGAGCGGCGCGCCCAACGCGGCCTCCCCACGCTTGACGCCGAGTTGCACGGACCAATAGGCGGCCTCGCCCTCGCTGCTGGAATTCCGAATGCGATACGTGCCTCCCGCCGCCCCCACGCGCGGATCCGCGAAATGCGCCACCGCGCGACGGAGCGCATCGGCCGGCAGCATCGCCGATACGTCTGTCATGACGAGAATTTCCGCGGACGCCATCGCGACGGCGTCGTTCACCACGGCGACCTTGCCGCGGTTCTCGGGGAAGTCGATCACGGTCGCATCAAGATGGGAACAGCCGGGTTCGGCCAGCGTCGCGTGGCACAGGGCAACGGTGTCATCGCCGCATCCGTCGCAGGCAATCAGGATCCGCAGGCGATGCGCGGGATAGTCCAGTGCCGCAAGATTGCGGATCTTCTGGACGATGTGATCAGCCTCATCATGGGCCGGCATCACGATCGCGACCGTCGGACAGGACGCGCTGTCGGTGACGACGGGCGGCATCGATTGCCGGCGGGCAAGACGTAGCAGCGCGGGGTATCCGACGTGATGATAAGCCGTCAGGCCGATGGAGCCGAGCGTGAGGGCGCTGAGGAGGGTGTCGTTCATGACTGGCCTCCGGCGCGGGTTACCGACGGAACTTGTTCAACGGCTTGGGATGGAAAACCTTGAAGTAAAGCGCGTAGGGACATCGGTGGTGCTCCAGCTTGAACTGGAGAAAGCAACGCACGCACCGTGCCAGATTATACGATGGAATTGCCTCGCATTATGCGAAATACTGGGTGCTTGGGAGGTGTTGCCCGCATCGCCCGTTGCGGTTTGCCTTGCAGCGCCGTGGCCTAGTCGTTCATTGCAAGTGAAAGATAGGCCTGGGTCGTTGCCGCAAGGCTGCCGGTGCGGACCGCGAAGGCGCGCGGGTCGGCGGCGGGGGCGGACAGTGTGGCATCCAACGCCTCGGCGAGGGCCGATACGTCTTCACTTGCAACCAACCTGCCCGATGCCGAACAGACGGCGGATGCGACACCTCCGACGGCGGTTGCCACCACGGGAATCCCGCAGGCCTGGGCTTCCAGCAGCGACAGCGGCAGTCCCTCATGCCGCGACGAAAGGCATAGCGTGTCGATGGCCGCGTAGAACCCCGACATCGTATCGATATGGCCCAGGAACATCACCCGATCGGCGACGCCCATGTCAGCGGCGAGAGCGCGCAACGCTGCCTCGCACGATCCGGTGCCGGCGATGGCGAGCACGGCGGGATCACGCATGCGGGCCAGGGCCTTGATGGCGACGTCCACACCCTTCACCTCCTCCAGTCGCGCGGCGACGCCGATGATCCGGGCCGCCGCGGGCAGGCCGAGTTGCCGCCGCCACGACAGTCGATCGCCTGGCTGGAACCGGTCCGTGTCCACGCCGTTCAGGATGACTGGCGGCGCGTCTCGCCCCAACGCGGCGGCGACGGCTGAGGCCACATGCGGGGCGTCCGCCACCAGGATCGGCCGTGCCGCCGCCAGAGCCAGGCGCGCGATGTTCCGACGCCGGTTGTCGTTCAGGTGCCAGGCATCATGCTCCGTGTGGATACGCCGGCGCACACCCGAGAGACGGGCCGCGGACCCGGCATACAGCAACGGGCCGATGTGATGGGTATGGACGCAGGCCGGTCGCATGCGCCGGAACAGGCGCACCAGCCGCGCGGGCAGCGACGCATCGAGGCCGGGCTGCTTCTGGCAGAAGATCAACTGCTCGCGATGTGCGTTCAGGCGTGGCCAGGCGGCGATCGCGTCCTCGGCCGTTCCTTCCAGGCTGACCATGCAGGTCGGATGGGATGGAGCCTGCGCGCACGCCAGCTCCAACGCCATGACTTCAAGCCCGCCGGGCCGCAGATGTTGCACGACGTGCATGATCGGACCGTCTCGCATCATGGTTTCCACCTTGAAAAATTCGTTACGCGACGGGGCCTAGCCCCACTGCCGCTCCAGCGGACCGATCCGGGCCAGCACGGGCAGGCCGGCAATTCGTTGCATCTGCCGAGCGGATCGGATGCTGGTGTCCATGAGTTCCAGGAGGGTGGCGAGGCCGATCCCCAGCCCCAGCCCGGCGACCAGACCGCCCAGCGTGAACAGCAGCGCCATGGGACGCACCGGCCGGGTCGGCTCGGTCGGCCGGTCGATGACCGCGATGCGTTGCGGCGCCTGGAAGCGGGAAAGGTCGCCGGTGACCTTGGCCATGTCGAAGCGGCGGCGCAGCTGCGTCACCAGGTCGGAGGAGCCTTGCACATCGCGTTCATGATCACGCAACTGCCGCTCGACCTCACCCGAGTTCTCGACCCGCAGGCGCAAGGATTCGAACGTGCCACGAAGATTGGCGACTTCACTGCGCAGTTGATCGACCCGCAGCCGAGCCTGTTCGAGCAGGGTGGCCTGCGACACGAGCAAGGGTTGCGACCCATCCGCCCGCGTCGTCGCGACGGCGGCCATGTTCCACATGCGATCAGCGTCGCCGAGGACATGCGTATTGGCGCGCATCACTTCGATGCGTTCTTCCTCCAGCCGGATCAGGCGTCGTTCCGCCGCCTGCACGCCGGTATGGGCATCCGTATAGCGGGCGCGCAGCAGCGCGAGTTCGCCGCGCACGGACACGATATCCTGCTCCAGCCGTCCGATCACCGGATCGGTCTGGGCCAGTCGCTGCCGGATGCTGGTGAACTGCGCCTGGGCGCCGGCAAGCTGGACCTCGCGTTCCGACAACTGGTCGCTGATCTGCGCGAGCCGCTGAATATTGGTGGCGCGGACATCCGGCAGTTGCTGTGCGTTGGCGGACTTGAACCGGGCCAGCTTCTGTTCGGCCTCTTCCATGCGCGATGTGGCGGTGTCCAACTGTTCACGCAGAAAGGTCACGGACCCGCGCATGGACGAGTTCTCCGGTGCCTCGACCCGTTCCATGAAGCGCTCACCGATCCGGGTCAGCACGTGGTCCATGCCGCGCGGCTGGCGGGCGCGGTAACGCAGCTCGACCATTTCGTTGCCGATCAATTGCACCGAGACCGCGGTGGAAAGGTCAGCGACGACGCTGTTCTGCTGGCCCTCGGACGCGTCCTTCTCCAGCAGGCCGACGTCCTGGGCGACGCCCACCAGCACGTGCCGGCTCGTGAGCAGCGCGCGCAGGGCTTCCATGCGGTCCTTCAGGTTCGTCTTGACCGTCAGGTCTTCCAGGAACGGGTTCAGCTTGCCCGGCTCCTGGATCAGGATGCTCATGCGGGTTTCGTAGCTAAGGGGTGAGAAGCTGCCGATCACGGCGCCGATCACCGGCAGCACCAGGATGGGCAGCAGGATCACGTAGCGGCGGCGCCACGCGGCGGCCAGCAGCCCGTGCGCGATCTCGATCAGGGGGGGAGCGGCAACCGCGGTCATTGGGTCGGGCCTCGGCCCGGGGTGCCCAGGCTCACGATCACCGTGTCGACGGGCGTCTCCGGCGAAAACCGCACCTCCACATCCGGCTGCGTATCGGCGAGGTTCTTCGCGACAGCCACCGCTCGACGTTGACCCAACAGACCGCTGGTGCCCTCGAACCCGCCGCGCTGTCCGGTCACGACCACGGGTCGGCCGGCGGCGGCGGCCGAGAACCGGGCCAACGACTGCTTTTGCGCGTCATCCGGAATGACCGTGTCGCCCGCGAAACGCAGCACCAGCCGGGTTGCCGCGCTTGGTTGGTCATCCGCCGGCCGAGCGCGACGCAGGAGGTCGGCGACGGTGATGGAGCCTTGCGGTGAGACAGAGTCCCCCAGCCGCGCCTGCGCCTGTAGCAGCGCGCGGTCGGGGATGTCCCGCGCGATGTTGAAACTTTCCTGGCGGCGTTGCCTCCCTTGAGCCGATAGGCTCGGGGTGTCGAATCCACAAAGGAAAGCAACGCCATGAGAAAGAGTAGAGTAATAGGGGCAAAACCACGGGCACCGCCGCATTTTTCTCTTGCACCGATTCGGCGTCGTGGACTCTCTGCATCATGTGCCGCCGCCGCCCGCCCTTTCCGCGCTGAGCCGTCCGGATCTTGAAGCTCTTCTGATTGAACTATTCGGT
>CAMCDA010000244.1 GCA_945873195.1 Asaia bogorensis
AGTTATGCGCGAAAGACCCCCCGAACTGGACATGACGATCGAAGGCGAGTTCCGCACGCCGCCCAAGCCGCCGGTGTTGAACCGGATTTTGGTGTGGGCCGTGCTGATCGCCGTGATCTCCGGCGCGATCGCCCTCGCGGCGATTGCCCTATGGCTGGCGCTGATCATCCTGCCGATCGCGGTTGCCGCCGCGATCGTGGCCTGGGCGATCTATCGCTATCAGGCGTGGCGCGCGGGCACGTCAATCCGCGGCATGCAGGGCGGCAGCCGGGACGTCTGGCGCTCCTAGTCCGAATTCCCGCGCGAGCAGCGTGTAGGACCGCTTGCGCGCCTCCGGATCATGCACCGTCGTCAGGACCGCCACTTCCTCCACCCCGCACGTCGCCGCGAGTTCCCTCAGGCGCGCGCCAACCACATCCGGCGTGCCCCAGATCGCACGCTCCTTGATCCGTTCGAGGCGCGCGCGATCATGGTCCGAGAGCGTTTCCGCGAGGGCTTCGTCGGGGGAGGGGAGGGCGGCGAAAATCCCCTTGTCGCGCCATAGGCGGGAGACGGCGCGGGACATGATCAGATATTCGGCCTCGGCCTGCGTGGCGGCGGTCATCGCCCACACACACACCGCGCCATGCGCCACTGGATGCCGTTCGCTCGGCCGGTAGGTGTCCCGATAGATCGTCATCGCCTGTTCGGCGCCACGCCCGTCGGAGATGAAATGGGCGAAGCAGAAGGGCAGGCCGAAATAGGCCGCGACCTGCGCGCCGTAGTCGGAGCTGCCCAGTATCCAGGCCTCGGGCGTGGTGGGACTGGCGGGCTGGGCGATGATGTCGCGGAAGGGATGACCCTCCACCAGCTTCTGTCCGGCCAGCCAGTGCAGCAGGTCACGCACCTGGGCGGGGAAGTTATCGGCCGCGGTCTCGGCCTGCGGATTGAGAGCATAGGCCGTGCGCCCGTCCGAGCCAGGTGCGCGCCCCAGGCCCATGTCGATCCGGCCTGGCGCGATGGCTTCCAGGACGCGGAACTGTTCGGCGACCTTCAGAGACGAATAATGCGGCAGCATGATCCCGGCCGATCCCACCCGGATGCGGCTGGTGGACGCGGCGATGGCGCTGATCAGGATTTCCGGCGCGGTCCCGGCCTGGGAGGCGGAGTTGTGGTGTTCCGCGCACCAGTAGCGGTTGTAGCCCAGGGCCTCGCAATGCTGGGCCAGGCGGATACTCTCCCGGATCGAGGCGTCGGGCGATCGGCCTGATACGACCGTGGATTGGTCGAGCACCGAGAGTTGCGGCATCGTGGTCTCCTGGCGACGGATGACGGCGAGCGTAGAAGTCTGAATCAAAAAGGGCCAGCGTCACCGCTGGCCCTTTTCATGTCTGTGGTTGGGTCAGCGCGACCCGGTCAGCATCCGCTCCGCGGCCGCCACCATCGAGCGGGCGGCGTGGACGCGGTCAAGCGCCAGCAACTGGTCCTCGATATCCCCGGCGTGCAGCGCTTTGTATTCGGCTTCGGCTTCCTGCAGGCGGCGTTCGGCGTCGTCCTTGCTGAGCGCGGCGACCGGGAGGGCCTCGTCGGCCAGCACCGTGCAGCGATCGCCGGTGACCTCGGCAAAGCCGCCCACCACGAACAACTGTTCAGCCACCGTGTCGCCGTCATAGAGGGAGATCGTGCCGCCTTGCAGCGTCACGATCATCGGCGAGTGGCCTTGCAGCACGCCCATGTCACCCTCGGCCGCGGGGATCACGACCATGTCAACCGAACGAGAGAGCAGCAGGCGCTCCGGGCTGACGATTTCCAATGCGATCGGCATCTTGGCCCTTCCGGGATCAGGCATTCAGGGCCGGGTGGTCCCGGCCCCTGCTTGGTTGGATCAGGCGTTCGCCTTCAGCGTTTCCGCCTTGGCAATCGCTTCCTCGATCGTGCCCACCATGTAGAAGGCGGCTTCCGGCAGATGATCGTATTCGCCGGCGCAGATCGCCTTGAAGCTGCGGACGGTGTCTTCCACGGGGACGAACTTGCCCGGGAAGCCCGTGAAGATTTCCGCCACATGGAAGGGCTGCGACAGGAAGCGCTGGATCTTGCGGGCGCGGGCCACGACCAGCTTGTCCTCTTCCGACAGCTCATCCATGCCCAGAATGGCGATGATGTCCTGCAGCGACTTGTAGGTCTGGAGGATTTCCTGCGTGCGGCGGGCGACCTGGTAGTGTTCTTCGCCGACGATCCGCGGATCGAGCGAGCGGCTGGTCGAGTCCAGCGGATCCACCGCCGGATAGATGCCGAGTTCGGCGATCTGGCGGTTGAGCACGGTGGTCGCGTCCAAGTGGGCGAAGGACGTGGCGGGCGCCGGATCGGTCAAGTCATCGGCGGGCACGTAGATGGCCTGCACCGAGGTGATCGAGCCCTTCTTGGTGGAGGTGATCCGCTCCTGCAGCGCGCCCATGTCGGTCGCCAGCGTCGGCTGATACCCCACGGCGGAGGGGATGCGGCCCAGCAGCGCGGACACTTCGGCGCCGGCCTGGGTGAAGCGGAAGATGTTGTCCACGAAGAACAGCACGTCCTGGCCTTCTTCGTCACGGAAGTATTCCGCGACCGACAGGCCGGACAGGGCAACGCGCGCGCGGGCGCCCGGCGGCTCGTTCATCTGGCCATAGACCAGCGCCACCTTCGACCCTTCGGCGATCTTGTGGTTGTCATCCATCCGGATAACGCCCGCGTCGATCATTTCGTGGTAAAGATCGTTGCCTTCGCGGGTGCGCTCACCCACGCCGGCGAAGACCGACACGCCGCCATGCGCCTTGGCGATGTTGTTGATCAGTTCCTGAATGAGCACGGTCTTGCCCACGCCGGCGCCGCCGAACAGGCCGATCTTGCCGCCCTTGAGGTAGGGAGCGAGCAGGTCGACGACCTTGATGCCCGTCACGAGAATTTCGGCCGAGGTGGCCTGATCTTCGTAGGAAGGCGCCTCACGGTGGATCGGGTAGTAGGTGGTCGCCACGACCGGGCCCTGCTCGTCGATCGGCTCACCGACGACGTTCATGATGCGGCCGAGAGTGCCGGGACCGACGGGCATCTGGATGGGCGCGCCCGTGTCGACGACTTCCTGGCCACGCACCATACCGTCGGTGCTGTCCATGGCGATACAGCGGACGGTCCGCTCACCAAGCTCCTGTGCGACTTCCAGGATCAGGGTGCGGGATTCAATCGTGCTGCGCAGCGCGTTCTGGATGAACGGCAGCTCGCCATCGAACTGCACGTCCACAACGGCGCCCAGCACCTGGGTCACGCGTCCGACGATGTTGCTTGCCATGGTCTTTTCGTCCTTCTGTGCGGGCCTGGGATCAGACGGCTTCGGCGCCGGAGATGATCTCGATCAGTTCCCTGGTGATGTTGGCCTGACGCGCCCGGTTGTAGTTCTGGCTGAGGCGCTTGATCATGTCGCCGGCGTTGCGCGTGGCGTTGTCCATCGCGGTCATCCGCGCGCCATGCTCGCCAGCGGAGCTTTCCAGCAGGGCGCGGTAGATCTGCACCGCCAGCGCCTGCGGAAGCAGGCGTTGGAGGATGGTTTCCTCGTCCGGCTCGAACTCATAGACGGCTTCTCCGGCCGAAACCGAACCGCCCTCCGGCACCGGCGCCGGCACGAGCTGCTGCTCGGTCACCACCTGCGAGATCACCGAGGCGAACCGGTTATAGACGATCGTCACCCGATCGCATTCACCCGCCGCCAGCATGTTGATGATGCGCTGGGCGATGTCGCGCGCGTCCGAGAATTCCAGCCGGCGCTTACCGGCATACGAAACGTCCGCGAAAATCCGGCTGGCGAGTTCACGCCGCAGATAATCGCGCCCCTTGCGCCCGACCGGCAGCAATTTGACGGTCTTGCCTTGGGCTTCCAACGTCCGCACGAGATTGCGCGTCGCGCGGCCGATGGAGGAGTTGAACGCCCCGGCGAGCCCGCGATCGGCGGTGACCGGAATGACCAGGTGAACCTGGTCCTTCCCGGTGCCCGCCAGCAGAACCGGCGCGGAAGGTGAATCGGCGACGGACACGGCCAGCGCGCCCATCATCCGTTCCATCCGCTCCGCATAGGGACGGGCGGCTTCCGCCTGCTGCTGCGCGCGCCGCAGCTTTGACGCCGCCACCATCTTCATGGCGGAGGTGATTTTCTGCGTGGACTTCACACTGTTGATGCGAAGTCGCAGTGCCTTCAAACTGGGCATGGCGCCGGTGGCCCTCTACGTGAGCGACGTTTCAGGTGAACGACCGGGAGAAATTGTCCAGGAACGCGATCAGTTTCTTCTCGGTGTCCGGCTTCAGTTCCAGATCGGCCCGGATCGCGTCCAGGATGCCGGGTTCGCGGGACTTGAGTTCCGAAACGAACTGCGCCTCGAACGGGCCCACGCGACCCACGTCGATCTTGTCCAGATAGCCACGGACGCCGGCGAAGATGGCGACCACCTGCTCCTCGATCGGCAACGGCTTGTACTGCGGCTGCTTCAGCAGTTCCGTCAGCCGCGAGCCACGCGCCAGCAGCTGCTGGGTGGAGGCATCAAGGTCCGAGGCGAACTGCGCAAAGGCGGCCATTTCACGATACTGGGCGAGTTCCAGCTTGATGCGGCCGGCGACCTGCTTCATCGCCTTGACCTGGGCGGCGGACCCCACGCGGGACACCGACAGACCGACGTTCACGGCCGGGCGGATGCCCTTGAAGAAGAGTTCCGTCTCCAGGAAGATCTGGCCGTCGGTGATCGAAATAACGTTCGTCGGAATATATGCCGACACGTCACCGGCCTGGGTTTCAATGACGGGCAGGGCGGTCAACGAACCGGCCCCTTCTTCATCATTCATCTTCGCGGCGCGTTCCAGCAGGCGGCTATGCAGGTAGAACACGTCGCCCGGATAGGCTTCGCGGCCCGGCGGGCGGCGCAGCAGCAGCGACATCTGGCGATAGGCGACGGCCTGCTTGGACAGATCGTCATAGAAGATCACCGCGTGACGGCCGTTGTCGCGGAAGAACTCACCCATCGTGCAGCCGGTGTAGGGGGCCAGGAACTGCATCGGCGCCGGGTCGGACGCGGTGGCGGCGACAACGATGGAATATTCCATCGCGCCGTTTTCTTCCAACGTGCGCACCAGCTGCGCGACGGTCGAGCGCTTCTGCCCCACCGCGACATAGATGCAGTAGAGCTTCTTCTTCTCATCCGTGCCGGCGTTGACCGCCTTCTGGTTGATGATGGTGTCCAGGATGACGGCGGTCTTGCCGGTCTGGCGGTCACCGATGATCAGCTCACGCTGGCCGCGGCCAACCGGGATCAGGGCGTCGATCGCCTTCAGGCCGGTCTGCATGGGCTCATGCACGGACTTGCGGGGGATGATGCCCGGGGCCTTCACCTCGACGCGGCTTGGGACCACGTCGGTCAGCGGGCCCTTGCCATCGATCGGATTGCCTAGGCCGTCCACGACGCGGCCGAGCAGGCCGTTGCCGACGGGGACCTCGACGATGGTGCGCGTGCGTTCGACCGTGTCGCCTTCGCGGATCCGTTGGTCGCTTCCGAAAATCACGACGCCGACATTGTCGGTTTCGAGGTTCAGGGCCATGCCGCGCAGGCCGGCGCTGGGAAACAGCACCATCTCTCCGGCCATGACGTTCTGCAGGCCGAATACGCGGGCGATGCCGTCACCGACAGACAGCACCTGTCCGGTCTCGGCGACGTTAACCTCGGTGTCGAACGCGGCGATCTGCTTCTTCAAGATCTCCGAGATCTCGGCGGGGCGGATCTCCATATCAGGCGGCTCCCTTCATGGCGTACTGCAAGCGTTGCAGCCGGGATTTGAGACTGGTGTCGTAAAGGCGGGCGCCGATGCGGACGGTCAGGCCGCCCAGCAGGTCGGGTTCGACCGTCTCATGGATGTTGACGCTGCCGTACCCCGCCTCGATCAGGCGGGCACGCAACTGCTGGCGCTGCACGTCGGACAATGGCTGGGCCGACACCACCTTGGCGCTGATGATGCCACGGCGTTCGGCGACCAGGGTCGCGAAGGCCGAGACGATCGCGCCAAGGGCCCGCAGCCGTCGATTCGCGGCAATGACGCCCACGAAATCGCGGATCGGCTTGGAGAATCCCTGCTGTTCCAGCACCGCCAACGCGGCCTTTTGGGCCTGGTGGACTTCGATCAGGGGGGATTCAAGAAGCCGGCGCAGATCCGCGCTCTGCTCGATCATCTGACCAAGAGACTCCATTTCCGCGACCACGGCGTCGAGCGCGTTCAGGTCGTCGGCATGCGCATATAGCGCAGCGGCATATCGGTCGGCGAGACCGCCGCCGGATGCAATTGTCGTCGCCTCAGAAGCCACGTGGGTTTCCATAGGTTGGCCCGTTCAGGACGGGCGTGATGGGACGATGGCCGGCAGAACCGGCGCGGCGCGTCTAGCATGGGGTGCCGGACCTCGCAACACGGCCGGGTCGGGTTTGTGTCTCCGGCAGCGGATTTGTTGCGTTTCACGGGCTGGAAAGGCCCCGCGCGCGGGCGGCCAGCGCATGCCAGGGCGCCGGGTCCCAGGCTCGGGATGCGAGGCCGGACGTGGACGGCAGCACCCAGACCAAGGGAAAACCGGCCGGAACCGGGGCCGGGCCATGGGAAAGCCGGCCGGTGGGGACGCCCGCGAAAATCGACGCCGCCTTCCTGCCGTTGAACGCCACGATTGCCGGCCGGACCGCGCGGATCCGGGCCGCGAATCCGACGACATCGAACGCGTCGGCCGGCAGATCGGCATCCGCGCCCGAGACCTCCTTGGCCAGGTCGGTCAGGCCGATCCCGTGCGCCAGCACCTCCTGGAACGACTCCGGGGCGAACCGCCGCGGCGTCAGGCCGGTTTCGTGCAGCATGCGCCAGAATTTATTCCCCGGACCCGCGTAGTAGGCGCCCCGCGCCGCCGACACCGCGCCGGCCGCGGTGCCGCAAAAGACGAGTCGTAGGCCGGGGCGCAGGACGTCGGGCAGGATGGGTATGGCGGTGTCTCCGGATGGCGCCATCGGGTTCGGCATCACTTTTTTTCACAACGCAACGTAACGCCCGGGCGCGCCGGACGACAAACACCCGCGACAACGCGTCACGGAGACACGCATGAGCAATCAGTTCCAGTTCGTCGGCGGCACGCGGGGCAGATGGGCCGTCACCCGTATGACAACGATTTGCGGGGACGGGCTGGAGCCGACCGGGTTTGTCGATATCACGAACGCCGATCCGCCGGTTCGGCCCGATGGCGCGGCCTGGGTCCTGTGCGGGTTCACCAGCAACCTGCGCTATGCCACGGCCGCGGAAGTGGGGGCGTTGCGCGCCATCCAACCGCCGCTCGATCGTCCGGAGGCGACCTGCGCGGCCCTCATTCCCATCCGGAAATCCGCGGCCTGGTGGGACCTGCCACAAGACGAGCGGCGCGCCATTTTCGAGGAAACCTCCCACCACACCGCGATCGGGTTGGAATATCTGCCACCCATCGCCCGCCGCCTGCACCATTGCCGCGATCTCGGTGAACCCTTCGACTTCGTGACTTGGTTCGAGTTCGCGCCGGAACACGCCCCGGCCTT
>CAMCDA010000245.1 GCA_945873195.1 Asaia bogorensis
AAGGTGGGTCTGGCGGCCGGCGGCGTCAATGGATTTCGCAAAACATTATGGCACTACAAATGAATTCCCGGAGTCAAATGGCGGATTTCCACCATTTTCGGGCTGTTCGTTACGGTAAGTGGTCAAAAAGGCGTTAAAGATGGGTTAACATTTGTTGCAGTCCACGAGGGGTGGCGGCGTTCAGCCGGCGCGCCTCCAACCGTGTGATCGCGGGGCTGCTCGCTCGCCATCCGGGCGCGCGGGTCATCCAGCGGGACCTGTCGGCGAACCCGCCGCCCTTGGTGGATGCGGGGTTCAGCAACGCGATCCTGTCGGGCGGGGCGGCGTCTCCCGCCCTGGCCGTGTCGGAGGCGTTGATCGAGGAACTTGAGGGCGCGGATGCCTTGGTGATCGCCACGCCGATGCACAATTACGGCGTGCCGGCGGTTCTGAAGGCCTGGGTGGACCAGGTGGTCCGCATCCATCGGACGTTTCGATCCACGCCGGCCGGGAAGATTGGGCTGTTGGCGGATCGGCCGGTGATCGTGTGCGTGGCCTCGGGCGGCTGGTTCAGCGGCCCATCGCCGATTGGGGCACCCGCGCAACCGGATTTCCTGACGCCCTATCTGACCGCGGTGCTGGCCACGATCGGGCTGCATGATGTGCGTTTCATCACGTTGGAAGGGGTGGCGCGGGGGACCGAGGCCGCCGACCTGGCTCTTGCCAAGGCGGACGCCCCCATTACCGCCGCCCTGAACAAAATCGGCTGAGCCCGCCCCCGGGCGAGGCTGGGGGCGGGCCGTTGCCTAGAGGGTGTTGGCCACCGCGAAGGGGGCCTCGGTCTTGGAACGGATTTCGTCCAGCGTCACCTCGGGCGCGAGTTCCAGCAGGCGCATGCCGTCCTGGCCCTTGGCCGTCACCTCGAACACGCCGAGGTCGGTGATGATCATGTCGACCACGCCCGCGCCGGTCAGCGGCAGGTTGCAGCGGGTCAGCAGCTTGGGCTTGCCGCCGGCGGTGTGCTCCATCAGCACGACCACGCGACGGACGCCGGCGACCAGGTCCATGGCGCCGCCCATGCCCTTGACCATCTTGCCGGGGATCATCCAGTTCGCGAGGTCCCCGTTCTCGGCCACCTGCAGGGCGCCCAGGATCGAGATGTCGATATGCCCGCCGCGCACCATGGCGAAGCTGGCGGCGCTGTCGAAGAAGCTGGTCGTCGGCAGTTCCGTCACGGTCTGCTTGCCGGCGTTGATGAGGTCGGCGTCCTCCTCCCCCTCGAACGGGAACGGGCCCATGCCGAGCATGCCGTTTTCGGAGTGGAACTGGACGGACATGCCGTCGGGGACGTGGTTGGCCACCAGCGTCGGAATGCCGATGCCGAGGTTGGCGTAGAAGCCGTCGCGCAATTCCTTGGCGGCGCGGGCGGCCATCTGGTCACGGGTCCAGGCCATGTGCTGTGCCTCCTGGGTTCAGAAACGCTTGCGCACGGTGCGCTGCTCGATCCGCTTTTCAACGGTGGCGAGGGGCACGATGCGATTGACGAAGATACCGGCGGTGATGATGTGGTCGGGGTCGATCTGGCCGGCCTGGACCACTTCCTCGACCTCGGCCACGACCATTTCGGCGGCGGTGGCCATGATCGGATTGAAGTTTCGGGCGGTCTTTCGGTAGATCAGATTGCCCTCGGTATCGGCCTTCCAGGCATGGATGATGGCGAGGTCGGCGCGCAGGCCGCGTTCCATCACATAGGTGCGGCCATCGAAGACCTGCGTGGGCTTGCCCTCGGCGATCTGGGTGCCGGCGCCGGTGGCGGTGAAGAAGGCGGGTATGCCCGCCCCGCCGGCGCGGATACGTTCCGCGAGGGTGCCTTGCGGGTTGAACTCGATTTCCAGCTCGCCAGCGAGGAACTGCTTGGCGAAGGTGGCATTTTCGCCCACGTAGGAACTGATCATCTTCTTCACCTGGCGGGTGACGAGCAGCAGGCCGAGGCCGCAGTCATCGATGCCGGCGTTGTTGGAGATGATGGTGAGGTCCTTGACGCCGCTGTCGCGGATGGCGTCGATCAGGGCCGAGGGGATGCCGCACAGGCCGAAGCCGCCGGACATGATGGTCATGCCGTCGCGCAGCACGCCGGCCAGGGCGGTCTTCGCGTCGGGATGGATTTTGTTCACGGCCATGGGCACGCTCCTGCTGGTCGGCGCGCAAGGTGCCGTGGGTCGGGGTCGGATGCAAGGTTGGGGGGAACAACGGCCCGGACGTTGCAGTGCCCTCGGATCGCCAGGACCGGGCGTTGATCAAGACTCGACACGACCCGACCTCAGGTCATGGCAATCGGACAGCCATTCGAGCCGGTGGCGCCCTTGATCGGAGACGGGGTGAACACGTAGACGAACTGATATTTCCGATCCGCGATCAGGTCATCGAAGACCATGTTTTCATGGTTCACGATGCCATGCTGGCAGATCAGCATGCCGTGCACCGGGAACGCCAGTGTCTTGTCCGGGTTCGGCACGACCTCGACTGCCCAGGTATCCGCCCCCGTGACCGCAAGGTCCTTCTGGACAACCCAGTTCGCGACCTCGACGCCGATGCCGGGCTCCCCGCCATTGTAACGGTCGTTGTTCTTCATCCACAGGCTGCCCCAGCCGGTGTTGAAGAAGATGCCGTCACCCGGCTTGATATCGTCTTCCCGCATGTTCTGGCGCGCCAGCGCGGCCCGGATATCGGCGACGGAAATTTCCTGGCCGGCATCCATCATGGCCCCCTTCAGACCGGCCATGTCGATCAGGTGGCCCCGGGTGAAGATCGGCTTCAGCTTCTCGGCCCCAAGTTTTTTCAGGCCATAGGAGTCATTGACCTCCTGCGCGGTGAAACCGTTGTAGTACCGCATTTCGGCCTTGTCGCCGTCCTTGCCTTGCTGGATGCCGATATGCCCCAGCCCATCGAACTGCGTGCCGACCTGCCCGATCTCGGTGGCCAGGAATTCATCATTATAGACCAGCTTGTTGGCACCGAACGGGCCGCCGGTCGGAGCACCCGGAATGCGCAGGGTAAACGCGCGAGCGCCGAACATCGGCATGCCCGACTCATACGTGCGGCCGATCTTGTAGATCTTGCCATCGCGGATCCAGCGCGCCGCATCCAGGGTCTTGGCCGGCGTCATGTGATTGGTCGAGCCGGCCTCATCCTCGGCGCCCCATTTCGACGGCCACCACCGCGCCGGCGCCGCGGGGGTTTGCGCCTGCGCCTGCGTGATCGGGGCAAGGCCGAATTTGCCATGCGTCGCGCCCGCCACCGCGCCAACGGCGCCCAGTGATGCCGTTTTCAGAAAGCCCCGCCGGTCGGCGCTGGGTTGATCCTGGTTCGATGATGCCATGGTGATTTCCCCCTGTTCGGATTTCTCCTTGAGGCCGAGTATTCCCCAAGCGACGCATCCGCGTCCATGGTTTCCCGGAGTCCGCCATGTCCCTGTTCGATCGTGACAAATCCGCCGAACGGATGCCCGTGTCGCTGATCACCGGCTTCCTGGGAAGCGGCAAGACCACCCTGCTGAACCGCCTGCTGCGCCATCCCGGCATGTCCGATAGCGCGGTCATCGTGAACGAGTTTGGCGAGATCGGGCTTGATCACCTGCTGATGCAGGCCGTCAGCGGCGAGGTCGCGGTGATGGCCAACGGCTGCATCTGCTGCACCATCCGCAGCGATCTCGCCGATACATTGCGTGACCTTCTGGCCCGGCGTGACGCCGGCGCGGTGCCGCCGTTTTCCCGCGTGCTGGTCGAAACCACCGGCCTCGCCGACCCCGCCCCCATCGCCCAGATGCTCCTGAACAATCCCCTCGTCAGCCATTTCGCTCGGCTCGACGCGATTGTAACGACGGTCGATGCCGTGAATGCCGCCCAGCAGATGCGGGAACATCCCCAGGCGGTGAAACAGGTGGCGCTCGCGGACCGGCTGTTGCTGACCAAGACCGATTTGACGGAGGGGGAAGGGCTGGCCGAACGCCTGGCGGCGCTGAACCCAGCCGCGCCATTGATCACGGTGCATCATGGTGACATCGCGCCAGATCGGCTGTTCGGGGCCGGGCTATTCGACCCCGCGCGGAAGACACCGGATGTGCGACGCTGGCTGAACGAGGATGCCTACCACGATCACCACCACGCCCATCACGACCATGATGATGGGATCGCGGCCTTTTGCCTGTCGTTGGATGCCCCGATGGATTGGCAGGCCGTTTCCGGCTGGCTGGCGGCGTTGCGGCAATGGCGAGGGGCGGACCTGTTGCGGGTCAAGGGCATCCTATGCCTGCGCGATGAAGACCGCCCTGTCGTGATCCATGGCGTTCATCACATCTTCCATCCGCCGGTGCGACTGGACGCCTGGCCCGATGCCGATCATCGGTCTCGAATCGTGTTCATCACACGCGGGTTGCCACAGCCCGAGGTCGAGGCCCTGGCGCGGGAAGCCAGGGTCCTCACCGGGTAACCGCGTCAGGCTCGAGACCGGATCGGCGGGAGCCTAAACCCGAATCCCGTACAACGCCGCCGCCGTGTCACTCACGATCTTCCGCTGCACCGAGGGCTTCAGCACCGCCAAATTCTCCGCCAGAATCCGCGGCGAGTCGGGCCACAGGCAGTCGGGGTGCGGATAGTCGGAGCCCCACATGATGCTGTCCTCCCCCACCAAGGGCACGATCGGCTCCAGGAACTGGTCCTGCTGGTAGGTCACATACCCCTGTCGGCGGAAGTAGTCGGAAGGCTTCATCTTGAACCCCAACCCCCGCGCCCGATCATGGTATTCCGTGTCCAGCCGGTCGAATACATAGGGCAGCCAGGTCACGCCCGACTCCCCCAGCACGAAGCGCAGATCCGGATACCGGTCACACGCGCCCGAGGCCAACAGCGAAACCAGGACCTCCATCGTATCGGTCTGGAACAAGGCCGACCGCACCAGCCGGTACTGGAGGAAATACTCCTTCTCCATCTCCGGCGTATCGGGCGCCCGCGCCGCCTTGAAGCCGGTGGAGTGGAACGAAATCGGGAACCGGCACTCCGCCGCCGCCTCCCACAACGCATCCCAGCCATGGTGCCACAGCGGAATCCCCATGCCCTTGAAGGCTAGGTCGCCGCCCCGCAGCCCCATCTTCGCGCAGCGCCGGACCTCGGCCGCCGCCGCCTTGGGGTCGCTGTTGGGCACGATGGCCAGAGGGAAGACCCGGTTCGGATCGGCGCGCCGAGCGAAATCGGCGACCCAATCGTTGTAGACGGTGTCGGCCCAGTCACGGATGGCGGTATCGGCCACCATCTCATTGATCATGATGCAGCCGTAGACGATCTCGGCCGCCACCCCCTCCTTGTCCATGTCGGCGATGCGGTGCTCGGGGGTCGTGGGCCGGGGCTTGGCGCCGCGGCGGTGATCCCACTCGAACCCGACCGCCTTCATTTCGTCGACATGGGTGAAGGAGCCGGGCTGGTATTTCATGAAGCCGGGGCCGACGCCGTTCCACATGCCCTTGTCCTGGCCGTCGACGATCCAGTGCAGGCCGTCGTCGCGTTCCTCGGTGCGGGGGACCTTGCCTTTCCACTCCCGCGGGGCGGCGTCGGACCAGAGGTCGGGCGGGCAATAGGTCAGGTCGATATGGTTGTCGGCCGAGATCAGCTTGTCGAACATCGGGCGATCCTCCTGGGACGTTTGTTTGGTCGGGACGGTATGCACTTGGCGAATGGAGCGACAAGGAAAATCAGCCCGTTGACCATGCCGCCCTCCGCCCGATACGGGAGGCGGATGAACATCCTCTCGATCCAGTCCTGGGTTTCCTACGGCCATGTCGGCAACGCCTCGGCCGTGTTCCCGCTCCAGCGGCTGGGGGCGAATGTGTGGTCGATCCACACCGTGCAGTTCTCCAACCACACCGGCTATGGGCATTGGACCGGGCAGGTCTACTCCGGCCAGTCGGTGCGGGACCTGGTGGACGGTATCGCCGCCCGGGACGCGCTGCGATCCTGCGACGCCGTCCTGTCCGGCTATATGGGCGACGCCGAGATCGGGGAGGCGATCCTGCACGCGGTCGACCAGGTCCGGACGGCCAACCCCGCCGCCGTCTATTGCTGCGACCCGGTGATCGGCGACACGGATACGGGCGTCTATGTACGCCCGGGGATCGAGGCCTTCATGCGTGACCGCGCTTTGCCCCAGGCCGACATCGCCACCCCCAACCGGTTCGAACTGGAACGCCTGACCGGCCTGCCCTGCGCCACGATCGAGGAAGCCAAAGCCGCGGTGACGGCTCTCGCCGCCACCATGCGCGCCGACGGCCCGCGCTGCGTGCTGCTCACCAGCCTGGAAACCGCGACGACGCCGGGGGATCACATCGACCTGATGGTGGCCGAGGGCGGCGCCTTCCACATCCTCCGCACGCCCCGCCTGCCGGTGTCCGTGAATGGCGCGGGGGACGCGATCGCGGCGTTGTTTCTGTTTCACCGGCTGAACACCGGCAGCGCGGTCCAGGCGCTGGAGGCGGCCGGGTCCTCCATCCACGGCCTGCTGCGCCGCACGGCCGAGGCGGGGTCGCGGGAAATCCAGTTGATCGCCGCGCAGGATGAGTTCGTCGCCCCCACCACCCGCTTCCACGCGGTACCGGTCTGAGCCTACGGCGGCGGCCGAACCATCCGCGCGGGCATCCCGGGCCGTGATCGGGCACAATGCCGCATCACCCAGAGGGTCCCCGCCATGAGCGACGCCACCCAGGTTGCCCGCATCGCCGCCCTGATCGGCGACCCCGCCCGGGCCAATATCCTGTCCGTCCTGATGGACGGGCGGGCGCTGACGGCCAAGGAACTCGCCTTCGTCGCCCGCGTTTCCCCCCAGACAACCAGTGGGCACCTGGCCAAGCTGACGGAAGCCGAACTGCTGACGATGGAGCGGCAGGGCCGGCATCGGTATTTCCGCCTGGCATCCCCCCTGGTGGGGCAGATGCTGGAAAGCATCCTCGCGGTCGCCGGCCCTGAAACCGCCCGCGCCACCACCTGGCGCGGCGGAGAGACGCTGCGCACCGCCCGCACCTGCTACGATCATTTGGCCGGGCGTCTGGGCGTGGCGCTGGCGGATTCACTGACTGATCGCGGCCTGGTCGCCCTGTCGGCGGATGGCGGAGAGGTCACCGACCCGGGCCACGCGTTCCTGCGCGAGTTCGGCGCCGAACCGGTCCCCGGCCGCCGCGTGTTCTGCCGCCCCTGCCTCGACTGGAGCGAGCGGCGCCCGCACATCGCCGGCCGCCTCGGCGCCGCGCTGGCCCATCGCTGCTTCGAACTCGGCTGGGTTGCCCGGATGCGTGACACGCGGGCCGTGGCGATCACCGATGCGGGGCGTCAGGGGTTCCAGGCGCGGTTCGGGGTGACCCTGCCGGCAGGGGAATCGGGTGAAGCCTTTTTCACCGAGCGATGATGCCCGCGAGAAAGTCATCATCCCATGCGGCGACTTTCCGCCGCAGGCGCAATGAGTCCTTGCCGCCGGCGGTTCGGAGCAAGTTGTGAGCCATATGCTTGATCGTCGTG
>CAMCDA010000246.1 GCA_945873195.1 Asaia bogorensis
CGGTGACCTTGGGTTTGCCCTCGGTCAGGGTGCCGGTCTTATCGACGACAAGCGTATCCACTTTCTCCATCCGCTCCAGCGCCTCGGCCGACTTGATCAACACGCCTGCGCTCGCGCCCTTGCCGACGCCAACGCCGATACTCATGGGCGTTGCCAGGCCGAGCGCACAGGGACAGGCGATGATGACGACAGAAACGGCGGCGACGAGGCCATAGGACATAGCCGGTTCCGGCCCCCACACGGCCCAGCCTATGAAGGCGGCAAGCGCGACCAACAGGACCGCTGGCACGAAGTACCCAGAGACAGTATCCGCCATCCGTTGGATCGGCGCTCGGCTGCGCTGCGCTTCGGCGACCATGGTGACAATGCGGGACAACATGGTGTCGGCGCCAACCCGGTCGGCCCGCATGATGATCGATCCGGTGCCGTTGACCGTGCCGCCGATCAGCCTGTCACCCGGCAGCTTCGCGACAGGCATGGATTCACCGGTAACCATGGATTCATCGACCGCGCCGCCGCCTTCCAAAACCTCTCCGTCGACGGGAATGCCATCACCGGGTCGGACCCGCAGCCGGTCGCCGACCTGGACGGTTGCAATAGAAACTTCCTCGTCGATGCCGGTGGGCGTCAGCCTACGCGCGGTCTTCGGAGCGAGATTGAGCAGCGCCCGAATGGCGCCGCCAGTCTGCTCCCGCGCCCGCAGTTCCAGCACCTGCCCGAGGAGAACGAGGACGGTGATAACGGCGGCGGCCTCGAAGTAGACAGCCACTGACCCGTCATGACCTTGAAAGCCGGCCGGAAAGATGCCCGGAGCGAAGGTTGCGAACAGGCTGTAGAGATAGGCCGCGCCCGTGCCGAGTGCGATCAGGCTGAACATGTTCAGGCTGCGATTGAGGACGGATGCCCAGGCACGCTGGAAGAACGGCCAGCCGGCCCACAGCACGACGGGCGTGGCCAGGACGAACTGAATCCATGTTGATGTCTGCGTCGACAGGAGGCGATGCAGGTCGATTCCGGGCACATGGGCGCCCATCTCCAGCACAACAACCGGCACTGACAGCGCCGTGCCAACCCAGAACCGGCGACTCATGTCCCGCAGCTCCGGGTTCGGCGCATCGTCGGCGGTGACCATGACGGGTTCCAGGGCCATGCCGCAGATCGGACAACTGCCCGGTCCTTCCTGCCGTATCTCCGGATGCATCGGGCACGTGTAGATCGTGCCCTGCGGCGGAGGGGGCAGTGGTTCGGCCGTGGGATGCAGGTAATGCGCGGGGTCCGCGGCGAATTTCTGCTGGCACTTGGATGAGCAGAAGTGGAACAGGTGGCCACCGTGGTCGAAGCGATGCTTCGACGTGGCGGGATCGACCTGCATGCCGCACACGGGATCGGTTACGGTTTCCCCATCCGAGATGGTTTCATTCGTATGGTGATCGTGCCTGGCAGGATGATCATTCCGTGCCGTCCCAGGATCGGTATGATGAGAATGGCGTTGATGACTATTCGCGTCGGCCATGGCGGGCTCCCCTCGCTTGTCGTCCGGTCACACCGAAAAGCCGTGACATCGCTCGGTGTCCATCCTATATACCCCTCGAGGGTATTGTATCAAGGAATGCCTGCCGTGCATCGTGCTACCAAGTCTGACGTCCTCAAGCGGCTCAAACGGATCGAAGGTCAGGTTGGTGGTTTGCTGCGTATGGTCGAGGAGGATCGGTATTGCGTCGACGTGTTGACGCAGATCAATGCGGTGCGCGCCGCGCTGCACAAGGCTGAAGAGGTAATCCTGCGGGATCATGTATCTCACTGTGTTGCGGACGCCTTCGCTTCGGGTGAAGCCGGCGATCAGCGGCATAAGATTGAGGAATTGATTGCGACGATCGGACGCATGACAAGGTAACAGCGATGCAGTGGGGCCCTGGAGGCAGATTACGACGATTGCTTTCAGGTATGCTGGTCCTGAGCTTGGTTTTTGTGTCCGTCGCCCAGGTGAACGCGCTTATGCTGTCTGTCGGCAATGTCTATGCCGTGACGACGGCCGCGTCGGACAAGTCCGATCATCACCACGCGACTTCCTCTACCGCCGCGCATGACCATGGAGATGATCCGTGTAAGGGTCATGAGCGTTCACATCGCGTTACTTGCTGTATGTCCGGTGGTTGCCCGGTTCTTGTGATCGCGTTGCCGACCGGAACGCGAGTTCCGCCGCCAATCACGCCCGACGTAGTCCGCAATCTGCGCATGGTCGCGGCGCAGCTTGATGGGATTGGCCGAGCGCCTGATTTGCCTCCTCCCCGACAATCCGTCTGACTGTCGCCGCGCCGGTGTGGCAGCGCCGAGCGCCTTGTCCGGCTGGCACTATAGGAACGACTGAATGACGCACAACGCGCATGAGCGCGGTCGCGCTGTCGTTTCCGCAGACGATTTATCCAGTTCAATAGCCGAGGAGGCTAACATGACCAACACAATCCGCCTGACCGTCAGCACCATTGCCCTTTTCGCGGGACTCTCCGTTGCGAGCGCGCAGACACCGCCACCGGCAGACCCTCATCACCCCGCGACGACCGCGCCCGGCGGCACGTCGGCACCGGCAGCTGCCGGGGCGACGGCACCGACCCCCGGCCAGATGCCAGCTCCTGGCATGGGCGGAATGATGGGCGGTGGCATGGGCCAGATGATGGGGGGCGGCACGGATCACATGATGCCCATGATGCGGATGATGCGCGGCATGATGGCATCGCACACGGGCCAGATGGGTCGGATGAACATGATGCCGACCGAACATGTCGAAGGACGCATTGCGTTCCTCAAGGCTGAACTCGGCATTACCGAAGCTCAACTACCGAAGTGGAACAGCTTCGCCGACGTCATGCGTGCGGGGGCGAAGACCATGCGGGGAGCGATGGCGCCAGCGACGCCGTCCGGTGCGCCAATGGCGATGCCAGCTCGGGTTGATGCCATGGTCGCCATGATGACGGCCCGCCTGGAATCGTTGAAGGCGACCGCGACGGCTGGGAAGGCACTGTACGAAGTCCTGACGGACGCGCAGAAGAAGTTGGCTGACGACCTGATCATGTCGCCAATGGGAGGGATGTAATGGCGTCGGGCGAGAGCCATCATGGCGGGGTGGGGGAGGTTTCCCCCGCCCCTTGGTGGAAGACCCGAAGCGGCATGGTTCTCTGTGGGTTTCTGCTGATCGCTGGATTCTACCTTCTCACAGAACATACCGCGCACGTCTTCGGCGCTTTGCCTTACTTGCTCCTGCTTGCCTGTCCCCTGATGCATCTGTTCATGCACCACGGGCACGGCGGACATGGAACCCAGCAAAGCCCGCCAGAACGCAAGCCAGGTGGGACGCCATGACACATGACACCGCATCCGCTTACGGGCTGTGGACCCTGGTGGTCCTAAACTCGGTCGTGTTCATCATCTTCGCGTTCAGCTTCGGCAAGCCGCGTTCGCCACGGGACTGGCGATCGTTCAGCGCCTTCAGCGCGTTCGTGGTGGCGCTGTTCGCGGAGATGTATGGATTTCCGCTGACGATCTATCTGCTGTCGGGGTGGTTACAAACCCGCTATCCGGGCACCGACCTGCTGTCGCACAATGCCGGGCACTTGTGGTCCACGATGTTCGGCCTTGAGGGGGACCCGCACTTCGGCGTCCTCCATATCCTCAGCACCGGCGTCATCATTGCCGGATTTTTTCTGCTCGGTGCGGCTTGGCGCGTGCTCTATGCGGCGCAGAGGGAGGGGCGTCTAGCGACGACAGGGCCATACCGTCACGTGCGGCATCCGCAATATGTCGGCTTCATCGTTATCTTGTTCGGGTTTCTGTTGCAGTGGCCGACATTGCTGACACTTTTGATGTTTCCTCTTCTGGTCGCGATGTATGTGCGTCTCGCACGTACCGAGGAGGTCGAGGTCAGGCGTGAGTTCGGACCAGCCTATGACAGCTATGTAGCGGTCACGCCCGCGTGGCTCCCACGCCTCGGCACTTCGCGGAGCTCGGGGCGGCCTCTGGCGAATGGGCGATGACGACACATCACCCGTACAGCAAGCAGCCAGACTGGCTGGTCGCGATCAGACGCTATCTGATCGCAACCACCGCAGGGAACCTTGTGTGGGAGACAGCACAAATGCCGCTCTACACATTGTGGCACACCGGCACGGTGCGTGAGATCGCGCAGGCGATCATCCATTGCACAGTCGGCGACGTGATTATCGCGATGGTTGCGTTGACCGCGGCGCTTGCCTTGGCGGGGTCTCCCGCGTGGCCACATGAGCGTGCTGGTCCGGTGATCGCACTCCTGGTCATCGGAGGAGCCGGATATACCATCTACAGTGAATATTTGAATACAGTTGTCCGAGGGGCTTGGGCCTACACGGAGTGGATGCCGACCGTGCCGTGGCTGGGCACCGGGCTATCGCCGCTGGCTCAGTGGTTGGTTATTCCAACCGGAACGCTCATCTGGGCTGGGCGAAAGGTGCAGCCGTGATCTGCCATTTCGGGTCGCGGGACCGCCTTGCATGACGCCTTCCCCACCGACATCAGCCAAAGGCTGGGTACGCTGTACCTCCGGTCGTGCTCGCTCGGCCTGAGGATGGTCGGACAGCCCAGTTCGACTACGGATTCGTGATGTCGTCGTGCCCAATTCCTCCGACTTTACCATCGCATGCGGCTGATAATCTGGCCAGATTTAGCGGTTCGTCCACCGTTACGGCAGCCTCGCGTATCCGTTCGATAAGCTCCAGCCGTGCCGCTGTCACGATCATTTGCAATCCTGCGTACCATCGGTCTCTGGCAATATTTTCAGTTGGCGAAGCTGTTTGTTTCAAAATTTGCAAGCCTCGCTGAAACATGGGCTTTTGCGCGTCAATGAAGTCATTGACCGCGCGATTGATCGCCAGGGCGTGCGCCTCTTCGTGATCCAGCAGTTGCCCACGCACGCACTCATCCTTCGCCGCGGATCGGGAAAGAACGACGATGCGTTGCGTGCTCCCCAGCGCGATCTTCACGAACACTGGCGCGTTGCATACCATTCCGCTGCCCGATGAAACCATCCGGTGCCGGACATCGAACGATCCAACAACGTTGCTGACGACCAGCATGGCCGGATGTCGGATCGCCACGAAGTCATCCGGAAAATTCTCATTGAGTGCCCGGCCAAAATCATGCCGCTCGGTCCGCTCCGCGGCCCAGATATGATGGGCTTCGAATGTTGACGATGGCAGATCGACACATTCAGCTGGCGCGCCCATCGCGGGCGTGCCGAACCCCGCCGCGACTATCCCGAATAGCAGCAAGCAGACGCACCAGAATCCACGACAACTCATAAGGGGAGCATCTGCGTCCCGCATTGCAGGGCTTCCTTTCTTTCACCACCGGTATCGTCAGGGCAACTGGATCGTTGTCGCATATCCAACATCCGTCGAATTCTCTGCTGCACCTGTGATGAGGAATGGCGATCCGCGTCGCGTAGCAGCAGACACTCGGCATGGCGGTTGCTTCCAACCGCCAGCCCTTGTTGAGTGCAAGCATCCCGGTCCGCCTCTGCAAACGTCCAATGCGGCGCCGTACATGCCGATAGACCAATCAGGCCCATGACCGCGACCATGGGCAACGACCAGGTCCTCATGTCGTCATTCCTCGCTTGCGCGGACAACAGGATCCCATCTCGACCCCACCACGGCATCTAGTACTTCGCCTGGCCAGACTTGCCGCCTGACGTCTTGATTTGAAGAGTCATCTGCGCCCCACGGGCGATGGGGGTGGTCGCCGTCCCGACCATCGTGTTGCCGGCGCTCGGAGCCAGTTGTATGACCTGTCGCGTCTGGCCGGCACCGACCAGCATTGAACTTGTGAACCCAGCCGTAGGCACTGGCTTGCCGGCCTCGTCATAGATGTGCACCGTCACGGTCTTGTCCAAAACGATCAGCTCTGCGTGAACTCCCGCGACATCTTCCATCTTCCCGCCATTTGGACCCTTGTCGGCGTGGCCGTGCCCCTGAGCAAAAGCCCCCGGCGCCAAGGCCAGCAGCAACGCAGCCATCATTACGAACTTCTTCATGAACATTTTTTCCTTTTGTCTGGTTGAAACACAATCCGCACAACTACGGCACGGCCGTCGACCGTGCTGTCTCCTGGTCAACATCCCTGACCTGGCTCGTCCTGCGATTGAACCGGACGTACAGCGCCGGCAACACGAACAGGGTCAGCAAGGTCGCGCTTATCAAACCGCCGATCACGACGGTGGCCAGAGGCTTCTGCACTTCTGCGCCGGTTCCCGTGGCGATCGCCATCGGCACAAAGCCCAGAGATGCGACGAGCGCGGTCATCGCAACGGGTCTCAGGCGCGTCATCGCGCCCTGGAACACCGCGTCTCGCAGCGAAAGGCCGCCACCCTGGATCAGGTCACGAATGGCGCTGGTCATGACCAGACCATTCAGTACCGCCACACCCGAAAGCGCGATGAAACCAACGGCTGCGGACACCGAAAATGGCATGTCGCGTAACCACAGCGCGAGCAGCCCGCCGCTCAACGCAAGCGGGACACCGCTGAACACCACGAGAGCATCGCGTACGGACCCCAATGCGGCGTAAAGCAGAACCATGATCAGCAGGAAGCAGGCGGGGACGACGACCGTCAGACGTTGCCGAGCGGCCTCCAGGTTCTCGAACTGCCCGCCCCAGGTGATGTAGTAGCCAGGTGGCAGCTTGATCTCAGCCGCAACCTTTGCCTGGGCCTCGGCGACGAGGGAGCCGATATCGCGCCCGCGGGTATTGGCCTGAACCACGACGCGGCGCTTGCCATTCTCGCGACTGATCTGATTCGGTCCGTCCACCACCTTCAGACTGGCGACCTGTCGCAGGGGAACCGTCGCCATGCCTCCTCCCGCGCCAACCGAAGGCAGCGGAACCGGCAGATTGCGTAACGCATCAAGGTTGCCGCGCACCGCGTCCGGCAAACGGACGACGATCGCGAAACGGCGATCCCCCTCGAACACCTGACCCGCCTCACGGCCTCCAACCGCGATGGCGATCACGTCTTGCACCGCGCTGACGCTCAACCCACGCCGGGCGATTTCGGCACGATCGACGGTAATCTCCAGAAACGGCAAACCTATGGCCTGTTCGACCTTCACATCGGCGGCGCCTTCGATGCCATTGAGGACCGCGGCGATACGCCCAGCGGCGGCCAGCATCGGACCATACTCGTCGCCGAACACCTTGATGGCGACATCGCCACGCACACCGGCCAGCAATTCGTTGAAGCGCATCTGGATCGGCTGCGTGAACTCCAGCGCGTTGCCCGGCAAGGTGCTGACCGCCGCCTCGATCCGGCGCACCAGGGCTTCCTTGGGTAGGGCGGGATCCGGCCAATCGGCGCGCGGCTTCAGGATGATAAAGGT
>CAMCDA010000247.1 GCA_945873195.1 Asaia bogorensis
CGCCGCCACGCCCGCCCGCGTTGTATCGATCCAGATTGCCAAGCAGTTCGGAGAGTTCGTCGGACCGAACCAGAACCTTGCCCGCGGGGGCGCACTGGATTGCCTTGAAGTCGTCCCGCAACACTTCGGACAACGCCTCGACGGTCAGGCTTTCGACCAGATACCGGTCAAGGACCGGATGCTTCGGTTCCTCCCCGATTTTTTCCTTCTTCCATTCATTCAATTCAGCGGTGTACCTGATCATTGCTGCCGCATATCGCTTGCGCGCCTCGATCTCCAACTGGTCGATCGGGCGCGTGCACGCGGTCAGAACCGGCGATTTCAGGATCGATGGATCACCGACGATCGCGCCCCAGATGCGCGGCGATTCCGTCCAGGTCGTGTCATGCCGCTTCGGTTGGATCTGCCAGTCATCGGACACTACCGAGGCACAGGACACCAGGGCGGCGAGCGCTACGGTCGACGGGTCAACGCCCATACGAGCCGCGGTATCGAAGACGAAGTCCGCAATGGCGTCGGGCAAATGCTCACGACGGAGTTCCACGGTACCGGTGATGTCGTCGTTGGCCAGGAAATCAACGGGCTCTGGCCAGATTATATCTTCGGTATCGGCACCACGTGACCTACGCCGACGGGAAGGGGCCTGCGCTTCCGCATCGGCATCCTGCGCGGCATGATAAGCGGGGTCGTCGTTCCAGGCGGGCCGGGCAGCAAGGCTGGTGCCCGCGTCGCGCGCGGAGGCCTCCTTGACGTAGATATCCTCCACGCACCGGTCGATGTCGGCATGGCGGGCTTTCCACCGCTCGTCCCTGTCGCTCTCAGGAACTGCCTCCATGGCTGTCTGCAAGCGAGACCGGGCCTCCATCATCGGCACGCCCTCCAGTGCCCAGCGACCCAGCAAGCGGACGGACGCGGCGTGATAGGACTCACCGGCGATGATCTGCTGTATCAGCGCCTGCTCGTCGATCGGGCCGGAACGCGGTAGCCGGTCCGTGGCGCTGCCGGTCATTGCTCCGGGCTTGGTATCGGCCTTGCCCCACCATCCCTGGTCCAACTCGTCCAGCAGGTCGATCGGCGAGCCAGGGATCAGCCGCACGTCATGCGCAGGATTGTTGCCAACCCGACCGAAGTAGTAGGATTGCGACAGCGTCCAACTCTCGCTGCTGGCCGCGCCACGCAGGACGCCGTTGAGCCGACCCATCAGGTTGTTACGCCGGGCAGGGGGAAGTTCGACCGACGTCGGGCAGAGCACGCGCCAGCGCGGCGCGCCCTCGGTGTGGCTGGACGAGGTGTAGAGCAGGCTCAGCACGCCGGTCTTGAGCAGCAGTTCCTCGGCTTCGTCCAGCGTGACGACTTCACCGTCGTAGTCGAGTTCAACGCCAGTGATGACCAGGATGTTCGCGTCGTGACGCAGGCTGTGCTTGTCGGTGCGCTGATCTCCGAAGCGGGCGAGCTTCAGCCAGGGGAGCTGGGACTTGGTGGGCGCCTGCGTCGTCCTGATCCGCTCCGCCAGGGCGCTGAGGGTTGTCTGGTCCTCCGTCTTCCTGGTCGCGCCGGCATTGGCGAAGAGGGTGATGGCGAAGGGCTGTTGGAACTCAGCGTCGACGCTGACGTCCGATGTCCCTGGCCGGTCGCCTGCGGGCTCCTCGTCGAACGCGCTCATGCGGGCTTCCCCTTCTGTCCGCTCGCGCGCTCCTGCCGCCACACCTCTCGCAGGTGCAACCCAATCTGCTCGGGGGTAGCGTGGGCGCGATCGGCTCTGGAAGCAGCAGGGGCGGGCAGGGTCGAGAGCTCCACCCAGCGACGCCGGAACCAGCGGTTCAACTCCGGGTCGCTCATCGCGGCAGCGCGCGCCGGGTCCATCAACGGTCGCCCCCCCGCAGATGTTCGGCCTCGAACGTTTCAATATCTGAGAGGCGATACAGCACCTTGCCCATCGCCTTGAGGTATGGCGGTCCGACCTTTCTCCACCGCCATGCCTGCAACGTCCGCACGCTCATCCGCCACCGGCGTGCGAGGTCGGTCTCGGTGAGGTGACGGACCGACATCACCGCGCAGTCCCCATGGAGAGTACCCTCGCTCGCCGCGGTCGTAGGGTGCCGCGCACGGATGTGGCGCGCCATCGGAGGGGCATGATCCAGGGGGCCCACGCCGTCGCCCATCACCCATGCCTCCGCAGATTGCCCGGCAAGTCGGTTTCGGCGGATGTCGCTTCGATCCGGTCCACGAGCTTCGCGATCTCCCGCTGGGCGATCCGTTCGCGCAGCAACTGCCGTGCGTGCGGTTCGATCGTGTCCGTCGCCGACAACGCCCGCCGCGGGGCGGCAGATGTCACGTTTTCGGTCGGCGATTCACCCTGCTGAGGCGCGGGGGAAAACGTGACATCGGTCATGTCGCCATCCGGGCAAAGGGCGGCATCCGCGGCGTTGATGATCGTGTCGTGCGAAGTGTTCATGCCTGATCTGCTGATGCTGTCACCCAATGCAGGGCGTGACAGCATCTGATAGGGACATGGAACCGCAGCTGTCCTTTCTATTCGGAAATAGAAAAGTCGGGCTGTGCAGATACTCTTCTATCCGCGCATAGAAGAGTTCAGCTCCTTGACCCGGAAGGACGCGGGGTAATCCGCAGTGCTGGCGGGAACGACCAGGTGCGGTCCGGGTCCAGCAAGGTCGTTCCGCGGCCTGTGCGCCGCTGTAATCCGTGAAGTCGATGCTGCTCCGCTATGCCCAGCCAGCCCGGAAGTTCGCGTAGCCGGCAGGGGAACGGACTTCCTGCGATCATGGCCGTGCATGAGGCTGCCCAGAGATGCGCGACCGGTCGATAGACCTGCCAGATCAGGTTCTCCATCGTGCTTGCGGACAGTCGCGGAAAGTCCGACATGCCGGCGAGCCGTCCGATCAGGGCGCTCTTGACCTGCTGCAAGGACCGAGGCCGTCCTGTCGGGTTGGGGAGCATTACTTCCAGCATGATCATGCCGGTGAGAACACCACGTTTGAAGGGTTCCCGTGCCGCGTCCTGCAAATCTGACACGGGTCGTGCCTGTGCCTGTTGACTGATGATGGCGAGCAGGTGATCGGTCTCGAACGTCAGTGTTGACCCCTGCCTGGTCGTGGCCAACTTGCTCAGCTCGTCCCGGATGAACGACGCGCTCGAAGTGGCCAGAGCGGTCGTCCGCAGCTTTGGATCGTGCGGCCAAAGCATCACGGCCTCGAGATAGGCCAGCGTCCGACGATCCCGCGCGGGCCCGATCATTGCTGCAGTCAATTCGAGTTCGGGCATGGGACATCTCCAGAAGTTCAATGCAGCGTAGCGGTCGGTTATCGAAGCGGAAGGCGGGCACCTGATGCCAGACAGGGTGGAGGCCTGGACCATAATGACCACGTTCAATGACCTCGACGATGGCTCATACAATTGATCTCTCGATGCTGCTTTATTTTACCATACCTTTCTATAATAGATTGTTTTGACTTGTGTTTCTGGCCATCCACTGCGATGTCACAACCATGCTACAGACGGCGAATCGGCATCTGCTGCCGCACCTCCAGGAACTCTGCGCCATCCTCGCCCGCGGCCTTTTGAGGCTGCGGAGCCGCGCGACGGAGACAGTATCCTCCGAAACGACCGGCACCGGAGAGTTTCGCCTACACTCTGTGCCCCGCCAGCGCCGTCATGCGAACCCCGGACAAAGGAGTCACGCATGACCAAGAGCAAGACCGCGCGGGCTGAACCACCGCCCGCCATCACGATCCCGACCATCCCGCAGCAGGATGTTCTCGGCCGTCTGACCGCCTTGAAGACCGCCAGCACCGCCGACTTGAAGGACCAGTGGCGCCTGCTGTTCGGCAATGAACCTCCCGCCTACAGCAGGAAGTTCCTCGAGGGTCGCCTCGGATACAGGATCCAGGAATTGGGCCTCGGAGGCCTGAAACCCGAGACCGTCGCCCGCCTCGAGGAGTTGGGCAATCAGATCGACGGCAAGAACCTCACCCTCCGCCGCACCCGCCAGCACCAGTGCCCTCTGGTCGGAACGCGACTGGTGCGGGAATGGCAGGGTATCGAGCACGTCGTGACGGTGACACGCGATGGCTTCGAATGGCAGGGACGGCCATATCAATCACTGTCGTCGGTCGCCCGTGCCATATCGGGAACGAGATGGAACGGCTGGACCTTCTTTGGCCTGCACGCCCGAGGTGATGCATGATGCGCCGCCGCCCCGACACCGCCGTCATCCCAGCGACCGCGAGAAAGCTCCGCTGCGCCGCCTATACGAGGGTGTCGACGGACGAGCAAGCCAGCAAGGAGTTCAACTCGCTGGCCGCCCAGCGTGATGCTGCCGAGGCCTTCATTGCCTCCCAGCGTGCGGAGGGATGGGTGCTGGTGCCTGACCACTATGATGACCCAGGCATCTCCGGCGCGACGTTGGAACGTCCTGCCCTCCAACGCCTGCTGCGAGATATTGAGGCGGGTCGGGTCGATGTCGTCGTCGTCTATAAGATCGATCGTCTGAGCCGGTCGCTGATGGACTTTTCACGCCTGATCGAGGTGTTTGACGCCAACAGCGTGACATTCGTGTCGGTGACACAGTCGTTCAACACTACGACCAGCATGGGACGGTTGACGCTGAACATCCTGCTGAGCTTCGCGCAGTTCGAACGTGAGGTGATCGGCGAGCGTGTCCGCGACAAGATCGCCGCCTCCCGCGCCCGGGGAATCTGGATGGGCGGACCCGTTCCACTCGGTTATCGAGTAGAGAACCGCAAGCTGCTGGTCGACGAACCCAACGCTATCACGGTCCGCCGCGTGTTCGAAGGCTTCGTCGAGACCAGGTCCGCGACACGCCTCATACCGATCTTGCAAGCCGAGGGACACGTGACCAAGACAGGGCGGCCGTTCGACAAGGGATCGATCGCCAAGCTGATTGCGAATCCCGTCTACGTCGGCCAGGCCCTGCACAAAGGGCAGTCATACCCTGGCGAGCATGAAGCCATCGTTTCCCAGGACCTATGGAATCGCGTGCAGGCTATCCTGAAGGAGGGGCCGCGCAGCCGAGGTGGAAGCGCCCGTGCCCAGACCCCAGCCCTGCTGCGCGGCCTGCTGTTCGGCGCCGATGGCCGGGCGATGACGCCGACCCACACACGGAAGCGCGGGCGGCTTTACCGATACTACGCCTCGCAATCCGTATTGAAGGGCGGCTCCAACGACGCGCCCTTCCGCCGGTTGCCAGCTGGCGAGATCGAGGGACTGGTCATGCAGCAGGTCCGCGCCCTCCTCCGCCTGCCGGAGATTGTGGTGGGCACCTGGCGCGCCGCACAGGCCGAAGCACCAGATGTCACCGAAGCCGAGGTGCGTGACGCGCTCAACCGGCTCGATCCCCTGTGGGACGAACTCTTCCCCGCCGAACAGGAACGCATCGTCCGGCTGCTGGTCGCCCGGGTCACGGTCAGCGACGCCGGGGCGGAGATCAAACTGAACCTCGAGGGCCTGGCCGGGCTGGCGCGTGAACTCGGTGTTCCAGGCGAAGAGCGGAGAGCAGCATGACGACGGTCACGGTGTGTGTCCCGCTGACGATCCGCCGCCGCGGCGGGCGGAAGATGATCGTCTCGCCGGACGGAGTGGCCGTGCCGGCGGGGGTACGGGCGCCGGCTGACACCGCCATCACACGCGGCGATCCGGCGCTGGTGAAGGCGCTGGCGCGGGCGTTCCGGTGGCGGCGGATGCTGGAGACCGGCGCTGCCTGCTCAGTCTCCGACATCGCCCGTCAGGCGAAGCTGAACACGTCCTACGTCAGCCGGGTGCTGCGGCTGACGTTGTTGGCGCCGGATATCGTGGAGGCGATCCTGGAGGGGCGGCAGGCGTCGGGGATCACGCTGCAGGGGGTACTCGAACCGTTTGCGGTTGAGTGGGGCGCTCAGCGGGCAATTTTGTCCGGGGAGGAAGGATCACCACTACACAGTCACTCTGCTGATCTGAACCGATGGGGAGCGTCGATCGACCAACCACGTGGCCGACGGGCAGGTGGCACCGTCGTCTGACAAACTCATCCAGGTGCGATGTAGCTGGACCCGCTGCATCAACAGCGTATCCCGCTGTATGCGGCCGCTACTCGATCTTTTGTGCCGGTGGACCTGAGCGAGGTCCATTCCCCGCGGCTCGAGGTCAGGATCATGCCGACATCCTGATCGGTGGTCTGCGCGGAGCGCCTGGTCCACGAAAATACCTCGCCAAAAAGCGTGCGCCGGGCAAGGCGGCATGATTAGAGGCTGACCCGAAACGGTTTCGCAATAACCGCATGAGTCATCTCAGTGCCTTGCACTAGACTGGTCCACCCCTGACGAAAAAAATTGCGTGATTCCGGTAGCCGCGATTCCTTGGCGTTTGCAAAGACCACAAGGAGACCACCATGGCCTGGACTGAAATCACGCGTGGCCAGTATCAGCGCGATGGCTTGCGCTATGCAAGCGACACCACCGATGCGGAATGGGCCCTCATCGCGCCCCACCTGCCACCGCCCGCCCGTTGTGGGCGCAAGCGCAAAACCTGCCCGCGCGCGACGATCAACGCGATCTTCTACATCGCCCAAAGCGGTTGCCAGTGGCGCATGCTGCCCAAGGAGTTCCCGCCCTTCACCACGGTGCAGCGTTATTTCTACGCCTGGCGCGACGACGGAACCTGGAAAGCGATCAACCACATACTGCTGATGGCGGTGCGCGAGGCGACCGGGCGCGAGGCCAGCCCGACCGCGGGCGTCATCGACAGCCAGTCGGTGAAGACCACGGAAGCCGGGGGTCCTCGCGGCTATGCCGCTGAAAAGATGATCAAAGGCCGCAAGCGTCACATTCTGACCGATACCATCGGTCTCCCGGTTGGCATGATCGTGCATCCGGCGAACATCCAGGACCGCGATGGCGCGCCATCCCTGTTGGCGAGCATCCGCGCCCTCTATCCCTGGCTGCGTCATGTCTTCGCCGATGCGGGCTATGCCGGGGACAAGCTGAAGGGCGCCCTCAACGGCCTGGGCGATTGGACACTTGAGATCATCAAACGCTCGGACGCGGCGAAGGGCTTCGTTCTCCTCCCGAGACGTTGGGTGGTCGAGCGCACCTTCGCCTGGTTGAACCGCAACCGTCGATTGGCGAAGGATGTCGAGGCGAGCATCGAGAGCGCCGAAGCGTGGCTCTACATCGCGAGTGTCAAGTTGATGTCACGCCGTCTCGCCGGGGCTTGATCGGGCATTAGGCGCGTGATTGTGATAGAAAATCAATGGCCTGGCTTCAGGGAAGCGATCCGAGTCAGACTCTTAGACTGCACTTGCAGGACAAGGGAGGAACAAATGGCAAGAATATTGTCGGCGCCGT
>CAMCDA010000248.1 GCA_945873195.1 Asaia bogorensis
GCGAGGTCCGTTACCGGCGCGCTCTCCGGCGGTAGCAGATGTGCTACCGCCTGGTCTTTGAACTTCTGTCCGTATCGTGCCACGTCCGTCCTTCAGCGCCCCCAGGGGTCTTGATCCTATCCAGGCGGCAACTGGTCTGACACAGGGGGCCTACCGGAGGGAAGCACGATTCAGGCAAGCCTCGGAGATTATGAGGAAGATGGTTGGCAGCAGGATTTCAGCGTCATTGAAGAAGTGCCACCCGAACCGGTGAAAGCTCGGGACGTTCCGAAAGCTGACTGGTTTGACGAACACTGGCACATGGACGCGCCAAAAATCGAACCGGCCCTCCGGGTTGATCCAAGCTCTCTTAAGGTTCACATAGTGACGTCTGTTAAGGTCGAAACGTCGGAGCATCGCGTTTCGCGCCATCGAACAATGGTCCGACCTAAGGCACATCTCCACAGTTCCCAAAACACATTCGATTTTTAGCATTGCTGCATTGCGCGCTACGCAATGATCGGACATGGCTATCGATAGGACAATATGTTCGCCATGGACGACGCTGCTCTACATTTGACCGTGGCCTACACAATAAGTGGCGCCGGGGCCACAATCCGCTTAAACCCCCCGCATGATGTTTCCCCAAGTCCATCCGATGCTCGACGCGGCGCTGATCGCCCGCGGTTACCTCGAACCGACCGAAGTGCAGGCCGCCGTCCTGCGGCCGGATGCGGAGGGGCGGGATCTGCTCGTCTCCGCCCGCACCGGGTCGGGCAAGACCGTGGCCTTTGGCCTCGCCGCCGCTTCCACCCTGATGCCGCATGGCGGGATGCCGCCGCATGGCGCGCCCATCGCCCTCGCCATCGCGCCAACGCGTGAGCTTGCCTTGCAGGTGCAGGCCGAACTCGCCTGGCTGTATGCCGGCGCGCGCATCGTTTCCTGCGTGGGCGGCATGGACATCCGCCGCGAAGCCCGCGCGCTGCAATCCGGCTGCCACATCGTTGTCGGCACCCCCGGCCGGCTCGGCGACCATTTGCGGCGCGGCAACCTGAACCTCTCCGCGCTGAAGGTCGTCGTGCTGGACGAAGCGGATGAGATGCTTGACCTCGGCTTTCAGGAGGAGTTGGAGTTCCTGCTCCAGGCCGCCCCGGCCGAACGCCGGACGCTGATGTTCTCGGCCACCATCCCCCACGACATCGCCGCTTTGGCGCGCAAGTATCAGCGCAATGCCCTACGGATCGACACCATCGACCGCACCCAGCCGCATAACGACATTGAGTATCGGGGCATTCTTGCCCCCGGCCATGAGACCGAGGCCGCCCTCATCAACATCCTGCGTTGGTATGAGGCTCCCGGCGCCCTGGTCTTCTGCGCAACGCGCGACGCCACCCGCCGCCTGCACCAGTCGCTGGTGGAGCGTGGGTTTGCCGCCGTTATGCTGTCGGGCGAGCTCAGCCAGCATGAACGCACGACGGCGCTGGACGCGCTGCGGTCCGGGCGCGCCCGCGTGGGCGTCTGCACCGATGTCGCGGCGCGCGGGCTCGATCTGCCGGCGCTCGATCTGGTCGTGCATGCCGATCTACCGACCAATCCGGAAACGCTGCTGCATCGCAGTGGCCGCACCGGGCGGGCCGGGCGCAAGGGCGTGTCCGTCCTGATCGTCCCCTTCTCCAAGCGCCGCCGAGCGGAACAGGTGTCCAACGCCGCCCGCGTCCGGGTTGCCTGGTCCGGCGCGCCGACGGCCGAGGACATCAACGGCCGTGACCGCGAACGCCTGCTGACCGACCCGATGCTGGATCTGCCGGACGGTCAGGAACGCACGGAAGCCGAGGCTCTGCTGGCAGCGCATGACCCGGTGGCGATCGCCGCCGCGCTGCTGCGCCTGCATCGCCGGCAACTGCCGGAGGCTGCGAATGTCTCCCCGCAGCCGCCCCCTGCCCCGGCGCGCCAGGAACGCGCGCCGTATGAGCGTTCGGCCCATCCTCGGGCGCCGCAGGACGATGACCGTCCGCCGCCGTCCCCCCGTACCGGCGTTCCCAGCGGCGACGTTGTCCGTTTCCGCATCGCGCTGGGCCGTAACCACCGGGCGGATCCTAAATGGCTCCTGCCGCTGCTATGCCGAGCGGGTGGGGTGACGAAGCGGGATATCGGGACGATCCGGATTTTCGATACGGATACGCAGTTCGAGATCAGCCGGGAAATGAGCGAGGCCTTCGCCGAGGCCACCGCCAACCTGCCGGCCTCCGAGGCCCGGATCACCCGCGCCGGCGACGGCCCGATGCCGGAACGCCAGTTCCGCGGCAAGCCCGCGGGTGCCGATCGGCCCCCGGGCGGGCCGAGGGTCTACAAGAAGCGGACAGCCTGACGCCCCTCTCCACCGTCATCCGACCGCTTCCATACCGTCATCCCGTGCTTGTCCCGGGACCTTTCGCGGCAGTGTGCCTGTATTGGTCCCGGGACAAGCACGGGATGACGGTTGTTGTCGGGAACCACCCGGCCCCCCTTACCCCCCAGAAGGCGGTCGCTTAATCAACCCCCAAATGCTCGGCAGTTCCCCCACCGGGATTTCAATCAACGCCGGCCCAGGCCCCGCGAACGCCTCCCGCAGCGCGGCCCGCAGAGCCTCGGGCGTCTCCGCCTTCATCCCCCGCATCCCAAAACTCCGCGCCAGCGCGACAAAATCCGGGTTGTGCAGTTCGACGCCAATCATCCGCCCGCCATAGGTCGTCTGCTGGATGCGCTTCACGTTCCCGAACGCGCCATCATTCATAACGATCGTAACCACATCGATCCCATGCGCGACGGCGGTCGAAAGTTCCTGCACGTTGAACATGAAGCCACCATCGCCGGAAATCGACAGCACCTTCTTTTCCGGACACGCCACCTTGGCGCCCAGCGCGGTCGGATAGGCATAGCCCAGCGTGCCCTGGAACCCCGGCGTGATCAGGGTCCGAGGCTCATACATATCCATCCCATACTGGATGAACGTCGCCACCTGAGTCACATCGGTAACGATGATGCCGTCATCCGGCATCTCCTCCCGGATCACGCGGGCAAGCTGGTATTGTTGCTCCAGCGTCGCGAGGCTGGCGTCCACATCCTGCCGCACAGCCGCGACCGACGCGGCGATGGACGGCCGTTGCGCCATCCCCTCCAGCAGAGCGTCCATCCCCGTATCGGCGTGACAGATCAGCGTCACATCGGCCGGCGCCGGCAAAGCGGCCTGCGCGGGGTCGATGTCGATGCGGATCGTCCGAACCTCCCCGGCCCGCCCCCAGGACAGGCCTGGTGCCAGAAAGCGGGTGCCGACAATCACCGCCACGTCAACATCAGGCCACATCGCCTGCCCTTCCAGCATCCCTACCGCCAAAGGATGCCGGCTGGAGATCGTTCCCTTCCCGGTCCGGCTCATGATGACCGGCGCTTGCAGGCGTTCCGCGAAACGGACCAGCGCATCGGTCGCGTCCATCGCCCCGGCGCCCACGAAGATCGCCGGCCGTCTGGCACCGGCCAGCAAAGCCAACGCCGCCTTCACCGCGGCCGGATCGGCGGAGGGGCGCGCCGGGGGTTCAAAACCCTCGGGCAGGGTCACGTCCTCGGACCGCGCCAGGATATCGGGGGCCATCTCGAACACCGCCGGCTGATGCCGCCCGCCCAGCATGGAACGGAAGGCGTCGGTCAGCAGCCCAGGCGCCTCGGCGGGCGACCGAGCCAGTTCGACCCAAGGCACAACACCCCGCAGCGCCGCTTCCTGGTCCCGCAGTTCGTGCGGGATGCCTAGCCCGAGGCCAATCTGCTTCGACGGAATCTGCCCCGTCAGCGCCAGCACCGGCACGTTTGACCCCGCCGCCGTGGCCAGAGCCGCCGTCGCGTTCAGAATGCCCGGCCCTGGCACCACCGCGAACACGCCCACCTTTCCGGACGCCTGAGCGTAGCCGAGCGCCATATAGGCCGCGCCTTGCTCATGCCGTGTGTGAAACGTCCGGACGGATTGCCGCTGCCCATACAGCGCATCATACAACGGATCGAGCTGAATCCCCGGCAGCCCGAACACCGTATCAACACCGAACCGCGCCAGGGTACGGATCACCGCTTCCCCGCCGGTCATGCGTTCGGTCGCGTTTTCGGTCATCGGACGGCTCCTACCATGGTTCCGTCCGCATTGAACCGATGGCGGCCGCGTTGTCCAGCGGCCCGCCTGGGATCAGGCCGCCTTGATGTTCGACCGCTTGATATGATCGAGGTTGCCGCCCTCGATCCGCACCAGCTTCGTCGGGCCGGCCCGGTTCGGGGAATGGACGAAACCGGCCGGGTAGAAATGCGCGTCGCCCGGCTTCAGGACATAGCTGCGTTCCGGCTCAACCAGCGTCGGGCTGTCGCCCTCGCCCTTTTTCACAATGCGCCAGTCGGTCATCTCGGTATCACCGACCGCGAGGCCATAGATCGCCCAGCTTGTCCCATGATCATGCGGCGCGCCGGCCGCCGACCCCTCATAGACATGGCCGCAGACGCAGAAACCAAGCTCGGGGTCCTCATACAGCACCTTGCGTGGCCTGCACTGGTCCGCCGTCAGATGCTGGGCAATGAAATCCTTGTCGACGAGAGCCTTGGAGACCGCCGCGCAAACCGCCTGCTTGCCAGCCGGCCCGGGATCCGCCTTCAGGGCGCCGCGAATATCCGTGCTCAGTTGCTCCAGCGTATAGGCCATGTGCTTCCTCCATCCTCGGATATGCCGATGGAAGCGGCCTCGCACGATCAGGCCAAATCATCCTTGATCCAGGTCAATGCCAGCGCCGCCGGACCGGCGCGGAAGGGCACAGGCACCCGGGCTAACATTGCGCGCGCCATTGGCTATCATGCCGTGAACTTCGAGAGGGACACCAAGATGACCACGAACTGGACCAAGACGGTCGCCGATCTGGAGCGCCTGTTGCGCCTGCGCACGCCACCCTTCGGCATGAAGCTGTTTGAGCGCGCCGCGGACATGGAAGCGATCCCCCGCATCCGTCGCCCCAAGGCCGTCCATGCCTTCGACCAGGTCGTCGGGCAGGCCTCCCGCCTCGGCTGGACCGTCGGCGTGACGGCCGAGGACCTCGTGGGCGCGCAATGCCGAGCGGTGATCGGGCTGGGAAATTCAAAGGACGCGGAATGGAAGTCCGGCCAGCGCATGGTCGGCGTGTGGTATTCAACCCCCGAAGACGCCGGCGCACACCAGGCCGCCATGAACTGTGTCGAGGACGGCAAGTATGAGGCGATGGTCGTCTCCCCGCTTGCCGCTGGTCGGCTTGATCCGCCGGATATCGCGCTGTTCTACGCGACGCCCGGCGCCATGATGTACTTCATCAATGGCCTGCAATGGGCCGGTTACAAGCGGTTCGACTGGAGCGTGGTGGGTGAATCCGCCTGCGCCGATTCCTGGGGCCGCGCGCTCAAGACCCGCGAACCCAGCCTGTCGATCCCCTGCTTCGCCGAACGCCGGTATGGCGGCGTGCTGGACGATGAGATGCTGATGGCGCTGCCGCCGGACCAGTTGACGCAGGCGATCACCGGCATGGAAGCCCTGTCACGGAACGGGCTGCGTTATCCCTTCCCGCAATACGGCATCCAGATGGATGTGCGCGCCGGCATGGGCGTCAGCTATGCCGACCGGAAGCCGCCGACCTAGCAACACCAACGGCCGAACAGCCCCCTTCATCAGGCGGGGGGCTGTTCGTGCTTGCTTACGCCGGCGTGTCACGTCACGTTCTCCTCATGACGAACTTCGTCCGCGCCATCCCTGACGGCGATACCCACGAACGCAATGTCTGCGGTGACTGCGGCTTCGTGGCCTATGAAAACCCCAAGGTCATCGTTGGCTCCGTCGTCGTCGCCGACGGAAAGATCCTGATGTGCCGCCGAGCGATTGAACCGCGCAGGGGGTACTGGACGCTGCCCGCGGGTTACATGGAACTCGGCGAGACGGTTGAGGAAGGCGCCGCGCGGGAAGCAATGGAGGAAGCCGGCGCTGACATCGCGATCGACGGCGTCCTCGGCGTGTTCAGCATTGCCCGCATCGGCCAGGTGCAGGTCATCTTCCGCGCCCGCTTCGGCGGTGATGGCGAAGCACGCTTTGCCGCGGGACCCGAGAGCCTGGAAGTCGCCCTGTTCGACTGGGACGACATACCTTGGCATGAGATCGCTTTCCCATCCGTCCACTGGGCCCTCAACGCCTGGCGCCAATCCGCCAACGGTCCGCTCGGCCTTGCCGCCGGTAATCCCGCCGACGACCGGCGCGGCATGCACCCGAACATCCGACCCCGCGGTTACGCCGAGGATGGTTTGTGACCGGCGGGTCACTCCTGCTGACCGCCTTCCTCGCTGGCCCGCTGGTGGCCGTCGTCCAGCCCTTACCCACGCCGCCGATTCCGCCACTTCATCCGCCGGGCGCCGAACTGGCCCCGGTGCCCAATCCCGATATCAGGCCGCCCAACGATCCCTCCGGCAGCGTCCGCCTTCGGCCCGAGTTCTTCTCGGCCACCCGCCCCGATACCAGCATGGGGTTCGCGCCTGGCTCCCGGTACCAGACCACCGATGAGCGCCGGCCGTTGCAGACGCCCGGGCTACGGCTGACGGTGCCGCTGCAATAGGCGCTGGGCCCAAAGGAAGTATTTTCCTCGCGCGTTAACCCTTTCTTAAGGGTTTGGCGGGATGATCGATCCCCACGCCCGGTTCGGCCGGGTGAATCGGCCAGGGGCGATAGTATGCGCAAACTGAAGAATAGCGGTGCAACCGACACGATCCGACAGGGCAAGCCGCGGGAGTCGCTGCCCGATCTGGACGCGAGGGCAGGCCGCGTGGGGGGCGCACAGGTCGCGTTCGGTGCGCCTGGCCCACGGATCGACATGGATCGGATCCTGGAAAGCTGGCGCGACGGCGCCACTGTGGGCGGTTCGGCGCGGGATCAGCCGGAGGCCGCCACCCGGTCAGGGCGCCCGCGCACCGTATCCTTGCCCGATGGCACCACCATTTCCTTCACGGTCGCTGGCGCGACGCTGGCGGTGGAATCGTAGCCGACCATGGGACCGACCATGGTGGCCGCCCATGGTGGTTGCGGGCCGCTCAATGACCCAGATCAAGGCGCGTGTTCCGAAACCATGTCACCCCCGCGCCATGACCAAAGAGACGGGGGATCCATCGTGGCACTCAAGGATATCGTTGTTCACCTAGCCCACATTTAACAGCCACTCAAATAAACTCCGTCTTATCAGATATTTACGGTCCATCTGCAGCCCGAGTGGCACTACATCCGCGTCATCCTCGGGTCACATCGTGAATTTGCGCACCCCGCCAGGAGCGGCGTCGATGCCCAGAGTG
>CAMCDA010000249.1 GCA_945873195.1 Asaia bogorensis
CGCGCCATCGACGTGACCGCCGAAACCGGTTCGCCCGGCCTGACGGTGGTGATCCGGCGGTTTGGGGAAGATGAACCCCAAGGGGCGCCGGCTGGCGACGGGATATGCGCTCCTGTGGACACAGCCGCGTAACTCCTGCTTGCCACCGGTAGTGGCCAGGGCATGCTCTGCCGCTCGGCTCGTTCGTCCGCCTGCCAGGGTGCAAGTAAGGATCGCCTGTTCGTCAGAACCAATCGAACCAGAGGCCCGTTCCATGGATTATCGCAATCGGAAACACAAGTGCGCCTGCTATCAAAAAGCCCCATTTCCCTAGGGACAAACAGACAAACACATGTGTCGCCCAAGCAGCCACGGCCCAGATTACGACAGCGACTGAGGCCAGATTTCCCATGATCCCATCTCCCACATTTCGTATGCCGCACGACCGAGGCGACTTAATTGTGAGGTCTAGGATAATGGTCCCTCGGCGTTTTGAATAGATACGAGGGACCGAGCGCAGGTTGAAGTCCGTCAGTGAAACTATAAAGACCTGGATCAACGGAACGTGCCGTATATGTCTGACCGCACTGTTTTTGACTGCGGCTTGTTTGCCAGTCATCTTGGCCGCTATTCAACTCGTGGTTTGGCTACGGTTCGGCATATGGAAGCACATAGCCGCATCACAAATAGTGGATGCGTTCAGCACCAGTCTATCAAATCAGTTAAAAAGCACTGAACGGATTGGCTTCGATCGGCTATCTGAGTGGTTTTTTCGGCGTGTGGGTCGGGTTCTACCTTTGGGCGATTGCATGGGTTGCGCTCGTTCTGCTCGGCAAGGTCACCCGTGATGTGATTTGAAGCAGAATTTGGCCGCTGGCGGTTTAGGTTAGTCGCTCCTTAGCCCAAACGGGCCGTCCCGCCGCATGATGTGCAGCGATCAGCCGCGCCGCTGCACGCCTATCAGCCTCGCTCCTCACAGCGCGCCGAAGGTTACCGCGCTTAACCCGACTCCATCATCAACACGGAAAGCGCCGGCATGTGAATGCCGCACACATCGTGCATCTTGTCCGTCCGCATCCGGGGACAGTCCGCCGCGATTAGACGCAGCATGGCGGGGATGGCGATATCGCCCCCGTATTCCCCGACAAGGCGATCGGTCCGCAGGACGCCGCGCCGGTCACACCGCCGGCAGGCTATTTCTACCCGCTCGGCCTTGGCTGCGACCTCGCCAAGTGTGACCACACCTCGCCCCATGCATCCGACCTCCCGACCTGGGTGAACCGATCGTCCATCCCGACCGTCGCCGGCTTTCGCGTTCACATAGAGGGGACGGAAAAGGGGACGATCCGGCTGGGTGGTTAAATAACCCAGCAATTTCAATGTATTGGAAAAATTACTGGCGGAGAGAGTGGGATTCGAACCCACGGTACGCTTACGCGCACACACGCTTTCCAAGCGTGCGCCTTAAGCCGCTCGGCCATCTCTCCAGCGACAGGCGGGCCTTCTAGCAGCCCGCGCGCCGTCCGCAAACCCCGTTCATGCATCCATTTTCAATGCGGCCAGGAACGCCGACTGCGGGATCTCCACCTTCCCGAACTGCCGCATCCGCTTCTTGCCTTCCTTCTGCTTCTCCAGCAGCTTCCGCTTCCGGCTGATGTCACCGCCATAGCACTTCGCGGTCACGTCCTTCGAAAGCGCACTGATCGTCTCCCGCGCGATCACCCGCCCGCCGATCGCCGCCTGGATCGCGATCTTGAACAACTGCTTGGGGATCAGGTCCTTAAGCCGAGCGCAGATGGCGCGACCGCGGCTCTCGGCGGCGGCGCGGTGGGCGATGAAGGACAGCGCGTCCACCGGATCGGCGTTCACCAGGATCGAAATCCGGACCAGCTCCCCCTCGGCATACGCATCCATCGCGTAGTCAAAGCTCGCATACCCGCGGGAGCACGATTTCAGCCGGTCATAGAAATCAAACACAACCTCATTCAGCGGAATCCGGTAAACCGCCATCGCCCGATTCCCGACATAGGTCAGGTCCTGCTGCACACCCCGCCGTTCAGAGCACAAGGCCAGCACCGCGCCCAGATACTCATCCGGGACCATGATGGTGGCCTTGATCCACGGCTCCTCAATATGGTCGATCACGCTGCCATCCGGCATGTCCACCGGGTTGTGCAGTTCCACCATCACGCCATTGGTCTTGAACACGTGGTAGACGACCGAGGGCGCCGTCGCGATCAGGTCCAGGTCGAACTCGCGGCTCAGGCGTTCCTGCACGATCTCCAGATGCAGCAGCCCCAGGAACCCACAACGGAAGCCGAAGCCCAGCGCGGCCGAGGTCTCGGGCTCGTAATGGAAGCTCGCGTCGTTCAGCCGCAGCTTACCCAGGCTTTCGCGCAGCTTCTCGAAGTCATCGGCGTCTACGGGGTAAAGCCCGCACCAGACCACGGGGATCGAGGGCTTGAAGCCGGGCAGGGCCTCCAGCGCCGGGGTACGATCGTCGGTGATCGTGTCGCCGACGTTGCAGTCGGCCACGGTCTTGATGGCGGCGGTGATGTAGCCCATCTCTCCCGGCGCCAGGTCATCGACCGGCACCATCTTGGGGGTGAACACGCCCACCTGCTCGATCTGGTGGACCGACCCCTTGGACATCATCCGGATCTTCTGGCCGCGCTTGATGCGCCCGTCCTTGATGCGGACCAGGATGACCACGCCCAGGTACTGGTCGTACCAGCTATCCACCAGCAGCGCCTTCAGCGGCGCGTTCGCATCGCCCTTGGGCGCCGGCAGGCGGTGGACCAGGGCTTCCAGCACGCCCTCGATATTGATCCCGGTCTTGGCGCTGATTTCCACCGCGTCGGATGTATCCAGCCCGATCACGTCCTCGATCTGCTGCTTCACCCGCGCCGGTTCCGCCGCGGGCAGGTCGATCTTGTTGAGGATCGGTACGATCTCATGGTTCGCATCGATCGCCTGGTAGACGTTGGCGAGCGTCTGCGCCTCCACCCCCTGGCTGGCGTCGACGACCAGCAGCGACCCCTCGCAGGCGGCCAGGCTGCGGCTGACTTCGTAGGCGAAGTCGACATGGCCGGGCGTGTCCATGAGGTTCAGCTCATAGACCTCGCCGTTTTTCGCCTTGTAGCTCAGGCGGACGGTCTGGGCCTTGATGGTGATGCCGCGTTCCCGCTCCAGCTCCATGCTGTCGAGGACCTGGTTGGTCATCTCCCGCTCGGACAGGCCGCCGGTGAACTGGATCAGCCGGTCGGCCAGGGTCGATTTCCCGTGGTCGATATGGGCGATGATCGAGAAGTTGCGAATATGGTCGATCGGAGTGTCGGTCATATGGCTTGGGGGGGCCTGCTGTGTCCGGGGCGGAGGTCGCCCATGGTTCAGCAGGAGAGATAGAGTGTCCGGGCCGCGATGTCATCCAGGGAGAAGGGGGCGGGTGTTGGTTGTCGTCGGCGGCTGCTGATCCGGGGACCCGCTCACCGGACATGGGGTGCCATCGTGTGAAAAAATGAGCGGGTTCGTCCGAGGGGTCTGGCTCCGGGTTTTCGCGGGATATGGGAAGCACGGAGAAGCAGGGAGGAGTCACGAAGGACGTGGAGGAAGCGCGTGGGGCGCCGCCCATTTTCATGCCCTGTCGATGCCCCGCCGCCCTGGCGGGGTGTGGCCCGGCGATCGCCCAGCAGCGGGACGTTTGAAATCCGAGGCCGTCCGTCCCCTGGAGGCCCACGCCTGGGATCCGTGGGCTGACCAAGGACCGACGCGCGACCCAGCCCAGGCACCAATCCTCACCGGACATGGGGTGCCACAGTATGAAAAATCCGGGCGAGCCTCGGGCCGAGGCCACGGCCCGGGCCTCCGCTGGCAATGTGACCCCCAAGCAAAAAGCAAGATCGTCCGGCCGCACGCCCGAAACCCAAACACCCTCCAATATCCTCCGTGACGCCCTCCCTTCTCCTCCGTGCTGAATCGCGAGGGCCACCGCCGAACCAAGACCGCCGCCCGAGCCCCCGCACCCAGCCCCCGCACCCAGCCCCCACACCCAGCCAACGCCCCCCGCTCACGGTGCATGGGGTCTCCCCGCGCTCAAAATCCCGACCACACTCCAACGCCCGAACTAAATGTTCATAATATGTTCTATACTATCCGATGCCCCAGCCCAAAGGCAACACCTCACCTAATCCGCATGACCCGCCCCACCCCAGCATGCTAAACGCACCGCCAGAGGCCCCATGTGATCCCCAGTCCGCTTGCCCGCCCCACCCTGGCCGCCCTGCTGCTCCTCGGCGCCTGCGACATGGGCCCCGCCTACCAGCGTCCCGAAGCCGAGGTCCCGCCCGCCTACCGCGCCACCCAGGATAGCGCCCAGGCCGCCTGGCCCGCCGCCGACTGGTGGACCGGCTTCGCCTCCCCGGAACTGACCGAACTGATTGAGGCCGCGCGCCTCCATAACTTCGACATCGCCGCCGCCGCCGCCCGCGTCCGACAGGCCGACGCCGCCACCCGCATCGCCACCGCCGCCCTTTTCCCCTCGCTCACCGGTGGCGGATCAGCCGCCTGGCAGCACAGTGGCGTCAATACCAGCAGCCGGACCCGGGCCGGCGGCCCCTCCACGCTCAGCTTCGACACCCGCAGCTATGGGTTCGGCCTCGACGCGTCCTATTCCGTCGATTTCTGGGGCCGTAACCGCAGCGTCAGCGCCGCGGCCGAGGCCGATGCCGTCGCCAGCCGCTTCGACCTGCAGACCGTGGCCCTCGCCGTCGTCACCTCCGTCGCCTCCACCTGGTTCACCGCCCTGGCCCTCGCCGACCGGCTGACGGTGGCCGAGGGCAACCTGGCCGGCTTTGAACGCACTCTCGCCGCCATCCGCGGCCGGTTTGAAGCCGGAACCGCCAGCGCGCTCGACCTCGCCCAGCAGGATACCGTGGTCGCCATCGCCCGCGCCGTCATCCCCAGCTTCCGCAACCAGCTCGAACAGCAAATGCTCGGCCTGGGCATCCTGACCGGGCGCCCGCCCGAGGCGATCACCGTCCGCCCGACCTCCCTGATCGACATCAAGCTGCCCCCGGTCACCGCCGGCCTGCCATCCGACCTGCTGACCCGCCGCCCCGACATCGCGGCGGCCGAGGCCGCGCTGGTCGCCGCCAACTACGACATCAAGGCCGCCCGCGCCGCCTTCTTCCCAACGATCCAACTGACCGGCAGCGCCGGGTATCAGGCCGGGGCGCTGAACGCGATCCTTCTGCCCGGCAGCGCGCTGGCCTCCCTCGCCGCCGGCCTGACCGCGCCACTGTTCGATGGCGGCACCCTGCGCGGACGGCTCGAACTGTCCCGCGCCCGCTATGCGGAGCTGGAGGCGCAGTACCGCAAGGCCATCGTGCAGTCCTTCACGGATGTCGACGCCGCCCTGACCGCTTGGCGCTTCACCAGCGAACAGCTGACCCTGCAAATCCGCGCCGTGGAGGCCGCCCGCCGCTCCGCCGCCGCCGCCCGCGCCCAATTGCAGGTGGGTACCGTGGACATCACGACCGTGACCCAGATCGAGGCGGCGCTGTTCAACACCGAGGACACGCTGGCGCAGGTCCGCCTCGCCCGTACCCTCGCCCTCCTGAACCTCTACAAGGCCCTCGGCGGCGGCTGGACCCGACCCGACGGAACCATCGAACAGCAGTTCCCTGGGCTGACCCCAGGCGCCCTGGAAGGCGGCATCGCGCTGCCGGTCGGCGGAAATATACGATGAATCATTGGCAGGGAACGCCGCGATACCGATATCCTACCGGTCTGGCCGCCTCACGCTCGGCGGCCCCCTGGAAGGTTCGTTGATGGATTCCCTCACCCGCGAGCCCATTGAAGTCCGCGCCAGCCGCCCCCGCCGGACCATCGCTGGCCGGATCATCGCGGTGCTGCTGAGCGTGCTGGTCATCGGCGGCATCGTCTACACCGTGTGGTTCTGGCCCCCCGCGTCCGTGGAGGCGCCGGCCGCCCGCCGTGGCGCTAACATGCCGATCCCGGTCATCGTCGCCCCCGCCGAACGCCGGGATGCCGCGGTGTGGCTCGATGGCCTGGGCACGGTGCAGGCGTCACAGAGCGTCGTCGTCAAGTCGATGGTCGATGGACCGCTGCTGGCGGTGAACTTCAAGGAAGGCCAGGCGGTGCGCCAGGGCGATGTGCTCGCCCAGATCGATCCGCGCCAGTACAAGGCCGCGCTCGACAGCGTCGTCGCGAAAAAGGCGCAGGATGAGGCGCAGTTGGCCAACGCCCGCCTCGACCTTGCCCGCTATCAGAAACTGGTGGCGAACAACTTCACCTCGGCCCAGCAGGTGGACCAGGCCAAGGCCGACGTGGCGCGGTTCCAGGCGTTGGTGGACCAGGATCAGGCGGCGATCGACAACGCCCGCACCCAGCTTGATTACGCTACCATCACCGCGCCCATCAGTGGACGGGCGGGCATCCGCCAGGTGGACGCCGGCAATATCGTCCGCGCCGGCGATGCCAACGGCCTGGTGGTGATCGCGCAGCTGCAACCCGTGAACGTGATCTTCACCCTCCCGCAGCAGCATCTGCCCGCCGTCTCCCGCGCCATCGCGCAAGGCGACGCCGCGGTCATCGCCCTGCCGCAAGGGGCCGTCGTGGGCGGCGTCGGCTCGGGCGCCGGGGCGAACATCCTGGATCGCGGCATGCTGTCGGTGCTGGACAACCAGGTCGATCCCACGACCGGCACGATCAAGATGAAGGCGAGCTTTCCCAATACCGACAACCGCCTCTGGCCCGGCGGGTTCGTCGGCGTGCGGCTGCGGGTGGATGTGATCAAGGACGCGGTGATGGTCCCGACCGCGGCGATCCAGCGCGGCCCCCGCGGCGCCTTCGTCTACATCGCGACCGAGGGCGGCATCGCCAAGCGCCAGGCCGTGACGGTGGGCTACGAGGATGAACGCGGCTCGGTCATCACCGAGGGCCTGAACGGCAACGAACAAGTGGTCGTGGACGGCGCCTCCCGCCTCGCCGACGGCAGCCGCATCGCGCCAACGCCCCAGGAAGGCGGTGAGCCGACAGGCCGGCGACGGCGGGTCGGGGGATGAACAAGGGGCGGGGCTTTGCCCCGGACCCCACCAGGGGGCTTTGCCCCCTGGACCCACACCAAGGGCACAGCCCTTGGAACCGCTCATTGTGGGGAAGACTGGAGGGGCCAACCGTGACCGGGCAAGGTCCGTGTAGGCCCCTCCAGTCTTCCCCCCAACCAATGGTTTCCAAAGGCCTCGGCCTTTGGTGGGGT
>CAMCDA010000250.1 GCA_945873195.1 Asaia bogorensis
AGGCCACCCCGCTGCAATCAGGCGAAAATTTCGCCCAGGCGACGGATGGAGCCGAGCAAACGCTCCTGCGGCAGGCCGGGCCACTGCACGCGCATGGAGAAATGATTGACGCCGAGTGCTTCGTTCCAACGAGCGATTTCTTCCTTCACCTTGACCTTGTCACCGATGATGAAGCGGTCGCGGGCCATTTCCTCGAACGTCATGTTGGCCGTGGGGCTCACCATCCCCCACGCCGCGTACGACGCATATTTATACTCCAGCGCCGCTCGGCATTCCTCCATTGCGGTCGCGGCGCTCTCGCCGACATAGCACTCGCGCGAGATCGGGAACTCGGTCACGGTCTTGCCCAGGGACGCCAGGGCTTCGCGGTACACCTTCATCATTGGCGCCGTGTCGCCAAGCGTCGTTGCATTCGAGATCAACCAGCCATCGCCGATCCGAGCGGCCCGCTTCACGGCGGCCTCGACCAGCCCCGCGACCCAGACCGGCGGCCCGCCGGCGCGGAACGGCTTGTGGCTGATGCCGTGGTTGGTCACGTTGTAGAACTTGCCGTGGTGGGTGATCTTCTCCCCGGTCCAAAGCTGGCGCATCAGCGCGATGCTCTCGGTAAAGCGGGCCGACCGTTCCTTGAGCGAGACGCCGAACGCCTCGAACTCCCCTTCGCGATAGCCCAAACCGACGCCGAGGACGAAATTCCCCCCGCTCAGGACATCAAGCGTGGCGGATTCCTCGGCCACCTGGACCGGGTTCAGCAGCGGCAGCAGCAGGATGTTGCCGCCGATCGTCATCCCCTTCGCCTCGGGCAGCAGATACGCCATCAACGGCGTGATCTGCAGCATCTGCAACGGCTCGGTCAGGAAGTGATGCGGGAACAGCAGAGAGGAAAATCCCGACTGGCGCGCGACCCGCACCTGCTCGACCAGTTCGGGAACCCGGGCGGCGATGTTGTCGCCCTCGGGGAACTGGGTATTGATGAACAGCCCGACCTTCATGCCAGCATCCCTCGGTGTGATGACGTTCCATTGCCGCAGCGCGGGTGACGTGTCCAGCGATCAGCCACGCGGGGCACGCCCCAGGAAGACCGAGGACGCGCCGGCGTCATCGATCCGCTTCTCGACCGCCGCGTACAGCACGCGATCCTGCACCGAGATGTCGTGCAGATAATCAAGTTCGGCCGGCTGCAAATCCTCCCGCTTGATGAACGGGATCGATTCGTTGCGGCGCGTGGCGCTCTGGATCTGCCAGCGATCGGACAGCCAGGCGGTGTAGTGGCGGGTTGTCGTGACCTCCGCATCCAGCCCGACCAGCCGATCGAGCACCTCGTCTGCCGAACCGCCGCCCAGCCATTCGCACATCGTGTCGGAACGGTTGATGGAGGCATCGCGGAGCAGGCTAGGGCAGAGGTCATCCAGCATCGGCCGGGTGACATCGGCGGGGGCGACGGACAGGTTCAGTTCCGCCAGCCAACTGCGGGAATCCGGCCCGAAAGAGCCGCGTTCGGCATCCCGCATGATGCGCGTCAAGATGTAGTTGGTCTGTGACAGCGTGATATCGATCGGGTTACGCAATGTCGTGAACATCCCGTCGATCGGGCGCAGCAGGCGGTTGGACAGCACGTCGCCCAGGTTCATGTGCCCGTGCACCAGGATCGTATCGAACCAGGGCAGCAGGCGCACCAGACGCGCGAGCTCCTCGAACAGGCGCTGGCTGCCGGTGTAGTCCCGGCTGATCAGGGATTGATGGATGGCCGGAAACCGGACCGACAGATGGGCGGACAGGTCGGTGCCCGCGCATTTGGGGACATGGATGAAGAACTGGCGGCGCTTCTCGGGGAAGGCATTCAGCAGCAGGTCCCGGGCGCCGAGCTGGAACGCGCGGGAGGTCAGGGCGCCATACACAATGTCACGCGCGGCCCCCGCGCTCCAGGGTACGGCGTCGGGCGATGGCGCCTCGGTGTCACCGAACACGCTGTAGAGCACCTGGTCGAGCCGCCGGCCCGACATGTCGCAGCGGGCAATGAGGTTATACAGGCCCTGCTTGCCGTCCAGGAGTGTAAGCAGGTCGAACCAGTCACGCGGCACGGCCGGCGCCGGCAGAGCTGGGTAGGCCGGCGGCAGGGTCTGGCCGAAATCGGCGGCCCTGGGCGCGGTTCCCTCGGGCAGCATCACGTCGCCGCGTTCCAGCGCACGCCCGGAATCGACGAAGCGGACCGTCACCCGATGCGCCTTGGCCAGGTCGAGCGGCGGCTGGAACCGATACTCGAACCCATGTCCAACCGAGCCGAAGGTACCGAGGGCCAGCAGGTCGCGCCGCATCGTATCGCAATGGACCTGCGCCACCTTCCGGTCGTCGACGAAGACCCCGACATCGATCTGACGATCGGATTCAGCTTCATCAAAGGCCCAGCCATGGACCCTGTCGCCGGCGGTGAGGTCCACGCGGCCGCGCAGCTTCATACCCTGATTCATCATGCTCGATCGGCTTCTTCCAACGTCGTTGAATGATCCCTGAGTGACCATGCCCACCGGGGGACTCGAACCCCCACGTCTCACGACCGCGGATTTTAAGTCCGCTGCGTCTACCATTCCGCCAGGCGGGCACCGGGCCGCGGGACTATTATCAGCGTGGCAACGTACAGGCGATATCCAGCGCGTGCCGGATCAGATTATCGCTGGCCTCGGGCGTGCGGAACGCGCTGTGGGCGGTGACGGTCACGTTCGGCAGCGTCGTCAGGACATGACCCGCCGGCAAGGGTTCCACATCGAAGACATCCAGCGCGGCGTGGCGCAGATGGCCGGACCGCAGCGCCGCGATCATTGCCGCTTCATCCACCACCGCCCCCCGCGCCGTGTTCACCAGGATCGCGCCGGGCCGCATTTGCGAGATCCGTTCGGCCGAGAGGAACCCGCGGGTTTCGTCATTCAGCAGAAGATGCACCGACAGCACATGGCTTTCCGCCAGCAGCGTCTCCAGGTCGACAAAGGTCACGTTTGGCGCGGTCTTGGGGGAGCGGTTCCAGGCCAGCACCCGCATCCCCGACCCGGCGGTGATGCGCGCGACCTCGGCCGCGATGCCGCCGAAGCCCAGCAGGCCGATGGTCTTGCCGGTGAGTTCCATGCCCTCGGTCCGCGGCCATTCGCCCCGACGCATGGCGCCATCCATCCCGGCCACGCCGCGCGCCGCGGCCCACATCAGCGCGACGCTGTGTTCGGCAACCGCCGTGTCGCCATAGCCCTTGATGATGTGGACGGTAATGCCGAGTTCGGCCAGCTCCTCGGGGTTCATGTAGCTGCGCGCGCCGGTGCCCAGGAAAATGACGTGCTTCAGGTCCTTGCACTGGCGGAGGGCCTCGGTCGGCATCTGGGTATGATCGTCCAGCACGAAGTCATAGCCGGCGAGGAGGCCTGGCAGCGCCTCGGGCGGGATCGTGTCCGATTCCTCGTTCACGTCGACGGGCGGATCGCCGGGGCGGGAGACATTGCGGAAGACGGTCGCCAGACCATCGACGGCATCCAAGAACAGGCCCTTCATGCGAACTCCCTTGCGCGCGATCGGCCTGACTTTGCGCAAGCCGACCCCGCATCGCAAGCGAAGGATTTTGCCATGATTGCGTGATAGGCAGGGGCCGACATGGCCCGCGCGACTCGCCCATCCACCCCACCCCGACCAGAGGCACGCCCGAAGGCGCCGCCGCGGAAGGGCATGGCAGAACCGACCGTCCCGCCCAAGGCGCGCCGCCGCTGGGGCCGGGGGCTGCTGAAGTGGCTGGTGATCCTGGCGATCTGGGGATCACTCTGCGTGGCCGGGGTGCTGCTGTGGTTCGCGCATGACCTCCCCCGCCCCGAGACCGCGCTGGACGCGCCGCGCCGGCCCAGCCTGATGTTGCAGGATCGGTCCGGGCGAATCTTCGCGACCTTCGGCGATGTCGTGGGGGAGCCGCTGCGCCTGAGCGACATGCCCCCTGCTTTGCCGGCCGCCCTGGTCGCGGTGGAGGATCGGCGGTTCTGGTACCATTTTGGCGTCGATCCGATCGGCCTGGCCCGCGCCGTCTGGGTCAATTTCAACGCCGGCCGCGTGGTCCAGGGTGGCTCCACCATCACCCAGCAGGTGGCCAAGACGCTGTTCCTGTCCAATGCCCGCACGTTCCGGCGGAAGATCCAGGAGCTCATCCTGACGGTGTGGCTGGAACAGCGGTTCTCCAAGCAGGAGATTTTGGAAATCTACCTGAACCGCGTCTATCTCGGCGCTGGGGCCTGGGGGGTGGATGCGGGGGCGAAGCTGTTCTTTGGCGTCTCCGCCCGGAAGGTGAACCTGTGGCAAGCGGCCCTGCTGGCGGGATTGCCGCGCGCGCCGTCCCGCTTCAACCCGAACACCAACACATCCGCCGCGACCGCCCGCGCCAAGGAGGTGTTGGCCGCGATGGCTGACACGGGCGCGATCACCGACGCCCAGGCCCTGGCCGCCGGCGCCCAGATCGCCTTCCCCCCGACCCCGCGCACCGCGCCTGGCTGGTTCGCCGACTGGATTGCCGATCGCGCCAGCGCCTCGGTGCCGACGGGGACGGATGCGACTGTCCGCACGACCCTGGATGTCCGGATCCAGTCCCTGGCGGAGGCGCGACTGGCCGCCTTGCTGGATGGACCGGGCGCCGCCGCCGACGCCACGCAGGGGGCGGTCGTGGTGATGGAGGCCTCGACCGGCGCGGTCCGTGCGCTGGTCGGTGGACGCAATCATCGCGACAGCTCCTTCAACCGCGCGACGCTCGCCCATCGCCAGCCGGGATCGGCGTTCAAGCCCTTTGTGTGGCTCGCCGCGCTGGAACACGGCATGGCCCCGGATGACATGGTCCTGGACGCGCCGGTCCGGATCGGTGGCTGGAGCCCGCGCAACTACGAGCCGCGGTTCCTGGGTGAAACCACGATGGAGGAGGCGCTCGCCCATTCGGTCAACACGGTTGCGGTGCGGCTGCTGCTGGACTCGGGCGGGCCCAAGGCGGTCGCGGCGATCGCGCAGCGGTTGGGGATCACCGACAAGATGCCGAACGATGCGTCGCTGGCCTTGGGCACCGGGGAAGTGACACTGCTGGAACTGACCGCCGCCTACGCACCGTTCTTCAATGGCGGGCGGCGTGTGGTGCCGTTCGGGCTGGATCGCGGGATGGCGCCGCACCTCCCGCCCGTCATCGGCTCGGACAAGGCCGCCATGATGGCCCGCATGCTTGGCGCCGTGGTGTCCCGAGGCTCCGGCAAGGCCGCGGGGTTCCAGGGCGGGGGCGTGGCGGGGAAGACTGGCACGACGCAGGACTTCCGGGACGCCTGGTTTGTCGGGGCGTCGAACGGGATGCTGATCGGGGTTTGGTTCGGCAATGACGACAACCGGCCGATGAAGAACGTGATGGGCGGCGGGCTGCCGGCCCGTCTGTTCCGGGACGTCGCGATGGGGGTGCGCTGACGGGATCGGCCGCCGGCCGACCCCGTCCTGATTTCAGCCCGCCTGGATATCCGCCCAGGTCGCATCCAGCGCTCGGCGGGTCAGAGCCACCGCATCGTCGATTTCCGGCTCGGTGATGATCAGCGGCGGAGAGAACGCCACGCGGTCGCCGATGAAGCGGGTGATCAGGCCGAATTCACGGGCGTAGTTGTCGACCGTGGGTCCGACCTTCTGTTCCGGCGCGAACTGCTTGCGGGTGGCCTTGTCGGCGACCAGCTCGATCCCGCACATCAGGCCGACGCCGCGCACTTCGCCGACCATCGGGTGGTCGGCCAGCGTGTTCAGCGCCTGCTGCAGATAGGGACCGACGCGCTGGACGTGGCCGATCATGTCCATCTCATCGTAGATACGCAGCGTTTCCATCGCGACCGCGGTGGTGACCGGATGGCCGGCATAGGTGAAGCCGTGCGCGAAGTTCCCAAGCTTGCGGGATTCATCCAGCATCGCATCGAACACGCGCTGGTTGATGATGGTGGCCGAGATCGGCTGCATCCCCGCCGACAGCGCCTTGGCGCAGGAGATCATGTCGGGCTTCAGGTCGTAAGTCTGGCTGCCCCACATGTTGCCGGTGCGCCCGAAGCCGCAGATCACCTCATCGGCGATGAACAGCAGGTCGTATTTCCGTATCACCGCCTGCATCTTGTCCCAATAGGTGCGGGGCGGCGGCAGGCCGCCACCGGCGCCCATCACCGGTTCTCCGATGAAGGCCGCCACCGTGTCGGGGCCTTCGCGCAGGATCAGTTGCTCGAACGCGTCGGCGAGGCGGGTGGCGTATTGCTCCTCGCTCTCACCGTCCTGGTGGTTGCGGTAGTAATGCGGGTATTCGGTGTGCAGGAATCCCGGGAACGGCAGGCCGAAATCGGCGTGCATGTCGAACTTGCCTGACGCGCTGATCGAGGCGGACGTCGAGCCGTGGTAACCCATCTGCCGGCCGATGATCTTGCGCTTTTCCGGCTTGCCGATCGCGTGGTGGTAGTACCAGACCAGCTTCAGCGCGGTGTCATTGGCTTCCGACCCCGAGCACTGGAACAGCACCTTGCTCATGGGCACCGGCGCGATCGCCAGCAGTCGTTCCGCCAGGTCCACGCCGGGTTCGTTCGTGGTGCCGCGGTACAGGTGGTAGTAGCCGAGCTTTCGCATCTGCTCATAGGCGACGCGGGCGAGGCGTTCGGAGGCGTAGCCGAGGGAGGCGCACCAGAGGCCGGCGGCTGTGTCGATGAACTTCTTGCCGTTGTCGTCATAGATATAGCAGCCGTCGCCGCGCCCGATGACCATCGGCCCCTGTTCCAGATGGCGCACCAGGTTGGTCTGGGGGTGGACGATGCTGGCGATATCGCGCGCCTGCACCGAATTCGGGGTGACGTAGGTCATGGCGATCGGCTCTCCCGCTGAGTGAAGGTCACGATGTTAGGCGGCGGATCGGCCGGGGTCGAGTGGTGGCGGGAATTTTCTTGACCCGAAGCGGAGTGACAATATATTGTCAGGTATGTTCATTCTAAGGAACTGTAATCATGGAATTTCGTTCCCACAATAATTCGATTCGACTCATCCGAGTCACGTCAGAACCAGGCAAGAAGCGCGGCAAACCGGAAGTTGTGGGGGTCGTTCCACGCAGGACGCTCACGTTGACGGATGACATTGCCGCCAAGCTGACCGCCGTTGAGGCGCAGGCGTTCGCGGACTACGCCACGGCAATCAAAAGCGTGCCGGCGATGCAGGCGAAGATCTACGCTTTCCA
>CAMCDA010000251.1 GCA_945873195.1 Asaia bogorensis
CGAATAGTTCAATCAGAAGAGCTTCAAGATCCGGACGGCTCAGCGCGGAAAGGGCGGGCGGCGGCGGCACATGATGCAGAGAGTCCACGACGCCGAATCGGTGCAAGAGAAAAATGCGGCGGTGCCCGTGGTTTTGCCCCTATTACCACAAGGAAATGTTCGTCTTGACGGATGTGTCAAGAATTCCGACAGAAACGCCGTCCAACAACACCCATCGCCCGCGCCAACGGCCGGCCGAGCGATGGGTGCCGCGTGGGGTCAGTAGGACTTCGGCTGGCCCAGGACGCGTTCGGCCAGGTAGCTCAGCACCAGTTCACGGCTGACCGGCGCGATGCGCGGCAGCATGGCTTCGCGGAACAGCCGCTCCACATGGTATTCCTGCGCGTAGCCCATCCCGCCATGGGTCAGCACCGCCTGCTCGGCCGCGCGGAACCCGGCCTCGGCCGCGAGGTACTTGGCCGCGTTCGCCTCCGCCCCACAATCCAGCCCCTGATCGTACATCCAGGCTGCCTTATAAACCAACAGGTTGGCGGCTTCGAGCTCGGCCCAATTCCGCGCCAAGGGGTGCTGGATGCCCTGGTTCTGGCCAATCGGACGGCCAAACACCACCCGCTCCCGCGCATACTTGGATGCCCGCGCCAACGCTGCTCGGCCGATCCCGATCGCCTCGGCGGCGACCAGCACACGCTCGGGGTTCAGGCCGTGCAGAATGGCGCGGAAGCCCTCGCCTTCTTCCCCGATGCGGTCTTCCACCGGAACGATCATGTCCTCGAAGAAGACCATGTTCGAATCGACCGCGTGGCGGCCCATCTTGTGGATGAGGCGTACCTCGGCGCGGGTCTTGTCGAGGTCTGTATAGAACAGTGTCAGGCCATGCGTCTTGCGCTTCACCTTGTCGATCGGCGTGGTGCGGGCCAGCAACAGGATCTTGTTCGCGACCTGGGCGGTGGACGTCCAGATCTTCGTGCCGTTGATCTTGTAATGATCCCCGTGCAGATCGGCGCGCGTGGTCAGTTCGGTGGTGTTCAGGCCGGTGTTCGGTTCGGTCACGCCGAAGCAGGCCTTGTCCTTGCCCTGGATCAGCGGCGGCAGCATCCGGGATTTCTGCGCGTGGGTGCCGTGGATGACCACGGGGTGCAGGCCGAAGATGTTGATGTGAACGGCGGACGCGCCGCTCATGCCCGCGCCGGATTCGGCGATGGCCTGCATCAGGATGGTGGCCTCGACGATCCCCAGGCCGGCGCCGCCAAATTCCTCCGGCATCGCAATGCCGAGCCAGTTGCCGGCCGCGAGGGCGTCGACGAAGGCATGGGGAAAGGTCGCGGTGTTCTCGCGTTCAAGCCAGTAGGTGTCGCCAAAATCCTGGCACATGCGGGCGACCTGGTCGCGGATCTGGGTTTGGGCGGCGGTCAGGGCGAAGTCCATGGTGGGACCTTTCGGGCGTTGGGCGTTTTCCGCGTTCATATATAGGCGGGTCTGGCGCCGGGGGGAAATTCCGGGCGCAACCGCGCCCTTGCGCGCGATCGGGCCGCGCAACATGATCCGGGCATGAACGCAATTCCGAACGTGTCCCACTGGGGCGCCTTTACCGCCGAGACCCGGAACGGCCGCATCACCGGCATCAAGCCCTTCGCGGACGATCCCGATCCGTCCCCGATCATCTACGGCACGGCCGAGGCGGTGCATGGCCGCATGCGCATCGACCGGCCCTATGTCCGCAAGGGCTGGCTGGCTGGCGATCGCGCCGGCGGGACGATGCGGGGGGAAGACGCGTTCGTGCCCCTCGATTGGGACACCGCGACGCGCCTGGTGGCCGAGGAAATCACCCGCGTGCGGGACACGCATGGGGCGGCGAGCATCTTCGGTGGGTCCTATGGCTGGTCCTCGGCCGGGCGGTTCCATCACGCGAAGACGCAGATCCAGCGATTCCTCGCCGCGGCGGGCGGGTTCACCGGCAGTTTCGGCAGCTATTCGTATGCCTGCGCGCAGGCTTTGCTGCCGCATGTGATCGGGGACACGGATTGCCTGGTGGCGCCGATCGTCGATTGGCGGGCGATCACCCGGCACGCGAAGCTGATGCTGTGCTTCGGCGGCATTCCACTGCGCAACGGCCAGATCATCAATGGCGGCGGCGGCCAGCACGACATGGGCCCCTGGCTGCGGGCGGCGCGTGAGAACGGGGTGCGGCTGGTCAACATCTCCCCCGTGAAGGACGACATGCCGGCGGATGTGCCTGCCGAGTGGGTCCCGATCGTGCCCGGCACCGACACGGCCATGCTGCTGGCGATGGCGCATGTGCTGATTACCGAGAACCTGACCGACCGCGATTTCCTGGACCGCTGCGCGATCGGATACGACGACCTGCGCGCCTATGTGCTGGGCGTGTCGGACGGGGTGCCGAAGACTCCGGAATGGGCCGCGGCGGAAACCGATGTGCCGGCCGAGACGATCGTCCGCCTGGCGCGGGAGATGGCCGGCGCTCCCACCTTCATCGCCGGCGCCTGGTCGGTGCAGCGGGCGGAACGCGGCGAGCAGCCTTATTGGATGATGATCGCACTGGCCGCGATGATCGGCACGATCGGCAAGCCGGGCCTGGGCTTCGGCTTCGGCCATGGCAGCAGCGGCGGGATGGGCAGCCCTCGGATCAGGGTCCCGGCCGTCGGGATGTCGGCGTTGGCCAACCGCACCGGCAGCTTCATCCCGGTTGCTCGCATTTCCGACATGCTGGAAAACCCGGGCGGCGAGTATGACTTCAACGGTCGCCGCCTGCGCTATGCCGATACGCGGATGATCTGCTGGGCTGGCGGCAATCCGTTCCATCACCACCAGGACCTCAATCGCTTCCGCAAGGCCTGGAGCCGCACCGAAACCATCGTCGTCGCCGAACCCTGGTGGACCCCCGCCGCCCGCCATGCCGACATCGTGCTGCCGGCAACCACGACGCTGGAGCGGAACGACATCGCGTCCTCGGGTCGGGATCGCTACGTGCTGGCGATGAAGCAGGCGGTGGCGAAGCAGGGGCAGGCGCGGGACGATTTCTCCATGCTGGCCGATGTCGCCGACGCGCTGGGCGTGCGGGAGAAGTTCACCGAGCAGCGTGATGAATCCGCGTGGCTGCGATTCCTGTATGAGCGCTGGCGGACCCAATGCGGCAAGGCGGACATGGAGGTGCCGGACTTCGACACGTTCTGGGAACAGGGCGTGGTGGAAACGCCGATGCCGCCGGGTGATTTCGTGCCCTACTCCGACTTCCGCGCCGACCCGGAGAAGCATCCGCTGAACACCGCCAGCGGGAAGGTGGAACTGACGTCGCCGACGATCGCCGGATTCAACTACGACGATTGCCCGGGCCATCCGACCTTCTTCCGGCCGGAGGAATATCTGAAGGCCCCGCTGACGGCGAAGTATCCGCTGCATCTGCTGTCGGCACAGCCGGCGACGCGGCTGCACGGGCAGATGGACCATGTCGGGGTCAGCAAGGACAGCAAGATCCAGGGGCGCGAGCCGTTGTTCCTGCACGAGGCCGACGCGGCCGCTCGTGGTCTGAAGGATGGCGACATCGTGCGGGTGTTCAACGACCGCGGTGCCTGCCTCGCCGGCGTGCGCTTGGCGCGGGATATGGTCCGGGGCGTCGCGGTCCTGCCCACCGGCGCCTGGTATGATCCCCTCGGCGAGATGTGCGTCCACGGGAACCCGAACGTGCTGACGCGCGATATCGGCACGTCGAAGCTGGGTCAGGGACCGGTGGCGCAAAGCTGCCTGGTGGAGATCGAACGCTGGTCCGGGCCCCTGCCCCCGGTCACCGCGCACGAACCGCCGTTGATCGAGGCTTAAGCCCCGTCACGCCATCCCGGCGAACAGGTCCCGTGCGGAAAGCATATCCTCCAGGGACCCGAACGCGTTCGTGAACACGCCGGTGTACCCCGCCTGGCTGAGCGCCCGGAACAGGCCGGGGAAATCGAAGTCGCCTTCCCCCGGGCACAAATGCTCCTCCTTGCCGTTGCGGAAGCAATCGGCCAGTCGCACTTCCCGTACGCGATCCACCGGCATCGCGGCAAGGAATCCAGCGACGCCCTCCGGCACCAGATGGGCGTGGTTGGCGGTGAAGGACAGCGCGAAGGCAGGCGAGGCGATCCGGTCGTAGTACCACCGCCATTCCTCCAGCGTGTGGGCCAGGTAATGGACCTCCGCGTCCTGCGGTTCCTTGTTCAGATTCTCCAGCAGCAGCAGCGCACCGCGCGCCTCCGCGTGATCCAGCACACGGCGCAGGCGATCGAGGCCAGACTGCATCCTCTGCTGGACATCCGCGGTGAAATGGAAGCCGGCGTGAACCACGATCCAATCGGCGCCCAGCATGGCGGCGGCGTCGATATAGGCGCGGAGATAGGCGTCGGTGGCCTCGCTCAGCAGCGGCGCATACTCGCCGACATTGACCGCCGAGGATGTGTGCAGGCCAATCCGCACGCCCGCCTGTTCGGCCGCCGAACGGATGGCGCGGGCGCGCGGGGCGTCGATCCGGCTGAACGCGTTGTCGCCGGTATCGAGCTGGACATCGATGTGACGCACCCCATGATCGGCGGCCCAGGCGACCGCATCCTCGATCCGAAGCTTGCGTCCGACATCGATCCCGATCCGGTCGCGCAGGGTGGTTTCGGGCATGTTCGCCTCCGTCATGGCTGGGTCCCGCCGAAACGGCGAAATACCGCGAGATACGTCTTCATTTTGCCACAGGAATCGGCAATGATCCTAACCCATCATGAGAACATCCCGAGCCATCAAGCCGCTCGTCGGCATTAGTTGCTGCACCAAGCAGTTCGGTGTGTTCGGAATGCCGAACCACGCTGCATCGGACACCTATATCCGCGCCACCGATCATGTGGTCGGCGCGGTTCCGGTTCTGATGCCCGCCAACGGCCCGACCGCGGATATCGAGACGCTGTTGGATCGGCTGGACGGCATCATGCTGACCGGCAGCCGATCGAACGTGCATCCCAGCTTCTATGACGGACCGCCGCACGCCGACGGTACGCATGAGGACACGAACCGCGACAACATCACCCTGCCGCTGATCCGCGCCGCCATCGCGCGCGGCGTGCCCCTCCTCGCCGTCTGCCGCGGATTCCAGGAACTGAACGTGGCGCTCGGCGGTTCCCTGCACCAGCGCTTGCAGGACCTGCCAGACCGGATGGATCACTCCACGCCGATGCAGCCTTCGTCGAAGGTGCGGCAGGGCAAGGCTCACGCGATCCGGGTTACGCCCGGAGGCTGGCTGCACCGGCTGGCGGGCGCCGGAGATATCGCCGTGAACTCCTTGCATAATCAGGGCATTGATCGGCTCGCCCCGGGCCTGGTGTCGGAAGGTGTCGCGCCCGATGGCACGATCGAGGCCGTGCGCGTCGTGTCCATCCCCGGCCGGCCGGCGCCAGGCTTCGCGGTGGGCGTGCAATGGCATCCCGAGTATGATTGGCCGGCGGATTCGCTCTCCCGCGCGATCTTCGCGCAGTTTGGCGACATGGTCCGCGCCTATGCCGAGGGTGTTCGGCTCGACGCGGTCGGCGTCGCCGCGGACTGAACCCGGGCGGCGTTCGGCCCTTCTTTTCGGGGACCTGGCATGGCCTACCCTCCGCGTCCCTTGGCGTTCATCCTCGCACCGACCGACCAGGGCGCGCTGATCGTCAACCGTTTTGATTTCCACGTGCATGCGTCCGGCAACGTCTTCGGCGTCGGCGGCACGCTGCTGCGGACCGGGTCCTATGATGCGACGGAGGCGGCGCAAGGCTGCCAGTTGCTGCGGTTGCGCCGAAAATATCACGGCGATGGCGTCATCGCGCTCGATTGCGGGGCGAATATCGGCGTCTTCACCGTGGATTGGGCCAAGACCATGACCGGCTGGGGCCAGGTCGTGGCGATCGAGGCGCAGGAGCGGGTCTACTACGCCCTCGCCGGCAATATCGCGCTGTCCAACTGCTTCAACGCCCGCGCGATCCACGCCGCCGTAACGTCCGAGGTCGGGATGATGCGGATCCCCGTGCTGAATCACGCCGCGCCCGCGTCGTTCGGCAGCCTGAAACTGCGGCCAGGCCCGAATGTGGAAGCCATCGGCCAGGCGATCGACCATTCGAACGCCGGCACAACCCTGGTCCGCGCGCTCACCATCGACAGCCTGGAATTGCCGCGCCTCGATCTGCTGAAGATCGATGTCGAGCGGATGGAGTTGGAGGTCCTGGCCGGAGCGGCGCGGACGATCGGACGCTGCCTGCCGGTGATCGTGGTGGAGCAGTTGAAGGCCCCCGCCGCCGACCTCGACGCGGTGCTCGCGTCCCACGGCTATCGGCGCTACGGGGTCGGGATGAACCTGGTCGCGGTCCACCCCAGCGATGGGGTCGCCGCCCATATCACCGCCGAATCGGCCACGGGTGGCTGAGAAGCCGAACACACGGCTGCCATGGCTGATCGGCCTGTTGCTGCTGGCGCTGGCGATCCGGCTGGGCGCGATGTTCACCCAGACCTATGTCATCTTCGCCGATGAGACCTTCCAGTATTTGGAGCAAGGCCACCGGCTGGCCTTCGGTGATGGCATCGTGCCGTGGGAGTATCATGACGGCATCCGCTCTTGGCTGCTGCCGGGGGCCATCGCGGGGCTGATGCGGATCGGCGCGATGCTGGGGGATGGGCCGCTGGCCTATCTGTGGCTGACGCGCGGGGTCTGCGTACTGCTGTCGCTGAGTGTCGTCTGGGTCGGTTTCCGGATGGGTGAACGCCGCGCCGGGCTGGGTCCGGCGGTGCTGGCCGGCGGGTTCTGCGCGGTCTGGTTCGATCTCGTATGGTTCGCCCCAGCGGTCCTCACCGAGATGGTCGCGGCGCATCTGGTGCTGCTGGGAATCGGTCTGGCCGATCACGAGGATGAACCGCCGCCCCGCCCCGGCATGTTGCTGGCGGCAGGGGTCTGCCTCGGCCTCGCGGCGTGCCTGCGCTACCAATACGCGCCCGCCATCGCGGCCATCGCGTTGTGGCAATATCGCCGTAACTCCCAAGCCCCCCACCGTGAGCAAGAAAGGCGCTCGTGGAGGTACGGCGGGGCCAGCGTTATCCGGATAAAGCGAGGATGAGTGAAGCCGGCGTGGTCGAGAGGGCCGTGAGAAGATTCCAACCTTGTTTCCGGGCGGTGG
>CAMCDA010000252.1 GCA_945873195.1 Asaia bogorensis
CCATAACGCTCGAACACGCTCCGGAATTTGATCATCCGCACACCCTGATGGGCTTCTGACCGGCGCATCCCAGGCCCCCAAAGAGGCCAGCATGAACCGGACAGATCGTGTGCTACCTAAACCGGACATATCGTGTGCTACTGACAGGCCGCCACGCCACCATTGAACCCCACCTCAGCCCGCCCTATCGTGCCGGGAAACAGGAGGAGCCAAGGTGAGCACACCCGCCCCAGGCGCGATCGACTGCGACATCCATCCGGCGCTGCCCAGCATGCGGACCCTCCTGCCGTACCTGGACGAATACTGTCGTGCCCACGTCCAGATGCGCGGGTTGGAGCGGGACAACTACACCGCCTCTGCCTTCCCCCCGAACGCCCCGATCAACGCCCGCCCCGACTGGAAGCCCGCCGCCGGCGCCCCCGGCAGCGATCTTTCCACCCTGCAAACCCAGGTCCTCGACACGTTCCAGTCCCGCTACGCGATCTGCAACGTCCTGCACGGCGCCCCGGCGATCTTCTCCGAAGACCTCTCCGCCGCGTTCTGCCGAGCGATCAATGACTGGATGAGGGTGGAATGGCTGGATCGGGACCCAAGGCTGCGGGCCTCCATCGTCGTGCCCATGCACAGCCCCGACCTGGCCGCCAAGGAAATCGAGCGCTGCGCCGCCGATCCCCGCTTCGTGCAGGTCCTGGTGTGGGAGATGACGGAAATCCCCCTCGGCCGCCGCATCAACTGGCCCATTCTCCGCGCCTGCGAGACCCACGACCTTCCTCTCGGCGTTCACGCCGGCAGTTCGTATCGCCATCCGCCGACCAATCTGGGCTGGCCGTCCTATTATCTTGAGGACTACGTTTCGTGGTCGACTGGGTTCGCGGGCGTGCTGAACAGCCTGATATCCGAAGGCGCCTTCGTCGAATTCCCCCGGCTAAAGGTCGTGCTGATGGAATCCGGCGTCTCTTGGCTGCCCGCCTGGATGTGGCGGCTGAACAAGACCTGGCGCGGGGTGCGGGCAGAAGTACCGTGGCTCGACAAGTCCCCCGCCGAATACGCGCGGGAGCATGTGCGCCTGACCATCCAGCCCTTCGACACCCCGCCCAAGGTCGCACAACTGCTGAAGATCATAGAGGAAATCGACTGCGAGGACATGCTTCTGTTCTCCACCGACTATCCGCACTGGCACTTTGACGGGACCGACGCGGTGCCCGATGGTCTGCCGGAGCGGTTGGTGAAGAAGATCCTCGTGGACAATCCGCTGAAAACCTACTCACGCCTGACCTGAGGAGCCGATCCGATGAACGTGACCGTTGCCGATCGCCGCCCCGATAACTCGTCGCAATCCAAGCTTGGGATCGTTGACTGCGACGTCCATCCTTACCTGAAGTCGCCCGCCGACCTCGACCCATACCTGTCCGAACGCTGGCGCCAGCACAGGCAGGAGATCGGCGCCCGCACCCGTGGCCCCTTCGCCGCCGCGCCCAACTTCCCGCGCATGTCGCCGGGCACGGGCATGCGCCACGACGCGTGGCCGAAGAACGGTGGGCACCCTGGCTCCGACCTGGCGCTGATGCGGGAACAGTTGCTCGATCCGTTCGACGTCGCCTACGGGCTGATGATGCCCCTGCTGGGCCGCGGCGGGGATGAACGGAACGTGGAGTTCGGCGCCGCTTTGGCCCACGCCGCGAACCAGTGGGAAGCCGAGGTCTGGTGCGACGCCGAACCACGCCTGAAAGCCGGCATCCAGATCACGACCGAATACACGGAAGCCGCGATCAAGGAGATCGAGCTTCGCGCCGGCGACCGCCGCTTCACCCACGTCATGGTTCCGCCGCGCGGGCTGGAACCGCTGGGCCGCCGCCGCTACTGGAAAATCCTGGAAGCCTGCGCGGCCAACGGGTTCTCCATCGCGCTACACCTGGGCGGGACGTCCGGCCATCCGTCCACCGGCGGCGGCTGGCCATCCTACTACCACGAAGAACACCCGTCCTATCCGCAGTCCAAGGAAGCACTGCTGACCAGCCTGGTGGTGGAGGGGGTGTTCGAGCATATCCCGAACCTGCGGATTGCGTTGGTTGAAGGCGGGTTCGCCTGGATCCCCTCGCTCTGCTGGCGGTTGGACAAGCATTACAAGCGGCTCAAGGCCGAGGTGCCGCATTTGAAGATGCTGCCGTCGGAGTATGTGCGCCAGAATATCTGGGTCACGACGCAGCCGATCGAGGAGCCGGAGAAGCCCGAGGACCTGCTGGCCACCTGTGAATGGATCGGATGGGACCGCATCATGTTCTCGACCGACTATCCGCACTGGGACCAGGACGATCCGCGCTACGCGTTCAAGGTGCCGCTGCCCGAGAAGGAAAAGCGGATGATCTTCCGCGACAACGCCATGGCCTTCTACGGCCTGAACGCCTGAGGGAACGCCGGAATGGCTCGTCATGTCGTTGCCACGGTCGGCGAAATCGCCCCCGGATCGTGCAAGATCGTCACGGTCCGCGGGCGGGAGATCGGGGTGTTCAACGTCAAGGACGAATACTACGCCTTGATCAACCGCTGCCCGCATGAAGGAGCCGATCTTTGCCTCGGCCCCGTCATGCCCCGTTTCGAAGCCGATCGGGTCGGCGACTACAAGCTGACGCATCATGGGGAAATGCTGCGCTGCCCATGGCATGGGTGGGAATTCGACATCAAGACGGGCCAATCCTGGTGCCACCCCGACAGCGTCAAGGCGCGCAGCTACCCGGTCGAGGTCGTTCCGGGGGAGGCCTTGGCGAAAGGCCCCTTCGTGGCCGAGACCGTGCCGGTGATCGTGGACCAGAACTACATCGTGCTGGATGTTTGACGTGGCGGCCTCGGGTTGGCCCGGTGACCACCTCGGGATAGACTGCGGACCGATACAATCAGGAGGAAACAACCATGGCGGACAGTGAACGGCGCGCGGCCGGCCGAGCGATGCGGCGGAAACTGATGGGGGATGCGTATGCGGACAAGCTGGATGCGTCCGTCTACAAGGAACCCATCATGGAGAAGTTCGCCGAGGTCACCCAGGAAACGATCTTCGGCACCTTGTGGACGCGTCCCGGCCTCGACCTGAAGACCCGCGCGCTGATCTGCGTGATTTCGGATGCCGCCCAGGGCCGGGACCCGGAACTGAAGCTGCATCTGCGTTTCGCCCGCAACCAGGGCTGGACCGAGGACGAATTGTCGGAAGCCCTGCTGCACCTCGCCGGCTATGTCGGCGCGCCGCTGGTGCGGGAAGCGATGCTGACCGCGGTTGAGGTGTTCAAGGAAATGCGCGCCGAGGGTTAGGCTCCGCCTGATACCCGCGATGCGAGGCCGGTGATCCCAAGGGGGTTGCCGGCCTTTGCGTTGGGGGTGGATCGCGGCTTTCCCTGTTGCCCAACCGTGCCGCGATTGCCAACAATGGACCATGGACCCTACCCAAGCATCATGACCAACCCTCGGACCGCACTCGAAGCGATCGGCCAACTGCCCGACGGCGAGATTGATATCGCGGACGCCGCGCTGCAACTCGCGCGGATCGACGCGCCCGAAGCGGATTGGGAGGGCGCGCGCGCCCATCTGTCCGAGTTGGCGCGCGCCGCCGTCGACCTCACGTCCCGTATCGACGCCGACGACCTTGCCAGCCGCGCCGTCGCGTTGTCCGGGCTGCTCGGCGCCCGCTATGGGTATAAGGGCGATGCCGATACCTATGACGACCTGGCGAATGCCAATCTGATCCGGGTGATCGAGCGTCGGCGCGGCCTGCCGGTGGCGTTGGGGATCTTGTGGCTGCATACCGCTCGTGCCGCCGGATGGGGCGGGCATGGCGTTGATTTTCCCGCGCATTTTCTGGTGGCGCTGGAGGGTGACAAGGGACAGGTCGTGCTGGATGTCTTCCATGGCGGCACGCCCCTGAATGCCCGGGACCTGCGCGTGTTGCTGAAGCGGGTGGAGGGGGAAGACGCCGAACTGCGCCCCGGGCTGCTGCGCCCCATGAGCGTGCGGCGCGTGCTGATGCGGTTGCAGAACAATATCATGACCCGGCGCCTCCAGGCGGGTGACACGCAGGGCGCGCTCAGTTGCGCTGAGGACATGCTACGGATCGGTCCGGACCATGCGGAACTGTGGCGGCAGGCCGCGATGATGAACCAGCGGTTGGACCAGGTGGGCGCGGCGCTTCGATGCTATGATCGGTTCCTGGCGCTGGTCCCGCAGGGTGAGATCGCCGATGCCGTGCGGACAACAGCCACCCAATTGCGGGCACGCCTGAATTGACGATAGACGAGCGTCTGCTTGGGTATTTCCGGCGTGAAGCCGCTGAACAACCCGAAGCCTTTACCGGTGAGCGGCTGACCTCGGCCATCTCCGGGCAGGTCGCGATTGAGCATTACCATCGGTATCTGTTTGCCCGGACGTTTTGCCAAGGCAAGGACGTGCTGGATGTCGCCAGCGGCGAAGGGTACGGGTCGGCACAGCTTGCACAGGTCGCGCGCTCGGTCGTGGGGGTCGAGTATTCGGGGGATACCGCTCGTCTGGCGGGCGTGAATTTTCCCCGGGATAACCTGCGCTTCGTGAATGGCGACGCGCGGGCGCTACCCTTGCCGGATGCCAGCATCGACGTCGTCGTTTCGTTCGAGACGATTGAGCATTTCGCCGGACAGGAGGCCTTCGTCGCTGAGGTGCGCCGCGTGCTCCGACCGGAGGGCTCCTTCATCGTCAGCACGCCCGATCGCGACAATTACGCGCCCACGGGTTCGCCCACCAACAGCCATCACATCCGCGAACTCACCCGAACAGAGTTCGGTGCGCTGCTTGGCCGTCATTTCGTTCATATCCATACCCTGTATCAGAGAGCTCTGATCGGATCAGCCCTGGTTGCTGAAACCGAAGTACCGGCGGTGCCGCTGGTGTTCGAGCGTCGTGGGATCGATCGGTTTGAGGCCTGCATTGGCGTGCCGCGACCGATGTACATCGTCGCCGTGGCGTCGAATGCCCCGATGATCCTTCCGCCCAACAGCCTTTATGTTGAGCGTAGCGACCTCGATACCGATGCCATTGCCGCCGCGATACGAGGTGGCGACCTGGCACATAGCCGAGCGGAAACCCAGCACGCGCAAGCGGCGCTGGAGGTGCGAACCGCTCAACTCGCGGCGAGCGAAGGCCTGGGTAAACTGCGCGAACAGGCGCTGCGCCAGGAACTGGATGCCAAGGAAGTGGAATGCGTGCGGCTTGAAGCACGGGCCGCGGACGCCGAACGGATCGCTGGGTCCTTGCGTCAATTTCTGCGGGCCTATCCCGCTCGGCTACGGCAACATTTTCTCCGGCGTTAACGGTTCGTTCAGGAATGCGCGCGCATGCTGGGGTCCGTGAAAAACGGGGCACCCGGCATGGATCGCCAGGACGAAAGGCTGAGCGCATGTGTCATATCCTACAACCGCGCGGCCATCCTCGGCACGTGCCTGCGCGCCCTGCATTTCGCGGATGAGGTCCTGGTCGTCGACAAAACGTCGACGGACGGGGCGCGGGCGGTGGCAACCCAGTTCGCGGACCGGGTTGTCACCGTTCCCTGGTCACCGACGGTGGAGGAGACCAGGGCTCAGGCGGTTTCGCTGTGCCGCCATGACTGGATCCTGCTTCTCGATGACGACGAATGCCTAAATGTGGACGCCGTCCGGTTCATTCAGGCCGAGTTGCGGGCGCCTCGGGCGCGTGTCTATGCCTTCCCGCTTCGGCACTACATCCTGGGGACCCACAACGAACGGGCCTATTATTGGCCCGAACATCATATTCGCCTGTTCCGTCGGGATGCGATTCGGTTCGGCGCGACGGTTCATGACGGCATGACGGTGCTGTCCGATCGGATCATGCGGATTCCCGTCGATCAAGGGCCCTGCATTCATCATTTGTCGCATCCCGATGTCGCGGGATGGATCGAAAGGACGAACCGCTATACCTCCCGCCCCGATCGGGCTCGTGTCGTCGCGGAAGAATCCGATCTGATCGCATTTGCCCATGCCCGAATCGACCATTGGGCAGGGCGATCCGAGGGGGGGAATGGCAATGACTACTTGGGCGCGGTCGCTCTGCTGCGCGCGATCTACGACATGGTCGATCAGTTGAAAGTTTGGGAGGAAGCGCGAGGGGAAGACGGAACGGCAATGTTCCGCCGGTGCTGCGCCATGCTGGACGCGGCGCATGGTCCGGTTCCCTCACGCCGGAACCGGACCTGGCGGCAGCGTGTCCGCGCGGCTTTGTTTGCCGCGCCGAAGCCTGCCTGGACGATTGCGCCGCTCAGCCGACCAGTTTTCCGCCGTCCACCGGAATAATCCAGCCGGTGCTGGACGTCAGGTGCGTGACGGTCGCCATGATGGCCTGCGCGACCTCATCCGCCTGGACAACCCGCTTCAACGGGGTGGTCGCTGCCACTTTCTCGACCATGGCCGTGGTCCGTCCGGCAACGAACGCCGTGTCCACCGCTGCGGGGGAAACGGTCATCACGCGGATTTCCGGTCCCAGCACGCGAGCGAGGGAGATCGACATCGTATCAAGGGCAGCCTTGGACGCGCCATAGGCGATGCTGCTACCCGAACCCGAGATCGCGGCGACGGAGGAGATGTTCACGATCACCGCGTCGCCGGATTTCTTCATCAGCGGTGCAAACGCGCGGATCGTTGCAAAAGGACCACGCACATTGGCCTGGAAGACTGAATCGATCAGTTCGTCCGTCAGCGCTTCAAGATTGGCGTGCGGGACGGGCTTGGTGAAACCGGCACAATTCACCAACACATCGCAGCGGCCATATTCTCGCTCCACCGTCGCAGCGACGTCCTGGATGATCGCGGAGTCAAGCATCGGGATGCGCATCGCGCGATGGCCGGTGCCAGGGAGCGAGGCCACCACCTTTTCCGCTTCGTCCAGCTTGCTGTTGTAGCCGACTATAACTTTGGCGCCGGCTTGCGCCATGCGGAGGGCGGTTGCCGATCCGATGCCACCACTGGCGCCGGTGATGACGGCGACTTTTCCGTTCAGGTCCATGGATCGTGCATCCCCTTATTTATCATTGTTAGCGCAACATCCCTTCTGTAAATTGCCTGTCTGGTGGTGGGC
>CAMCDA010000253.1 GCA_945873195.1 Asaia bogorensis
AAACCGGAGACGCACATGACCAAGACCAAGACCGCGCGGGTGGAACCACCGCCCGCCGTCACGAACCCTGCCATCACGCGACAGGAAGTACTCGGCCGCCTGACAGCCTTGAAGACCGCCAGCACCGCCGGTCTGAAGGAGGAATGGCGGCTGCTGTTCGGCGCTGAACCCCCAGCCGTCAGCAGGAAATTCCTCGAGAGCCGCCTCGGATACCGGATCCAGGAAGTGGCCAACGGCGGCCTGAAGCCCGAGACGGTCGCCCGCCTTGAAGCCCTGGGCGAGCAGATCGACGGGAGGAACGTAACCCTTCGCCGCACCCGCCAGCACCAGCGCCCTCTGGTCGGAACGCGACTTGTGCGGGAATGGCAGGGCGCCGAGCACGTCGTAACGGTGACGCGCGATGGTTTCGAATGGCAAGGCCGGCCCTACCAGTCGCTGTCGTCGGTCGCTCGCGCCATATCGGGAACGAGATGGAACGGCTGGACCTTTTTTGGCTTGCGTGCCCGAGGTGATGCATGAACCGTCGCCCCCGCGATCCTGCCGCCATGCCAGCCACAGTGCGGAAGATGCGCTGCGGTATCTATACGAGGGTATCGACCGACGAGCAGGCCAGCAAGGAGTTCAACTCCCTGGCCGCCCAGCGCGATGCCGCCGAGGCGTTTATTGCATCCCAGCGCGCCGAGGGATGGCTTCTGGTGCCCGACCGCTATGATGACGCAGGCATTTCCGGCGCCACGCTGGAGCGCCCCGCACTGCAACGCCTGCTGCGGGACATCGAGGCAGGTCGAGTCGATATCGTAATATGTTACAAGATTGACCGCTTGAGCAGATCGCTGATGGATTTCTCGCGCCTGATCGAGGTGTTCGATGCGAACAACGTCACGTTCGTGTCGGTGACGCAGTCGTTTAACACGACCACCAGCATGGGCAGACTGACGCTTAATATTCTGTTATCATTTGCACAGTTTGAGCGAGAGGTCATCGGCGAGCGAGTTCGGGACAAGATCGCGGCGTCCCGCGCGAGGGGGATTTGGATGGGCGGACCCGTTCCACTTGGTTATCGAGTGGAGAGCCGCAAGCTGCTGGTCGACGAACCCAACGCTACCACAGTCCGCCGCGTGTTCGAAGGTTTCGTCGAGACCAGGTCCGCGACGCGCCTCATACCGATCTTGCAGGCCGAGGGACAGGTCACGAAGACAGGGCGGCCGTTCGACACAGGATCGATCGCGAAGTTGCTGGCCAACCGGGTGTATCTCGGCGAGGCGGTGCACAAAGGGCAGTCGTTCCCCGGCGAGCATGATGCGATCGTCACGCGCGACCTCTGGGACCGCGTGCAGGCCATCTTGCAGGAGGGGCCGCGCAGCCGAGGAGGGCGTGCCCGTGCCCAGACACCAGCCCTGCTGCGCGGCCTGCTGTTCGGTGATGATGGCCGGGCGATGACGCCGACCCACACGCGGAAGGGCGGGCGGCTTTATCGCTACTACGTGAGCCAAGTCGTGCTGAAAGGCGGACCTGACGACGCGCCCTTTCGCCGGTTGCCGGCCGGGGAGATCGAGGGACTGGTCATGCAGCAGGTACGCGCGCTGCTCCGCCAGCCGGAGATCGTCGTCGGCACCTGGCGGGCAGCACAAGCCGAGGCGCCAGATATCACCGAAGCCGAGGTCCGCGAGGCGCTCGGGCGGCTCGATCCGCTGTGGGATGAACTGTTCCCCGGTGAGCAGGCACGCATCGTTCGGCTCTTGGTGGAACGCGTCACCGTCAGCGACGCCGGAGCGGAGATCAAACTGAACCTGGAGGGGCTGGCCGGGCTGGCGCGCGAGCTCGGCATTCCCGACAGCGATCAACGGAGGGCGGCATGACAAGCGTGACCAGCGTGACGGTGCGGGTGCCGTTGACGATCCGGCGGCGCGGCGGGCGGAAGATGATCATCTCACCGGATGGTGTGGCAGCACCGGCAGGGGCGCGAACGCCGGCGGACGTCGCAGCTACGCGCGGCGATCCGGCGCTGGTGAAGGCGCTGGCGCGCGCGTTCCGGTGGCGACGGATGCTCGAGACCGGTGTGGCCTGCTCGGTCTCGGATATCGCCCGGCAGGAGAAGCTGAACACGTCGTATGTCAGCCGGGTGCTGCGGCTGACCTTGCTGGCGCCGGATATCGTGGAGGCGATACTGGAGGGGCGGCAGGCGCCGGAGATGACGCTGCATGTACTCCTTGAGCCGTTTGCGATGGAGTGGGACCGCCAATCCTGCACGACGGGGCAAAAGCTAGGCTAGGACCGCCATAGTTGCGCTTGAGCCATGAGTTCGCTGCCCAAGTCGGATCGCTGGAAACAACCGAGGCGGGCCCCGGAGGAAGCGCCGCCTCATCGTTTAACTGGGTGGGCCCGTTCCACGCCCTTGATCCGCAGCTTGAATGACGGAGCGTCGCCGCATAATGATCCGACCACGCGGAACCCTGCCGACGAATTTCAAACGTGATCATCGACGTCCCCTGACCCAGGCGGATAGCCGCGCCTCCCGTGCCGGACTACAATCACTATTTCCACAGGTCATTGATCCGACGTCGTCACGGTGCCCATCAGACGGCTCTATCGGGAAGGCGCGATGCATGACTACGAGGGATGCCATTTCCGAGTTCCTGTTCGTCCGTGACGAACCAGCCTCCGTGGACTTCGTCATGGTGCTCGGCGCGCCGTCCCCCAGCGCCATGAAACCCGCTATCAACCTCTACCACCAAGGCCTGACACGACGGATCATCATCACCGGACAGGGGCCGGCGACCGCGGCGACACCGGAGTGGGTCGTCTTCAGCCGCCAGGCGCTGGCCGAGGGTATTCCGGAATCCGCCCTGCTGATCGAACGCGAAGCCCGCAACACGCGGGAGAACTTCCTGTTCACGGAACCCCTGATCGCCCACGAAATCGGCTGGGCCAACATCGGATCGATCGCTATCACCACCAAGCCGTTCCATGCGCGTCGAGCATTGATGACCGCGCGGCGGATCTTTCCCCCCCATGTCCGGGTGCTGATGGTTCCGCCTCGTCACCCAGGCGATCTGCAAGCCGATAACTGGTGGCAGACACCGAGCGGGCGGACCCGGATCTTCGGGGAGATCAAGCGCATCGGCGAATACGCCCTGCAGGATCACCTGAGTGACGCTTGATGGTCGTGCCGAGCATTTTCACCTGGTCGGGATGGGTGGGGTCGGGATGGCCCCACTCGCGCGCCTGCTGATCGAGGCGGGCTATCCGGTCAGCGGCAGCGACATCGTGGACAGCCCGGTCCTCCATGAACTGCGAGACCTTGGTGTCCGCGTGACGGTGGGACATACGGCCGACGCGGTGGCCGGCGCCGACATCGTCGTCAGCAGCCCGGCCATCCCTTGGCGCAATATCGAACTCAGCGCCGCGCGCCTCGCTGGCGTGCCTGTTCGCATGCGGGCCGAGGCGCTGGCTGACCTGCTGAAAGGCCGGCACGCCATCTGCGTGGCGGGCAGCCACGGCAAGACGACGACCACCGCTATGCTTGCTTCCATCCTGGACCACGCCGGCAAGGCGCCGGGGTTCATGATCGGCGGGATCGCACGCGCGCTGGGTGGCGTCACGGCTCGGTTGGGCCAGGGCAGCCATTTCGTCGTCGAGGCCTGTGAAGCGTTCCGCGCCCTGGATCATTGGCGGCCACACCACTGCCTGATCACCAATATCGATGACGAGCACAGCGATCATTATGGCGGTCATGACCGCCTGCGCGCCGCCTTCGCGGCCATGCTCGACCGGGTTCCGGCCGACGGGATCATCGCGCTGTGCGGCGACGATCATGGCGCGGTGACGCTGGATGCCCAGATGAGGCGGCGCGTGGTGACCTATGGTCTCAGCGACGGGAACACGCTGCAAGCCGATCGTATCCAGGCCACGGAAAGGGCGAGCAACTTCCGTGTGCTCGTAAACGGCAAGCCTCGCGGCAGGGTTCGCCTCCCCGTGCCAGGTGTTCACAACGTCCGCAACGCGCTCGGTGCGCTGGCGATCGCGCTGGAGATGAACATTCCGTTCGCGACGGCCAACGAGGCGTTGCAGGCCTTCAACGGCGTCGAGCAGCGATGGGAAAAGATCGGGGAGGCGCTCGGCGTTCGCGTCTTCCATGACTGCGCCCATCATCCGACAGAGATCGAGGCGACCTTGGCCGTCGCGCGCGGCACCGTCGCGGGCGATGGCAGGCTTTTCGTGGCGGTGCGACCGCAACTCCACAGCCGGGTCATCCGTCTGGCAGCCGACTTCGCAATGGCGCTGTCGGCCGCCGACCAGTTGCAGCTGCTGCCGGTTGATGGTGCCGGCGAAGTCATCCCGGACATGGATGGCGACGCCAAGTTGGCCACGGCACTCCAAGCCCTCGGCACCGCTTTCCGACGCCTGCCTAGGACGGAGGCACTGCCGGCCGCGGTCATCGACCACCTGCGTCCGGGCGATGTTCTCGTCACGCTCGGCCCCGGTGATCTCGGCGCTGTCGGCCAGCAGGTGCTGATGGAACTGCGCGCGCCCCGGCGTTCGGCCAAACCGGATGGCCCCGTCCGGTTGGGTAAACCGCCGGCCTTGCTGCACGGTTTCTTCGAGCGTCGGGCGGCGATCGCGCCAGACGCGCCCTGCATCGAGGATGACGATCTCGTCTGGACCTATGGCGAGATCGATACCTACGCCAACCAGGTCGCCCGCTACCTGATCCGCCTCGGCGTTGGGCCAGAGACGTTGGTCGTCCTGCATCTCGACAAGTCGATGCACATGCTGGCGTTGCTGCTCGGCGTGCTGAAGGCCGGCGCGGGCTATGTCCCGATCGACCCACGGCTTGAACGCGATACGCTGCATGGCCTGATCGAGCGCAACCCGGCGGTGCGCTGCATCATCTCCGATGGAGCCTGGCGCGGCGATGCCGGTTGCCTTCTGCACCTCGATAAGATCTGGCCGGACATCCGTAACGAAGATCCATCTCCCGTTCCCTGCGATGCCAGTCCGGACACCCTGGCCTACGCGATGTTCACATCGGGCTCGACCGGCACGCCCAAGCTGGTGGGCGTCGAGCACCGCAACGTCGTCAACCTGCTGGCCTATGCCACGACCACGCTGCTCGACGCGGAGGATTTGCGGGTCGTGCCGTTCATCGATTCGATCGGTTTTGATTCCTCGGTGCACCAGATCTTCACCACCCTGACCCATGGCGGCTTGTTGCTGGTCGAACGTGACCTGGCCGGGCTGCTGCGTTCCCCCAAGCGCGACCGGATCACCAGCCTGGGCACGACACCGGCGGTGCTGCGTCGCATGCTGGATAACGCCGAACTGCCCCCGGCGGTGCGCGTCGTCGGGCTGGGCGGCGAGGTCATTCCCGAAGCGCTCATCGAGGATATCGGGAAACTGGGCACCGTGCGGAAGGCGCTGAACTATTACGGCCCCACCGAAACGACGATCTACTCCACCGTGGCTTGGCTGCTCGATCCCCACGCGCCTCGGCTGGACAGCGCCGCCGGGCGCGTCCTCGGGCGGCCGATCGCCAACACCCGGGTTTATATCGTCAATAAGGCCGGACGGATCGCGGTCCCCGGGAATAGCGGGGAGATCTGCATCGGCGGCGCGGGGGTCGCGCGCGGCTACCTCGGCGCGCCGGAACTGACCGCGGAACGCTTTGGTCCCGACCCGTTCAACCCCGATCCGAAGGCCCGCTGGTACCGGACCGGCGATCGTGGGCGGGTGATGCCCGATGGCCGGATCGAATTCCTTGGAAGGATCGATAACCAGTTCAAGCTGCACGGCATGCGGATCGAAGCGGAGGAGATCGAAGCCCAGATCGCAGCCTGCCCCGGCATCCGGCAAGCCGCGGTCGCGCTGCGGGCGGTGGACGGAGACCAACCGCGGCTGGTGGCTTTTGCCGTGGCTGACTCAGGCGTCGATCTGGTTCGGCTGAGGGCATTCCTGCGGCCCCGACTGCCACCCCTGATGATCCCGACAGGGCTCGCGCTGTTGGATCAGATGCCGATCACGCCAAACGGCAAGCTGGACCGGGCGGCGTTGACGGGAATCGCCATACAGCCGGTCGAGCCAACCCGCGACACATCGCCACCACGCACCGCCACCGAGGCGCGGTTGCTGGCGATCTGGCGGGAGGTATTGCGGAACGACGAAATCGGCATCGACGATGATTTTTTCACTCTTGGCGGGGACTCGCTCTCGTCCGTGCGGATCATCATGATGACCGAGACCGCGTTCGCGACTCGGCTTGATGCCGACGCCTTCGCAGCACTCACCACCATCGCCACACTGGCTCGGCAGGTCGAACGCGCGGCCGGAAGGGTCCCTGCCGCCGCGTCGGATGGCGGTGCGCGGATCACCATCCTGCGCAAGCAATGGATGCATGTCGCCTCGTGGGAAGGTCAGCGCCAGTCGCCAGGATCACTCATCGTCACGCTCAACCCAGCCGGACACCAGCAGGGATTGTTCTGGTGCATGCAGGGGTTTCCGGAATTGCGCGCGCTGGCCGCTGTGCTGGGCGAGGATCAGCCAGTGCATGGCATGCGCTCGGGCCATCTGGTCATGCGGTACACGCCGGAAACGCTCGACATCCTCGCCACCTGCTATGCCGAGGAGATCATGGCCCTGCAGCCCGAGGGCACTCTTCGCATCGGCGGCAATTGCCAGGGCGGCACGGTCGCCCGCCTGGTCGCCATGAAGCTGCAGGAACTGGGGCGGCGGATCGACGTCCTGTTTCAGATGGAACTGAATACCTTTCGGGCATTCCAGGGGCGCGTCGCCCTGATCTTCGGGCGTGACAGCATCTTCAACCCCTATCGCGGCGAGGCCGACCCGGATGCTGTCTTCCGTCGTGCCTATCCCGAGGGCTTTACCGTCGACGTGATCGATGGCGCGCATGGAAGCTTCTTCCGCGAACCCAACATCGAAGGATTTGCCGGGGTGTTGCGTCGGTATCTGGTCTAGCGGGAGGTCCCTGGCGGTCAGATCACGCGCGCGAGGCACCGCCACCGCGTGCAATCCAGGCCATTGTCGTCGCGTCCGTGCTCCCGTCCCCGCCGCACGACGTCAAA
>CAMCDA010000254.1 GCA_945873195.1 Asaia bogorensis
GGGCTGGTGGATGGGGACGGCAAGGCCGTGTTCCCCAAGGCCGAGATGGTGGTGCATGAGGCCGATCTAAGCTTCTGGGGCGACGAGGCGACCCTGGCGGGGGCGACCAGCGACATGGACCGCGGGTTCGTGCAGCTCGCGCGGACGGCCATCGCGGCCTATGCGGATCGGACGCGGACCCTGACGGGCGGTGAAGCCTTCGCCGGTATCTCGATCCTGCCGGAGCCTGGGCACACGCCGGGGCATTCAGGCTGGATGATTGCCTCGGGCACTGACTCGCTGCTGATCTGGGGCGACATCGTCCACATGCCTGGCATCCAGTTCCGCCGACCGGAGGCGCATATGGCGTTCGACGTCGATGGCCAGCAGGCGATCGCCACGCGGAAGCGGGTGATGGACATGGTGTCGACCGACCGGCTGCGGGTGGCCGGGATGCACCTGGATTTCCCGTGCTTCGGCCACGTCGTCCGCGCCGGCGAAGGCTTCGCGTTCGTGCCGGAGGTATGGACCCCGACGGTTTGAGGCGGCGCGCCTAGCGCCGCTTCTCCTCGACATGCGGCAGGAACGCGGTCAGCAGCCCGATCAGCGGCAGGAACGAGCACGCGAAAAAGACCGTCTCGATGCTTGTCCAGTCCGCCACCTGCCCCAGCGCGGCCGCGCCCAGCCCACCTAGGCCGAACGAGAACCCGAACATCATCCCCGCCACCATGCCGACGCGCCCAGGCATCAGTTCCTGCGCATAGACCAGGATGGCCGAGAAGGCGGAGGCCATGATCAGGCCGATCAGCACGGTCAGGATCGCGGTGCCCCACAGGCCGGCAAAGGGCAGCATCAGGGTGAACGGCAGCGCGCCCAGGATCGAGAACCAGATCACCGGCTTGCGTCCGAACCTGTCGCCGATCGGCCCGCCCGCGAAGGTGCCGGCGGCGATCGAGGCCAGGAACAGGAACAGCAGCAACTGCGCGTTCTGTACCGAGACGTCGAACCGCTCCATCAGGAAGAACGTGTAGTACGAGCTCAGGCTGGCCGTATAGACATTCTTGGAAAACAGCAGGATCAGCACGATCCCCAGCGCCAGGATCACCTTGTTGCGCGGCAACGGGCCAGCGGTGGACACGGCGGCGGTGGGCGTCCGGCGGTTGCGCCGAGCCTCCATGGCCGGGTGGCGGTTGTACCAGAAGCTGACATAGGAGAGCATGGCGATGGCCAGCAGCGCGGCGGCCGAGAACCAGGCGATGCTGGACTGCCCGCGCGCGCCGACGACAAAGGCCGCGAGCAGCGGGCCGATGGCCGATCCGGTGCTGCCACCGACCTGGAACAGCGATTGCGCCAGGCCGTAGCGGCCGCCCGACGCCATGCGCGCCAGGCGCGATGACTCCGGATGGAAGACCGAGGATCCGATACCGATCAGCGCGGCTGAGAACAGGATGAGTTCGTAGCTGTCGACCATCGACAGCATCAGCAGCCCGACCAGGCTGCAACACATGGCGATCGGTAGGGAAAAGGGCTGCGGGTATTTGTCGGTGAACATGCCGACGACCGGCTGCAGCATGGACGCGGTGAACTGGAACGCCAGGGTGATCAGGCCGATCTGGGCGAAGTCGAGCTTGTACGACTCCTTGAGGATCGGGTAGATTGCCGGAACCAGCGACTGGTTCATGTCGTTCAGCAGGTGAGATATACTGAGCGAGACGAGGATCGCGAAGGTTGTGCCGCTATCGTCACGTTTGGCCGGGGCTGCGGCGGTGTTCCCGGCCGCGATCGTGTTCTGGCTCAAGGTATTGTCCTGCCTCGCCCGCGGGCTGGTCCACGCGATGCCGCGCCATTATGACAATGATCACGCGTCATGACCCATGCATCCCGCGAAGGTCTGCCACCCGCGTTGTCGCCATTCCGTCATACGCGGTGCTAAGTTTTGCCTCAATCAGGGACAATTCTCCCTGAAGACGTGCTGAGGACTACCGGGCCTTCCGGCGCTTGGCGTGTTGCTGGAGGTCGACGATGCCGTTGCGAAACAGACAGGGTGTGAGCGCGAGGATTTTCGCGACGCCCGTGCTGCTGATACTGGGTTTATTGGCCGCGCATTGGGTTCTTTCCGATTGGTCCGCCTTGCCGCGCCTGATTTCCGCGACCCTCGCGGCGATGCGCTGAACGACCTGGGCTTACAGTCAGACCTCCCGGACCTCGGCCGCCCCGATCACCGGGCCGGACACGTCCCGCGCCAGCAACACGGCGCCTTGCCCGTCGCCGATGCCGGGCAGCATGATCCGGCCTGAAGCCGACTCCAGCGCCCGCAGTTCCCGGGCGATCCGAAATTCCCGCAATCTCCGCCCGCCATTTTCGCCGCTTCCAACGGCGGTGACACGTTCCGGGTCATACACCACCAGCGACAAGGCCGCGTTGGCGGGCAGGGCGCCGACATGCGCCTCCAGTTGGGAAGCTGACCGACGCAGCGTGATGGGAACGGAGAGCGCCGGCGCATCCCGCATGGCCGCCGCGACGGCGTGTTGGTTCGATCCGACGACCATCACCGATCCGTTGACCACCACGGCGGGCGTATAGACCTCGGTCCCCAACTGGCGCGCATAGGCGCGTTGGCGGTCGGTCCATTGCCGGCTCGCGAAAGGATCGGGCCAGCCCAGGCGGTTCCAGTAATCGACGTGCCAGCCGAGGCCGATCACATGGGGCTGGCGCACCAGCACCCCGAGCAGCGCATCCGCCGGCGGGCAAGACGAGCAGCCCTGGGAGGTAAACAACTCCAGCACCACGGGTGCGGCGGCCGCGGCGGGCCTGACCCCGGCCACGACCATGCCCATCCCTAAGCCACCGGCGAGTATCGTTCTGCGGCGCATCACCCAAATCCTTCCCGTCGCGTCCGATCATCGGACTCGCGGGGCGGGCGGGCGTTACACGGCCAGGGTTCAGCCCATGAGCGTCGCGGTGATCGAGGCGATATCCGGCACCCGGTTCGCCGGACCCATCGCGGCCAGGGTCGGCGCGGCGCGGAAATGGCGGGCGGCGGCGCGCTGGATATCGGCCGGCGTCACCTTGTTGAGCTTGCCGATCGTCTCCTGCGTCGGGATCACCCTTCCGTGGATCTGAATCTGGCGCGCCAATTGCTCGATCCGGCTGCCGGTGCTTTCCAGCGACATCAGCAGGCTGGCCTTCACCTGCGCGCGGGCGCGGGCGAGTTCGGCTTCCGTCACCTCCGACTGCACCTTGATCAGCTCACCCAGCGTCACCGGCATCAGTTCGGCGGCCTCGCTTTCGCCGGTGCCGGCGTAGATGCCGAAGATGCCGCCATCCACGTAGGGCGCGGCGAAGGAATAGATGGAATAGACCAAGCCGCGCTTTTCCCGGATTTCCTGGAACAGCCGCGACGACATCCCGCCGCCCAGCAGGGTGGAGAGCAGGATGGTCGGGTAATAGTCCGGATCACCATAGCCGACGGAGGGAAAGCCCAGGACGATATGCACCTGGTCGAGGTCACGATCCTCTCGGAACTCCCCGCCGTGATAGGTCGCACCCGGCATGGACGGCGGCGGGTCGGAGGGCAGGTCGGAAAAATGCTCCCGCACCAGGTCCAGGATGGCTTCGTGATGCAGGTTGCCCGCGGCGGCGATGACGCAGTTGTTGTGGGCGTAGTGCCGCTTCATGTACCCCATCAGCGTGGAGCGGGGCATGCCGCGAATGCCGTCCTCCGACCCCAGCACGGGCCGGCCCAACGCCTGGTCAGGGAAGGCGGCGGTCTGGAAGTGGTCGAAGATGATGTCGTCGGGTGTGTCGTTCGCCTGCCCGATCTCCTGCAGGATCACGCCGCGCTCGCGCTCCAGCTCCTCCGGCTCGAAGGTCGAGTGCGTCAGGATGTCGCCGATGATGTCGGCGGCGAGGGCGGTGTCTTCCTTCAGCACCTTCACGTAATAGGCGGTCTGTTCCCGCGCCGTGTAGGCGTTGATGTGGCCGCCCACCGCCTCGATCTCCTCGGCGATCGCCGCGGCCGACCGGCGCTCGGTGCCCTTGAAGGCCATGTGTTCCAGGAAATGGGAGACGCCGTTCTCCTCCGGCCGCTCATGCCGCGACCCGGTGCCGATATAGGCGCCGAGGGACACGGTTTCGACCCGGTCCATGCGTTCGGTGATCACGGTCAGGCCAGAGGGCAGGCGCGTCAGTTGAATGGCGTCGGTCACTGTTGTTGGGCGTCCTTGATGGTTTGGGCTGCTCCCATGATCACAGATAGGCGGGCGGCGGGGCCTGTGCAACGCATGGGGTGTGGAGGGAGCGGTTTGCCCGAGGCCCGCCGCGTCCCGACCCGCCACCGAACCAGCCTGGTGGCTCGGCGGTCACGAGTCTTTTGGTTGACGAGCAAAATCCAGAATGCCATGGCTCATTCAGGTCACTTCTGACCGCCTGAAGCTGCGGACGCGGATGAATTCAATGACCACGCGGGATCAAATGATCCGAATCCAAGGCGGCACGTTCCGCATGGGGTCCGACCGGCATTACCGGGAGGAAGCGCCCGTCCGGCAGGTGGCGGTCGACCCGTTCTGGATGGACCCGTGCACCGTCACCAACGCGCAATTCGCCGCCTTCGTTGCCGCCACCGGCCATGTCACCGTGGCGGAGCGGGCGCTGAACGCGGCCGACTATCCCGGTGCCAAGCCCGGGTTGCTGGTGCCCGGAGCGCTGGTATTCCACATGACGGACGGGCCGGTGGATACCGGTTTCGTTTCCAACTGGTGGTCCTATGTCCCGGGCGCCTGCTGGCGCCATCCGGAAGGACCCGGCAGTGACCTGACCGGGCGGGACGATTATCCGGTCGTCCAGGTGGCCTTTGAAGACGCCGCCGCCTACGCGGTCTGGGCGGGCAAGGAACTCCCCACGGAAGCGGAATGGGAATTTGCCGCCCGCGGTGGGCTGGACGGGGCGGAGTTCGTCTGGGGCGACGAACTCAACCCGGGTGGACGCTGGATGGCCAACACCTGGCAAGGCCCCTTCCCCTGGCGGAACTTCGCCAGTCACGGGCACGAGAGTACCGCCCCGGTGGGATCCTATCCGCCGAACGGCTACGGCCTGTTCGACATGGCCGGAAACGTTTGGCAGTGGACCACCGACTGGTTCTCCGCGAAACGGCCATCGGAGTCGGTGAAGTCGTGCTGCGGCCCCGAAGTCCCGTTCGGCGGAACGATTGAAGCGAGTTATGATCCGGCGCAACCGAAGGTCCGCATCCCTCGCAAGGTCGTAAAGGGCGGGTCCTTTCTGTGCGCGCCGAGCTATTGCCGCCGGTATCGGCCCGCGGCGAGACATGCACAGATGGTCGATACCGGCATGAGCCATATTGGCTTTCGGTGCGTCGTGCGTACCCCATGATCGAAACCCGAGGTGAGGAAGACATGACCGATAAACCCGCGAAGCGTCCATCAAACCTGAACCGGCGCGCCATGCTGCTGGGCGGCACCGTGGCCGCCGCGACCATGGCCGTGAGTGTGCAGGACGCCGCCGCGCAAGCGGCGGCCCGGGTAGAGGCGAGCACCGGCAAGAAGCCCAACATCGTCATCATCTGGGGTGACGACATCGGGTTGACCAATATCAGCGCCTACTCGTTCGGCATGATGGGTTATCGCACGCCCAATATCGACCGCGTCGCGCGTGAGGGCGTGATGTTCACCGACTATTACGCCGAACAGAGCTGCACCGCCGGCCGCGCGGCGTTCCTGACCGGGCAAAGCGTGTTCCGCACCGGCAATTCCAAGGTCGGTCTGCCGGGCGCGACGGTGGGCCTGCAGAAGGAAGACCCCACCATCGCGGAGATGCTCAAGCCCCTGGGCTACGCCACCGGCCAGTTCGGCAAAAATCATCTCGGTGATCGCAATGAATTCCTGCCCACCGTGCATGGCTTCGATGAATTCTACGGCAATCTGTACCACTTGAATGCCGAGGAGGAGCCGGAGCACGCCGACTACCCGACGGAGAAGGATTTCCCGAACTTCCGCCGCAATTTCGGCCCGCGTGGCGTGCTGCATACCTTTGCCACGACCGTGGACGATCCCACGGTGGATCCTCGCTTCGGTCGCGTTGGCAAGCAGAAGATCGAGGACACAGGGCCGCTGACCAAGAAGCGGATGCAGACGATCGACGACGACATCGCCGCGCGTGGCGCTGATTTCATCGAGCGTCAGCATAAGGCCGGGAAGCCGTTTTTCACCTGGATCAACTTCACGCACATGCATTTCCGCACGCATCCGAAGCCGGAAAGCGTGGGCCAGGCCGGCCGCTGGCAGAGCGTGTACCATGACGTGATGATCGACCACGACAAGAACGTGGGCACCATCCTCGCCAAGCTCGATGCGCTCGGCATCGCCGACGACACCATCATCATGTACAGCACCGACAACGGCCCGCACATGAACTCCTGGCCCGACGCGGCCATGACGCCGTTCCGGAATGAGAAGAACTCCAACTGGGAAGGCGCCTTCCGCGTGCCGGCGATGGTGCGCTGGCCGGGCAAGATCAAGCCGGGCACTGTTTCCAACGAGATCATCTCACATCTCGACTGGCTGCCGACATTGGTTGCCGCCGCGGGCATGCCCGACGTGAAGGAGAAGCTGCTGACCGGCTACAAGGTCGGTGACATGACCTATAAGGTCCATCTGGATGGCTACAATTTTCTACCCTACCTGACCGGCCAGGCCCCGAAGGGGCCGCGCGAAAGTTTCTTCTACTTCTCCGATGAGGGTGACCTCATGGGATTGCGCTATGACAACTGGAAGATTGCCTTCGCGATCCAGACGGCGCCGGGAACGCTTCGTGTCTGGCAGCAGGAATTCGAGCACCCGCGCGTCCCCTACATCTTCAATCTCCGCACCGATCCGTTCGAGCGCGCGTCGATCACGTCAAACACCTATTACGACTCTCATGACTCCCCTCATTTTTGATTCCCGCATTACTATGTCCATGCAGGCCGCGACTCTCCTGGACACCGCTTTTTGTATCAGGCTGGGTTACGTGACTCGGGGTGTGACCCGGTCAGCTGGCCCAGCTTCCCGTTGCAGGTGGCG
>CAMCDA010000255.1 GCA_945873195.1 Asaia bogorensis
GGGCGATGTGCCTCAAAACCAGTCCGATCCCGTCAACCCTTACGCCCAACAGATACGATCCGCATGAGCGATGGAATTGCGCACCGCGATACCGCGTCCGCAGGTCAGGCCATCGATCACGCGATGGAGCGATGAATAGGATGGGCTAAACTCCCCCCAACAAAAACCGACCCGAGGAAACCGTCATGCGCCGCCGCGCCTTCCTGAAGACCACCGCCGCGACAACCGCCGCCGCGGCCCTCCCCTCCCGCTTCGCCATTGCCCAATCCGGTGTGCGAACGAACAAGTTGCTGCGCTATGTGCCGACCGCCGATCTCTCGGTCCTCGATCCGTCCTGGACCACCACGCAGGTCTCCATCACCCACGGCTATTACGTGTTCGACACGCTGTATGGCATCGACCACACCCAGAAACCCCGCCCGCAGATGGCAGAGGGGCACACCACCTCCGATGACGGCCGGACCTGGGACATCAAGCTGCGGGACGGCCTGAAATTCCACGACGGCGAACCCGTTCTCGCTCGCGACGCGGCCGCCAGCCTCAAGCGCTGGTCCGCGCGCGATGTTTATGGACAGGTCCTCGGCGCCTTCGTGGAGGATTTCACGACAGCCGACGACCGCACCATCCGCATCAAGCTGAAGTCGCCGTTCCCGATGCTGCTCGACACGCTGGGCAAGCCGAACGGCATGCTGCCCGTCGTTATGCCCGAACGGCTCGCCAAGACCGACCTGTCCAAGCCCAACACGGAAATGGTCGGCTCGGGTCCGTATCGGTTCCTGAAAAGCGAGTTCGTCCCCGGCAGTTCGGGCGCGTACGAAAAATTCAAGGACTATGTCCCCCGCAACGAAAAGCCCGACTGGGCCTCCGGCGGGAAGGTCGCCCATATCGAACGGATCGAGTGGAAGATCATCAACGATCCCTCCACCGCGTCCGCGGCGCTGCAGAAGGGGGAAATCGACTGGTGGGAACAGGTCCAGCCCGACCTGCTGCCCTTGTTGCGGAAAAATAAGGACCTGACCGTCACCAACTTCAACCCGGTCGGCTTCTTCGGCACCATGCGCTTCAATCACGCGCACGCGCCGTTCAACAATCCGGCGATCCGCCGAGCCGTGCGCCTGGGCATGAACCAGGAAGACTACATGAGCGCAGTGACCGGTGGTGAAACCGAGATCTGGAAGGCCTGCAAGGCGCTGTTCCCCTGCGGCACCACCTATGGCGAGGAACTCGGCCTGTCCAGCATGACCGGCAACATCGACGCCGCCCGCAAGGCGTTGAAGGACGCGGGGTATGCGGGGGAGAAGGTGGTGATCCTCAACCCCGCCGACGTCCCCACGATCGGACCGTTCGGGCAGGTCACCAACGAATACCTCAAGCAGATCGGCATGAATGTCGAGTTGCAGGAGATGGACTGGAACACGCTGGCGCAGCGCCGCACCAAGACCGACCCCGTCGACAAGGGCGGCTGGTCCATCTTCCACAACTGGTGGCTCGGCACCTCCTTCGTGAACCCGGCGATCAGCCCGATCGTGCGCGGGCTTGGGGCGAAGGGCTGGGCGGGCAACTACTCCAACGCGAAGATCGAGGAACTGACGGCGGAATGGATCACCGTCGCGTCGGATGACGACCGGGTGCGTATCGCTCGCGCGATCCATCAGGAGGCGCTGAACGACGTGCCGACCGTGGTGCTGGGCCGGTTCTTCATCCTCTCGGCGCATCACAAACAGTTGACAGGGCTGCTGGAAAGCACGTCTCCCTATCCGTGGAACCTGCGCTGGAGCTGAGCCTTGGAACACGACCTGTTTGAGATCATCCGCACCACGCGATCAATGCGGCGGTTGAAGCCCGATCCGGTGCCGGACGGGCTGATCCGCCAGATCCTGGAGGCCGGGACCTGCGCGGCCAATGGCGGGAACATGCAGACCTGGCGCTTCCTGGTGGTGACCGATCCGGGGGTGAAACAGACGGTCGGCGCGCTGTACAAGAAGGTCTGGGACGAACAGGCGGGGCCGCGATACCGCGCGGGCGCGCCTGCTCCGGGCCAGTCGAAGGAGAAGTTCGATCGCATGATCGACGCCGCCCAGCATCTGGCGGACCATATCCACGAAGCGCCGGTCTGGATCGTTCCCTGCGGGCCGGCGGGCGCGCGGACGCGGTCTTCGGGGTCCTCGGTCTATCCGGCGGTGCAGAACATGCTGCTCGCAGCGCGGGCCTTGGGCCTCGGGGCCACGCTGACGACGGTGTACCTGGCGCATGACAAGGAGTCCGACGCGGCGTTCGGCCTGCCGGAGGGCATAGGGTCCTACGCCATCCTGCCGATAGGCTGGCCGGTGGGCCGGTTCGGACCGGTGCGGCGGGCCAACCTGGCCGACGTGGTGCGCGGCAGCACCTGGGATGAGGCGTGGTCCGGCCTGGCCTGAACCGGAGCATTGCATCCGTTGGTGGCAGCGGATAAAACCCGCCCATCGCGGGTGTAGCTCAATGGTAGAGCTCCAGCCTTCCAAGCTGGCTATGAGGGTTCGATTCCCTCCACCCGCTCCATACCCCCGTTGACATTCGCCCTCGCTGCCGCACTCTGGTCCCGTCAGTGCCGTGAAAAGGCACGCGGGAGGTAAAAATGCGCTTATTCAGCGTCCTGTTCGGGGCGGCCCTTGCATTGATGGTTCCGGACCAGGCCGAGGCACAGCAATCGGGCGGCACGCTGCGCGTGACCCATCGCGACAGTCCGGCCAGCCTGTCCATTCACGAGGAAGGCACCAACTCGGTCACCACGCCGATGATGGCGGTATTCAACAACCTGGTCTTGTTTGACCAGCACAAGCGGCAGAACAGCCTGGACACGATCGTGCCAGAGCTTGCGAAGTCGTGGTCCTGGAGCGAGGACCGCACGAAGCTGACCTTCAAGCTGCAAGAAGGCGTGAAGTGGCACGACGGCAAGCCCTTCACCTCCGAGGACGTGAAATGCACGTTCGACTTGCTGCTGGGGAAGGCCAAGGACAAGTTCCGCCTGAACTTCCGCGCCGGCTGGTACACGAATGTCGATGACCTGACGACGTCCGGCCCGTATGAGGCGACCTTGCACCTCAAGCGGCCGCAGCCGTCGATGCTGCCGCTGCTCGCGTCCGGCTACACGCCGATGTATCCGTGCCATGTGCCGCCGGCGACGATGCGGACCAACCCGGTCGGCACCGGGCCGTACAAGCTGGCCGAGTTCAAGCGCAATGAAACGATCCGCCTGGTGAAGAACCAGGAGTACTGGAAGAAGGGCCTGCCCTATCTGGACGGGATTGAGTTCACGATCATCCCGAACCGCTCGACCGCGTTGCTGTCCTTCGTGTCGGGCCGGTTCGACATGACCTTTCCGTTCGAGATGACCATCCCCCTGGTGCGCGACATCCAGGCGCAGATGCCGACCGCGATCTGTGAGGTCGTGACGACGAATGTCAGCACGAACCTGGTGGTCAACCGTGACACGGCGCCATTCGACAATGCCGATATTCGGCGCGCGATGGCATTGACGCTGGATCGCGCGGCCTTTGTGAATATCCTGTCGGAGGGGCAGAACAGCACCGGCGGGGCGATGCTGCCTGGGCCGGAAGGCGTCTGGGGCATGCCGAAGGAGATTCTGGAAACCATTCCGGGCTTCGGCGCGGACCTGGAGAAGAACAAGTCCGAGGCGCAGGCGATCATGAAGAAGCTGGGCTACGGCCCGGACAAGCGCATCTCGGTCAAGGTCTCGACGCGCAACATCGCGTCCTATCGTGACCCGGCGGTGATCCTGATTGATCAGCTCAAGAACATCTACATCGATGGGGAGCTGGACGTGGTCGAAACCGCGATCTGGCACGCCAAGATCGCGCGCAAGGACTTCATTGTCGGGCTGAATCTGACCGGCAGCGGCGTCGACGATCCCGACCAGCAATTCTTTGAGAACTATGCCTGCGGGTCGCAGCGTAACTACACCAACTACTGCAATCCGGAGCTGGATGCGCTGGTGATGAAGCAGTCGTCGGAGTCCAACCTGGAAGCGCGCAAGAAGATGGTGTGGGAAATCGATCGGCGCCTGCAGGAGGATCTGGCCCGCCCGATCATCATGCACAACCGCGCCGGCACATGCTGGACGCCCAAGCTCAAGAACTTCACGCTCATGGTGAACAGTATCTACAACGGGTTCCGGCTGGAGGACGTCTGGCTGGAGAAGTAGCGCCGGCCCGCCCCCGTCATCCGACCGGATGACGGGGGCGGTTCCTCAGCCCTGCGCGACCGCCGCCGACCAGGGGGAGGCGGCGTCGCTGATTCCGGACACCGTGCCGTCCGCCGCCCGCGTGATCACGTTCGGGCAGGCGAAGTTGATCGGCATCACCCCGTGCTCCACCACATCCGTCGGGCCGTCCGCGATCAACGCGGCCAGCACATCCGCGGGAAGGCGATGATCGGCCGAGACCTTGTCCACGCTGGACACGTCAATGCGCGGGAAATGCGCGGCCTTGTCGAGGTCCATGCCGAAATCGGCGATGAAGGTCATCATCTGCCCCACCGACGCCAGGATGCGCCGCCCGCCGGAGGCTCCGGCCGCCAGCCAGGGCCGGTCGCCATCCTTCAGGATGATCGGCGACATATTGGTCAGTGGCCGCTTGCCCGGCGCGATGGAGTTCGGCTGGCCCGGGCGCGGATCGAACCACATCATCCCGTTGTTCATCACGATCCCGGTGCCGGGCAGGACGACGCGGCTGCCCATCGACGACATCAGGGTGGTGGTCATCGCGACCATCGTGCCCTCGGCGTCGCAGACGGTCAGGTGGGTCGTGCAGGTCTCGGCCGCCAGCGGATCGGCGTCGCCGATGCCGGCCAGACGCTCCTGATAGGCGGTCTTCATGGCGCGGGCGAAGGCGACATACCAGGCGGCGTCGGGTTCGCTGCCGTGTTCCACGGCGGCCATCTGGTCGAGCACGCGCATCATCGTCGGCGCCGCGGTCAGGCCGCCGGTCAGCTGGAGGGTGCGGTTGCGCCAGCGGTATTCGGTGACAGCGGTGATGCGGGCCTGGCAGGCGCGCAGGTCCTCCAGCGACAGCACGCCGCCGAGGCGCTTGATGTCGTCGGCGATCGAGGCGGCGACCTCGCCCTCATACAGATCGCGCAGGCCGGCCTTGCCGATGCGTTCCAGCGTCTCCGGCAGGTTGCCCTGGCGCAGGAAGCCGGGAATGCCCTGGTAGGGCGGCACGGGCGGCAGGTCGTTCGGCATGTAGACGCGGGCGGCGTCGGGGTATTTCCGCAGGACGGACGCCGAGGTACCGATCTTCAGGGTCGTGTACCAGTCCATCGGCAGGCCGCGCTTGGCCAGGGCGATGGCGGGGGCGATGATCTCGGCCAGCGGCAGCTTGCCCCATTGGCGCAGCATCAGGTCATAGCCGGCCAGCGCCGAGGGGATGGCGATCGCGAGCGGCCCGTGGATGTTGGCGTCGCCCTCGACTTCCGGCCAAGCGAACAGGTCGGTGGTCATCCGCCCGGTCAGCTTGAACACGGATGGGTTCAGGCCGCGCGGGGCGACGGGGCCGAAATCGACCACATCGGCGCGGGGTTGGCCGGCGCGGTGGACCAGCGCGAAGCCGATCCCGCCCAGGCCGGAGTTCCAGGGCTCGGTGGTGGACAGGGCCAGGGCGGTGCCGACGGCGGCGTCGATCGCGTTGCCCCCGGCATCGAGGATGGCGACCCCGGCCTCGGCCGCGGCCTTGACCTGGGAGGCGACCATGCCCCGCTTGCCGGTGGCGGATGGCTTGGACAGATGCCATTGCTGGGTGATGTGCGGGGCGGGGGTGAAGTTCATGGTCGCTTCCTTCTGGCCTTGTGCCCTCAGTTTAGGCGGGGATCGCCTCGGCTTCCATCGCCAGGTGCCCCTGGGCGTTGGCGGCCCATAGCGCGACCTTGCCGTCCGGCCCCTGCTTGCCGTGGACGCTGAAGGGGGCGATGTCGAACAGCGGGCTGACGGCGCGGAACTTGAACGCCTTCATCGGGCGCGGATCGTTGCGGCGATACAGGTCCGTCAGCAGCGTCGCGATCAGCGGGCCGTGGACGATCAGGCCCGGATAGCCTTCCTCGGTCGTGACATAGCGGCGGTCGTAGTGGATGCGATGGCCGTTGAAGGTCAGCGCGGAGTAGCGGAACAGCAGAACGTCATCGGGCGTGATCCCGCGAGAGAACGCGGCATCGGCCGGCGCGGCCTTGGGCGCCGGGGCAGGATCGTTCGGACCGGGCGGGTCGCGGTAGACGATGTCGTGTTCTTCCGTCAGCGCCAGGCCATCCGGGCCGGTGATCTCGTGCCGCACCAGCACGAACACCAGCGATCCGCTGCGGCCCGATTTCTCGGTGACGTCGACGATGGTCGAGGTGCGGGTGATGTCCTGGCCCAGCAGGATGGGCTTGTGGAAGGTCAGCCGCCCGCCGGCCCACATGCGCCGGGGCAGGGGAACCGGCGGCAGGAACCCACCGCGCCTGGGATGCCCGTCCGGCCCGATCAGTGACTGGCGGGCGAGGGGGAGATGATAGAGCCAGTGCCACAGCGGCGGCAGGGGATCACCCGGCTTCGGGGCCGGGTCATCGCGGTCGAGCGTGGCGGTCAGGGCGGCGACCGGCACCAACGTGGCGGTGTCGGTCAGGCTCTCCCGCCGGTTGATCCAGGTGCGGAGGTGGTTGATGTCGAGGGTCATGGGTGGGGTCCGGGGTGGTTGTCTCTGGGGGTGGTTTCGGGCCTTTGGAGTCGGGGGACAAGGGGCTGCCTATGGCGGGGGGCACAGGGGCTATCAAAAAAATTTTCAACAAAATTCCATTTCATCCCTCAGAGCGCCATATATGTAACGAAATATTGTGTTCTGATAGTTGACCTAAGAGTCTGACTCGAATCGGCTCCATGGTAATAGGGGCAAAACCACGGGCACCGCCGCATTTTTCTCTTGCACCGATTCGGCGTCGTGGACTCTCTGCATCATGTGCCGCCGCCGCCCGCCCTTTCCGCGCTGAGCCGTCCGGATCTTGA
>CAMCDA010000256.1 GCA_945873195.1 Asaia bogorensis
ATGACGTCCGCCGCCTGCAACGGGGCCGCTACGAGATACTGGCGATCGAGACACGGTTCCTGGACCAGGGCGAAGTGACCGAGATCGTCTGGCACCGCGACGACGGGCCGGGCGCGATCAGCGAAGCGGAGCTGCCGTTCTGACGCGCCGCAGGGCCGGGCTCGCAAGGCCCGGCTTTGCCGTTCCCGGCATAACTCCTGGTGCACCCGTCCTGAACGCCGGCCCGGTACCTCACGGCACCCCGCCCGTGGCCTGCTGCCGGTCGTTGCCGATGCCCCCTGCCCTGCCGCCGGCCTGGCCTCGAGGAACGCGGACCCTGGAGCGCACCCCGGCGCTGCGGGGCAAGGTCTGCGACCTCGGCGCGGTATCCCCGGCTTTCGGGCGTGTGGCGCCCTGCAAGCCGGGTGATCCCCCTCCGCGCCTCGCCCCTCCGCCGCCAGGGCCCCGCGCTCCGGGCGGGCCGCATCGAGGCCCCGTCCCGGCGGCCTCACAGCGAATGGGAGACATTGCCATGCCGACCAACCTCGACCGAGCCAACTGCGCCGACAAGGCCATCCGCGCCTTCCGGGTGGAGACCGGAAGCGATCATGAGGACAGCCTGGGCGACCTGCTGACCGATCTGATGCACTGGGCCGATACGCGGAATTTCGATTTCGACGCGGCGCTGGACCGTGCCCGCGGTCACTACGCTGCGGAGATCGCCGAGGCGGAGGCCACACGAGCCGCGGCGGCCCGAAGATCAGGCTGGTGCTCAGGTCGGGGATCAGCCCGCGGAGGCGTCTGGCTGCACCTGCTGCACGGTCGTACCGACCCCGATCAGCACATGTCCGACTGGGGTTTCGTCGGCCCGGTGCTCGGACCGTTCGCGGCCATCCACGTGACCTACAAGGAGCATATCCGCTGCATCCCCGACCGTGCGACGGAGACTGAACTGGAACTCGGCTTTCACGAAGACATGCTGGTCCATGACGGCCAGTACTATGGCGACTATGAGGTTCGTGGCGAGCAGACCTGACCGCCGGAGCAGGTCGCCGGTGCGAACGTCCGGCTTCGCAGTGACGTACGAACATCGGCCTTCCGGGCCGGTCAGGCCGCCCCCTGGTCCGGCATCCGCGGTTTCCGTGTCCATGCCGTGCCAGACCTCACCCCCCCCTCCCCCGCATGAAACCGCCGGCGGCCTCGAGGAACGCGGACCCTACGACCCACCTCCCGGCCTGCGGGGCAAGGTCTGCGACCTCGGCGCGGTATCCCCGGCTTTCGGGCGCGTGGCGCCCTGCAAGCCGGGTGATCCCCCTCCGCGCCTCGCCCCTCCGGCCGTGAGGCCCCGTGTCGTGGCCGGGCCGCATCGAGGCCCCGACGTGGCGGCCTCACGACAGGGAGGGAGGTTCATCATGAGCACGAACACATTGACCCAGGGCGAACTGCGGCAGTTCACCGGATCAGCGCACTGGTACCGGCACGGGCTGGTGCGCGGCGTGGTATTCACCGACGGCGCGAAATACGTGGCCGACAAGGGCGGCGCCTACTGGCTGCTGGACGAGATCGCGTTCGCGCAGAAGCGCGAGCCGACGGTCGCCCGCGAGGCATTCCAGCTATGGAAGCTCACGGTCCACGCCGACCGGACGGCCACGCTGGTCTGCGAGGATGGCAACGGGCGGGCGGTGTTCAGCAAGGATCTCACGTTCACGGATTTTCCGCTGGAGGAGATCAGCCTCTATTTCGCCGATGGCACCATCCTGCTGCCCGGCGAGTACTGATGGATGCCCAGATCGGGGTTGCCGTGAGGCAACCCCGATTTTGTAGTATGACAGCGCTGGCGCACAAACGGCACAACCGCCAAATGCGGATGCAGACGATGCGGCTGTGCGAAGACAAGGAAAATATGAATATTTTGTAATCTTAGAGGTTTGTGGTACGATGTCAGGCATGACGATTTCCCTCACACCAGAACAGCAGGCGTGGCTTCACGCTCATGTTGCGCGCGGTGATTTCTCATCGGTGGAGGAGGCCGTGCGCCAACTTCTTGACGAGCGCATTGCCGAGCGTGCCGCCGAAGAGAGCGATGATCTGGCTTGGGCGAAGCCCTATGTCGACGAAGCACTGGCCGAGGTTGCGCGCGGTGAGTTCCTGAGCCGCGATGAGCATCGCGCCCGCAATGCGGCGCGCCTTGCTGCTCTCAGGGACTGATGGCGCGTGTTATTATCGCCCCATCGGCGGCAGCCGACACCGATGGCATCTTTGATGATCTTGCCGTCAAGGCAGGCTGGCGCACTGCCGTAAAATACGACGATCTGTTTGAAAGCCTCTACGACCGCCTTGGCGATCATCCTGGTATCGGCGCGCTACGCCCGGCGATCGGCCAGAACATCCGCATTGGCATCGTCTCCCCCTATATCGTCATCTATCGCTACAGCGAGCGCGACGACACCGTGACGGTGCTGCGCCTCGTGCATGGACGTCGTCAGATTACCGGCAAACTGCTGAGTGAAACCCCTTGATGGCCAATTCCTTGGGTGTCCTTCCCCAAGAGACGGCGCGCGATCGGGCTTGGCTCAGGTGAGCTCATCGAAGCTGGCTGCTGCTGTGAACGTCGGCAAAGCCGGGCTCGCGTAACTCAGGGAGGGTTCCGGCGGTACGCGCGTGGATAAAAGAAAGAAAACAAGAAAGAGAGAATTATATAATTATCGCGACTGATCGGCTTCCGGCAGCGTTCGTTCCCCTGCCCTACCCACCCTTGCTGGCACGCCTGCTTATGCAGACAGTGGCACACTCATGTGTCCTGCCGGTGGGCACACGGGGTAGCAGGCGATGTGCCACCAGCTTCCCTGCCCCGCCGCGTACCTTACCCTAAGTACGGTCTGTACCCAGAGCATTCGCTATAATTATCTCTTTCACGAAAAAGATAATTATCATTTTCTCTCTTTTGAATGATTCTCCCCTCGGATGGCGTTGGGTATATTTCTCTCTTTCATGAAAGAGAGAAATATCCTCTTCGGAGGAGATGCGGCTAGAATCCGTGCTTTTTACCACTCAACGTCGGGAGCTCCTCCACGAGCGCCGCGCGGGAACGATAATTCACGCTTTCATGAAAACTAGAAATATGTTATTCCCTTTTTCATGAAAACTATCGTCATCGCAAATCAGAAGGGTGGGTCCGGCAAATCCACCCTTACCGTACATCTCGCCGTAGCCGCCGAGCGCGCGGGCGATGGTCCGGTCGTCATCTCCGATACCGACCCGCAAGGTACCGCCGCCGATTGGTTCAACCAGCGGAAAAGGACCGGCATCGACATCCCGCTCTACTCGCCGCTCGATCTCAGTGAGCTGCGCAACAAAACACAGGCATTGGCATCCGCTGGCGCCGCCTGCCTGTTCATCGACACCGCGCCATCGATCAATGCAGTGAATGCGGAGTTGTTTAGCCTTGCTGACTTCGTTCTGATTCCCCTGAACCCGACGCCGGCGGACCTGCGCGCCTTGGTCAAGGGGCTGCCGCTTATCAAGCAGTCGGGTAGGCCATTCTATTTCGTGCTGTCGCGGGTGCGCCCCAATCTCAGGAACAACGAAGGTGCCGCCATGGCCTTGGAGGCACTCGGTCTCGTGCTTCCGGCGCGCATGCATGAGCGGGTTATCTATGCAGAGACGTTCGCGCACGGGAAAACCGCCTTCGAGATCGAACCCAAGGGCGTTGCCGCCCAGGAAATCGCGCTGCTCTGGAATGCGGTGAAGACAAAGTTCTAGAAGGCGATAAAAATAGAAAACTGGAAAAAGAGAAAGAGAGAAATATAGAATGAGCAAACGCCCTTCGATCGACCTGGCAGCGCTCACCAGTGAAGCGGCCACGCCCATGGCCGAAGCCGTGCAACGCGCGCCACGGGCAGCACAGCAGGTCCCCCCGTTGGATGCACGTCCTGCGAAGGAGGAGGGGACAAAGACCGCCAACCTACAGGCACTCGCCTTCAAGGTGCCTCCTGCCTTCCGAAAACGCTTTCGCCAGCGGGCCGCCGATGCGGACCTCAAGCTCAATGAGCTTCTGTTTGAGGCGCTCGATGCGTGGGAAGAGCACCGCGGCCTGAAGCGGTAGATTTACATATTTATATAATTCATGAAACCGAGAAATATATAAACTGATCCGGGGCAGGGAAGCTTAAGCGGATGAATGGTAGATGGGGTTGCCGCGTGACGCATACGACGCGGCAACCGGTGGCAGCCTTGATCGGGGTCGGCACTAGCCGGTAGTTTTATAGAATTCTCGCTTTCTCTACCAGTCGACGTCGTTCCAATCCGAAATCGTGATCCGAGTCGGTTGCGCATAGCAGCCTATCGCTGCGTCAGGCGGTGCATCTGACAAGAAAAGCCACCACGGAAGTGTGTGATTTCAATCACTAATAGAGAATCCCTCATATAAGCCTGTAGACAGACGGCCCGTTCCGTCTGAAAGTTGCCTTCCTAGTAACCGATTCGGATTCGTCGATGTCAGGAACCGCCACGTCTGCACAGAAGGTTGCACTCTATCGCCAGCGCTTGCGCGCCTCTGGCGGTGATGAAGTGCTGTTCCAACTGCCGCGTGAGACGATCGCATTCATCGACGAGATCAAGAAGCGCCAGGGTCTGCGCAGCCGCAGCCAGGCGTTGTTGCAGCTGATCGAGCGGGGGAGGGAAGCGACCCAGCAGATGACCTGAAAATGCAGAAGCCCGCCTTGCCGGGCGGGCTTTTGCGAATTTCGTGACGGGCCTGTCGGCTAGCGTCGGGGACATCAACCACCCTCAACCTAGTACGCAGATGCCTCGAAGGCAAGCGGAAATTGCCGTTTCCGCTTAGGGGAGAGGCTTGCCCGTCGCGATCCAACCAGAAGGAGGATCGAGATGGAGATGACAGGCGCCCATGAGGCGCAAAGGGGTGGTTTTGCCCCGATACCGAGCGGTTTCCGCCGGTTGACCCCGGGACTGCTGAAGGCAGACCGCGCGGCGGAGGCCTTCGATGGTCTGCCGGAAGGCGTGGCGACGCCGGGCCAGTTGCTGGCGGCGTTCAAGGCGGCGGCGCCGCGGCTGGGCCTTTCGGCCCGCCTGGTGCACGCGGTCGACTGGCTGTTCCGGTTCACGCAGCCGCAGGACTGGGGCAGGGGAGGGCGGCCGATCGTGTGGCCGTCATCCCTGATGCAGCAGGAGGCGCTGAGCCTGTCTGCCTCGCGGGTCAAATCGGTCAACCGGGCGCTGATCGAGACCGGTCTGGTGACGATGAGGGACAGTCCGAACGGCAAGCGGTACGGCGCGCGCGACCGCGAGGGGCGGATCACCGAGGCCTACGGGTTCGACCTGTCGCCGCTGGCGGCGCGACATGCCGAATTCCTGCGGCTGGCGGCGGAGGCGCGGGCGGAGCGGATGGAAGTAGGCCGGTTGCGCCGGCGGGCGACGATCGCGCGGAAGGGGATCGCGCAGATCCTCGAGACGGCGGCCGAGCATGGCCATGCCGGGGAGGAATGGACCCGGCTGCGCGGGGAGACGCAGTCCCTGGTCAAGGCCCTGCGCCTGATCGAACGTCCGGAGGACCTGGTGCTCGGCGTTGCAAGCCTGGAACGGCGGCAATCAGAGGCCCGGGCGCGTCTGGAGATGCTTCTGAAGGTGGTGGATTCAGACCCCAAGGGGCCTGAAAACAGGCCGCATATTACATCTACAAACGATCTTAATAATCCAAAGGATACCGTAATGGCATCCGAAGAAAGTAGGTCGACCCCGGGTGAGCGTGTTCCGGACAAGGAAACACCGGCGGTGGCGCGAGAGCGGCAGAGTGCGGGACAGGGGGCCGCCGCCGGACGACCCGACCGGGCGGAGCGAACGGATGCCGGGACGGTGATGCGGCTGTCGGCGGATGAGTTGCTGCGGCTGGCACCGCGGCTGCGGCCGTTCCTGCGTACCGGATCGCCGGCCTGGCCGGACCTGGTGGAGGCGGCGGACTGGCTGCGCGGTGAGCTCGGGGTGTCGAAGTCGCTGTGGGGCGAGGCATGCCTGACGATGGGGCGCGAACAGGCGGCGATCGCCATCGGGATCGTGTCGGCGAAGCCGGAGGAGCATTTCCGGACCACGCCGGGGGGTTATTTCCACGGGATGGTGATGAAGGCGAAGGCCGGAACCCTGAACCTGGCGCGGACGGTCTGGGGCCTGCGGGATGGTGGCCGGCGACGTCCGGGCGCGGCCACGCCACGGCCCGGAACGAACCGGGACCGGCCATGGTCTGGCCATGCGTAAGGGCAGGGGCTGTGGCGCGTGGTGATGCTGTTGCGCAGCGGTCACAGGCTGAGGGTCACGCCAGTCGGATAACGCACATCCGCTGTACATCCGCCCTCCGGTCCGGCCAATGTTCCACATGTGTTCGGCGGGCAATCCCGAACGGCGGATGGAAGGCACATGACGCGGGATCGCGGCGGTACGTGCAGGTCTGACCGGATCGGGCCAAGGGCAGGACGGCTGTCCCTGGATATCCCGGAACGGCCCGGGGAACGGTGCTGACCCATGCGGCGACGGCGGTATCATCCGTCCGGTTACGTCTGGGCACGGCGTGGCTGGAAGAAGCTGCGACCCCGTCCGAAACGCGCTGCTCCGGCCTGTCCGGACCCTTCATCCGCCGATCCCACCCCGGCACCGGCTGGCGTGGCTGGAATGGCACCGGGGGCAAACGGTCGTAACGACGACCTGGCAGCCGCGTGCAAGGTGCCACCCGGTGGAGCCGATGGTCTGGGCGCACGCTCCGATCCCGTGTCCTTCGGGCGCGTTGCCGCCGAACTGATGAGACCTCGATGAGCGAACCCTACGTCCGTCCGTGTCGCCCGCAACACCTTTTTTCCCCGCCGCTGCGCGGCTTCCTCGCGGGAACAAAAAAGGGTGTTGCGGGCGCCCCGTCTCCGGTCGTGGCCGGGTCGCATCGAGGCCCCAATTCCGGCGGCTTCGCAACCCGAAGGAGGATCACATGATCATCGGAACATTCACCAAGACCAAGAAGGGGTACACCGGGGAGATCATCACCTTG
>CAMCDA010000257.1 GCA_945873195.1 Asaia bogorensis
TTGCGTTGCGGATCAATCGTCTGAACCGGGACTGGGACGCTTATTGGGCGGCGCTGGCCGACAGGCCGTCGGCACCCGCCAATCTCAACCAGCCAGAAGCGTCATCGAACGCCGCCGCTTGATCCCACAACTTTGGTTCGCACCCGTGCCGGACCGCTTCTGCGGCCGGAAGGACATGCACCGCCGCCGGGCAGACCGCGATGATCCCATCGAAGGCCAATTGGAGGTAGCCGAGGGCCTACGATCGAGACATATACGCGGCGCCTCGTCTGGCTGGATTGCCGACCGGCCCTAGATCGTGACGATCTGCCCCAGGCCCACGGCCGAGAGGAACGTCGCCACGCCCGCGATTTCCACCCCCGGCACCAGGCGGGCGGCGTCCAGGCCCTCGGCGCGCAGGCCGGACTCGCAGGCGATCAGGCGGACGCCGAGCTCGATGCTGGCTTCGCGCAGGATGTCGATCCCGGCGACGCCCACGGCCTCGACCCGCGCGTCCCGGGCGGCGTCGGTCAGGCCCGACCAGTCGGAGAACAAGGCGTGGCAGCCGGCATTGGTGGCGAACAGCACGACGGGGCGACCCAGGGCCGCGGCGCCGGCGGCGACGACAAAGGCGTAGTGCGCCCGGTCATGCGCACCGGACAGCAGCATCACGCCCAATGGGAGATCAGACCGCACAGACGGGACCCGAGGTATCGGTATGCGCCGACAGGTCCTTGATCGTCGCCTCCGGCCCGCAGAGGGCGCAATGCGGATCGGGCCGCAGCTTGATCGTGCGGAACCGCGTGGCCAGGCCGTCCCACACCAGCAGCCGGCCGGACATCGTGTCGCCGATGCCGAGGATTTCCTTCAGCACCTCTGTCGCCTGCAGGGTGCCCATGACGCCAGTGACGGCGCCCAGCACCCCGGCCTCACTGCAACTCGGCACCACGCCGGCGGGCGGGGGTTCGGGATAGAGGCAGCGGTAGCACGGCCCGCCCTCATGCGGCTTGAAGGTGGACAACTGCCCTTCGAACCGTAGGACGGCGGCGGAGACGAGCGTCTTCTTCGCCAGCGCACAGGCGTCGGCGATCAGGAAGCGGGTGTTGAAGTTGTCGGTGCCATCGCAGATCAGGTCGTAGCGGCTGATCAGGTCCAGCGCATTGTCGGCGTTCAGGCGGAAGGGGTGGGTCTCGACCCTGATTTCGGGGTTGATCGCCAGCGCCGCCTCGGCCGCCGAGACCGCCTTGCCGACGCCGATCCGCGGCGTTGTGTGCGCGATCTGGCGCTGGAGATTGGAGATCTCCACCGTGTCGTCATCGACGATGCCGAGCGTGCCGATACCGGCCGCGGCCAGGTACAACGCCAGCGGCGAACCCAGGCCGCCGGCGCCCATCAACAGCACGCGCGCGGCCTTGAGCTTCGCCTGACCGATCCCGCCCACTTCCTGCAACAGGATATGGCGCGAGTAGCGACGGATTTCGTCTTCGGAGAAATCTAGGTCCATGGGGGGAAGATAGGACGGTGTGGCTGGGGTTGCGAGAGGGGGAAGGGGAAGGGCAATCGCAGTTTGCCCGCGGGTGTGTCCCCCCGTCTTGGCCGGGCCTGACCCGGCCATCGCCAGGGACGCCGATGATGGGCCTTTCGCCTGATCGCAACCGTCGGCATCCCCGGCGATGGGCGGGTCAAGCCCGCCCAGGACGAAAGGGGCCCATTGCGATGCCTGGGGGCCGGGGGTGACAGGGTAACGCGCGCGGCGGTTGCCTTTGGCTGGCGTTTCGGGATAGGAAGAGAACATAACACGAACACGAACGCGCTGCTGGAGACCGCGCGATTTTTGTACTCGGTATGACCCCATGCACCGTGAGGATCGGGTCCGCCAACCACCCGGATGACGGGCGGCTGGCGGGGGGAACTCAGACCGGCGCGCCGGGGGGCCACAGGGCCTTGTGCAGGGCGCGGGCCATCTGGTCGATCGCCTGATCGGCGGCGCGGATCATCTTGCCCATGCTCATGAAGCCATGGACCTGGTCCGAGTAGTGGATGTGGATGACTCGCACCCCCTCACGTTCCAGGCGCTGGGCATAGGCAATTCCCTCGTCCCGCAGCGGATCGTAGCCGCAGGTCAGGACCAGGGCCGGGGCGGTCCCGGCCAGGCTGGCGGCGCGCAGGGGGGAGGCCCGCCAGTCGATCTCATCCGCCTTGGTCCGCATGTAGTGGTCGATGAACCATTTCATGGTGGCGGAGGTCAGGGGCACGCCATCCCGGATCGCCTGGGAGGAAACGCTGGTCATGGCCATGTCGGTGGCGGGGTAGATCAGGAGTTGGAAGACGACCGGGGGCAGAGTGCCGTCGCGGGCCATTAGGGCCATCACGGCGGCGAGGTTCCCGCCGGCCGAGTCGCCGCCGACCGCGATCTTGCTCGTGTCGATGCCCAGGGTCGCGGCGTTGTCCACGGCCCATTGGGTCGCGGCGGCGCAGTCATCGACGGCGGCCGGGAACTTGTCCTCGGGCGCCATGCGGTAGTCGACGGATACCACCCGGCAGCGGGCCGCGTTGGCGAAGCGGCGGCAGACCACGTCGTGGGAGTCGAGGCCGCCCAGCAGCCAGCCACCCCCATGGTAGTAGATCATGGCGGGCAGGACGTCGGACGCCGCGGTGCCGGCGGGGCGATAGAGCCGGACGGGAACCGGTCCATGTGGACCGGGAACGGTGGTGTCCCGGCTCTCGGCGATGTCTTCCGCCTCGGGTTGCAGTAGGCGCCGGCTGTTCATGTAGGCCTGGCGCGCTTCGTCGGGGGAGAGTTTCTCGAACGGCGGACGACCGGCCGCCTTGATCATGTCGAGGACGAGTTGGGCATCCGGGTCGAGAGACATGGGTGGCTCCTTGGGTTGGTGGGGGGATTCCCCCCGGTCCGCTCGTCATGGCGGCCGCAGGGCCGCCACCCACGACTTGCGGTGTTTAGGAAGTGAAGCGGCTTGATGGAGCGGCTGGAGAAAGAAAGACGTGGGTGGCGGCCCTGCGGCCGCCATGACGGAGGAGGCTCCCTCAGCCTCAGTCGGTGAACGCCGTAATCGCCTGCGCGACCTCAACCGGCTTGTCGAGTTCGGCCAGATGACCAGCGCCGGCGATGATCTTGACCTCCGCCTTCCCGCCAATCCCCTTGGCGAAGATATCAGCATAGGTCCGAGGCATGATCGCGTCCTTCTCGCCCCACAGCAGCAGGGTCGGCGCGGTGATCAGGCGCAGGCGCTTCTCGATCCGCGTATTGCCCAGAGGCCAGAAAATCCGGGCGGCGGCTTCGGAGGCGCGGACCTGCTCGATCGGCCATTCGATGGAGTTGGCCCCCTCGGGCGCGGCCTTCATGGCCTTGTAGATTTCCCCATCCGCGCACAGCAGCCCAGGCACCGCGTCGCCCCGCTGCGCCCAGGGATCGGTCGGCGGGTCCTTGTCGTCGAACAGCCCGAACGGCGAAATCACCGCCAGCCGCCGTACGGACGACGGCCAGAGCGCCGCGGCCTCCAACGCCAGGGAGGCTCCGACCGAGCTGCCGGCCAGGTCGGCGCCGTTCAGGTCGGCCCGGTCCAGGATCTCCCGGACCGCGATCATCCAGTCCAGATGGCTGTCCAGCACGGTATGCCCACGATCCCCGCCCGGGAAACCAGGCAAGGACGGCACGATGACAGTGCGGGTCTTCGCCAGTTCATCCAGGAACGGCATCCAGCGGGGCAGCCCGCCAAAGCCGGCCAGATAACCCAGCTTTGGGCCGGAGCCCTTGCGCCAGATGCGGGTCGGGAAGCCGTTGACGTCGATGGTCAGCGTTTCGGGTTCGCTCACGGGGACGCTCCGTTTTGGATTTTGATGTCATGCCCCTCCCGGACAGGGAGGGGGAAAGGCCTATTCGGCCGCGAGGCCAGGGTTGAAGGCCGGGACCTCGGCGCGGAGGTCCTGGGCCATCGGCTGGGGCCACCAACGGTCGTTCCACTGGCTGTGGATGTCCCGCAGCTTCGGCATCACCTTCTCGGCGAACAGCTTCGTGTTGTAGCGGGTCAGCTCCTTGCTCATGTTGCCATACTGCAACAGCAACATCAGGTGGCCGACGTTCAGGCTGGTCGCGACCTCGCGGAGCTGCTCAGCGACATCATCCGGATTGCCGACGATCACGTAGCCGTTGTCGACGATGGCATCCATGTCCCGGGCAACCGCGGCAAAGCGTTCCCCGGTCGACTTGCCGCGCACCGCGGAGTCGGCGGCCTTCCGCACCTGGCTCTCGATCCCGGCGCGCTGGCTACCCTCGGACGTATAGCCCGGCGGCGTGGCCCATTTCGGATCGACGTGCAGGCAGCGGCCGTAGAAGTATTCGGCGGCCTCCCCATACAGGTCCATGGCGTGCTGGCGGCTTTCGCCGACGCCGACGAACTGGAGGAAGCCGGCATGGTACGGATTCCGATCCTTCCCCAGCCGATCCATCTCCGCCCAAAACCCGTCCATCGTCGCTCGGCCGGCCTTGTATCCATAATAGGAGAGGTAGCAGTAGACGTAGTCCATCTCGGCGCACCACTGCCACGTCTCGACCGAGCCGCCACCGGGCACCCAGATCGGCGGGTGCGGGTTCTGCACGGGGCGGGGCCAGATGTTGACGTAGCGCTGCTGGTTGAAGCGGCCGTTGAAGGCGAAGGTGTCCTTCTCGGTCCAGGCGCGAACGACCAGATCATGCGCTTCCATGTAACGCTGCCGAAGCTGGCTCGGGTTCGTGCCATAGGCGTAGCAGGTGTCCATCGGCGTCCCGACCGGGAACCCCGCGATCAGCCGACCGCCCGAGATGCAGTCGATCATCGCGAACTCTTCCGCCACCCGGGTCGGCGGGTTGTACAGCGCCAGGGAGTTGCCCATCACGCAGATCGCGGTGTTCGTGGTCCGACGCGCCAGGGACGACGCGATCAGGTTCGGGGACGGCATCAGGCCGTAGCCGTTGGAGTGGTGTTCGTTGACGCAGACAGCGTCGAACCCGACCTCGGCGGCATATTCCAGCTCATCCATGAAGTCGTTGTACATCAGATGGGCGCGCTTCGGGTCGAACAGAGAGGAGTGGATGTCCACCCATACCGAGGGGTTTGCTTCCCGGAAATCCTCCGGCAGCTCGGTGTATGGCATCAGGTGGAACCACATCAGCTTCATGAAATCTCTCCGCGCGGTTTGTTCTGGGACACGGCATACCGGAAAGCGGGTTCAGCCGTGAAGCCGAACCCGTCTGGGCCGTGATACCCATGAGTATTGCGACAGCCCCATGAGTACGTCAAATGACGGAAATGTTGGTCCAGCAAACGCCAACCGGCGTATTCAGCGAGGTTGGCGGTATCGTTTTATCGGTCCGTACCATGCCGACGGTCTCTTCCAGCAGGGGATCAACGGGCGTAGCGTTTTGGCGGATTTGGCAGAGGGAATGTGCAGATGAATCACATGACGCCGAGTGGGGCGCCGGTTGGTCCCGAGGCGGGACTGGGCGCGAGCGGCGCTGAATGCCTGGCGCGGGCGCGGGCGCTGATTCCCCTGCTGCGCTCGGAAGCCGGGGCGATCGACGCGAAGTATCAACTGTCGCCGCGGGTCCTGGATGCCATGCACGATGCCGGGATGTTCCGCCTGCTGCTGCCGCGGGTGTATGGCGGATTTCAGCTGAAGCCCTCTGAATATGTGCAATGTATTGAAGCGATTGCCGAGGGCGATGCCAGCGCTGGCTGGTGCATGAATCAGGGCTCGGGGTGTTCGATGTCGTCGGCCTACTTCGCGCCCGCGGTCGCGCGGGAGATGTGGGGTGGCAAGCGGGATGTGCTCGCCTGGGGCCAGGGACCTGGCGCCAAGGCCGTGCGCGCCGATGGGGGCTGGCGCGTGACGGGCCGATGGACCTTCGTATCAGGGTCTCGGCACGCCACGTGGCTGGGCGCCATGGCATCGTGCTTTGAAGCGGATGGCACGCCAATCCGCCATCCGGACGGCCGAGCGTGGGAACGGACGATGATGATCCGGCGCGCGCAGGCGAATATTCTGGATGATTGGAAGGTCGTCGGGCTGCGGGGGACGGGCAGCGACACGTTCACCGTCGAGGACATGTTCGTCGACGATGCCCACACCATTACCCGGGAATACGCGCCCGACCGGCAGGTGAATGACACGCTGTATCGGTTCCAGGCCATGCAGCTCTACGCCGGTGGCTTCGCGAACGTCGCGCTCGGCAATGCGCGGGCGCTGCTCGATGCGGTTATCGCGCTGGCCAAGAGCAAGACCCAGGCTTGGGCGAGCGACCGTTTGGTGGACAATCACGCGGTCCAGCATGAGATCGGCTACTCCGACGCGGCGCTGAAGGCGGCCCGGGCCGGGTTGCTGAAGGTGTTGGATGAGGTTTGGGAGGATGTGGAGCGGACGGGCGCGATCACGATCCCCAACCGCGTGGCGATCCGCCAGGCGGCGACCTACGCGATCCATACGTCCCGGGATGTGGTGCACCGCGCCTATCACGAGGCCGGGTCGACCGCCATTTTCGACGCCGAACCGTTCGAGCGGCGGCTGCGGGACATGAACAGCGTATCGCAGCAAATGCAGGGGCGGCGGACCCATTTCGAGACGGTTGGGCTGTATCTGCTGGGCGGTGAGCCGAACCCGCGCTGGATCTGATTTCGGATGGATCGGGGTGTCATGCCTTTGTCGCATGGCACCCCTGTTTCGGTCGAAAGCACCCCCAAGGGGGGTTGTTCCTTTTATTTATCAGTCAGTTATGGGTATTTGAAAAATTATCGACGATCGCCATCGAATTCGTTGACACCGGGTAGGGGGGACGCCTACAAGGCGCCTCCCGAGACGGACCGGTTGGTCGGACGGACGGGGCGCCGGGGAAACCCAGTGCCGCTCTTTGAAAATTGAATAGGCTAGGAAGGGATACGATGGCGGCGCCTTCGGCGTTCCGGGCTCTGTGAGGGGTTCAGGAAAGCGGTCATGGCTGATCTTGATGGTATGGGTTCTCTGAGAGGCTCCGTGCTTAATCGAGGTTGAGT
>CAMCDA010000258.1 GCA_945873195.1 Asaia bogorensis
GAAATAGTCGAGAAAGACCGTGGCCTCGAAAATTTCTCCATCCTCTTGTGCCGCCATGTCCATCGTGATCCCCAAACGCGAACCGAGGGACCGCATAGATTCAGCACGTCAGCCGTTTGTCACGTACTCCTTCACCCGATTGCCCTGGACCAGTCCCCTTGCCGTATTGCAGACGCGCGCCGGACGGGTGACGATGGCGGGGAAAAGCGACAGGAGGAAGCGATGGCACGCGCGATCGCGGCCGGTATCGGCCTGATGGAATATCCGTTCGAGACCGCCAAGGGCTTCTGGCGCTGGGTTGATCTGTGTGAGGCGGGCGGGATCGATTCGATCTGGCAGACCGACCGGCTGATCAGCAAATCCCCGATCCTGGAATGCATGACCGCGCTGGCGGCCATTGCCGGGCGGACCAAGCGGGTGAAGTTCGGGGTCAACGTCGTCTCGGTCGCCATGCGCGATCCGGTGCTGCTGGCCAAGCAATGCGCCACGATCGACGTGCTGTCGGAAGGCCGGCTGCTGCCGGGCTTCGGCATCGGCAGCCCGCGCGGGCCGGAATGGACCGCCATGCACCTCAATCCCAAGACGCGCGGGCGCACAACGGATGAGGCGCTGGAGATCATCAGCCGCCTCTGGGCCGGGGAAACGCTGGATTACGACGGCAAGCACTTCAAGCTGACCCAGGCCGCGATTTCGCCCGTGCCGGTGCAGCCGGACCTGCCGATGTGGATCGGCGGCGCGTCGGAGGCGGCGATCGCGCGCACGGCCAGATACGGCACCGGCTGGCAGGCAGGCTCCGAATCCCCGGAATCCGTGGGGCAGGTGATTGCCGCCATCAAGACCGCCGTGGCGGCCGAGGGGCGCTACATTGACGAGGACCATTACGGCGCCGCCTTTGCCTACCGCTTCGGCGGGATGGACGAACCGGGGATCGCCAAGATCATGGACCGCTACAAGGAACGGACGGGCCGCGACGCCCGCGACCATTTCGCCTTCGGTGGCGCGGATGAGATCATGGAGCGGATCGCGGCCTATGTGGACGCCGGCGCGTCCAAGTTCATCCTCCGCCCCGCCGCCAATGGCGATGCCGAGATGTATGAGCAGACGAAGCGCCTGGTGGAGGAAGTCCTGCCGCGGATGGCCGCGCGCTGGCCGAAACCGGCGAAGAAGGTGGCTGCGTAAGCCGCTTCCGCCCACGCGTGATTGCTGATAGCCAGACGGCATGAACGCACGAGCGCTTCTTGCCGGTCTCTGGACCGAAGCCCGCCTGCCAGCCGACGCGCTGGATGACGTGTTCCTGACCGGGCGCGACCCGGTTCTGCCCTCGTCCTTCGCCGTAGGCACGGCCGCGCAGGTCACCATCGGCGCCGCCGCCCTGGCCGCCGCGACGATCTGGCGACAACGCGGCGGGCGGCGGCAGCTTGTGTCCGTCGATATGCGCCACGCGGCGATCGAGTTCCTCTCCGAGCACTGGGTCTCCGTCGCAGGCACCATGCCGGAGGACCAGTGGGACGCGATCGCCGGCGCCTATCAATGCGGCGACGGACGCTGGGTGCGGCTGCACACCAACTTCCCGCACCATCGCGACGGGATGCTCAAGCTGTTGGGCTGCGAGTACAGCAAGCAGGCCGTCGCCGACACGCTGCGGACATGGACGGCGTTCGACCTGGAAGACGCGGCGGCGCGGGCCGGCTTGGTTGCCTCCGCCATGCGGAGCTTTGCCGAGTGGGACGCCCACCCGCATGGCCAGGCCGTGCCGACGGTGCCGGTCGTGCGGATCACCCGTATCGGCGACGCGCCGGCTCGCGGCCTGCCACCTGGCCCGAGGCCCTTGTCCGGCGTGCGCGTGCTGGACCTGACACGGTTGCTCGCGGGGCCGGTCTGCGGACGGACGCTGGCCGCGCATGGGGCTGATGTGCTGGCCATCGCCAGTCCCAAGGTCCCCAACCTGCCCCAGTTGATCACCGACACGGGGCGCGGCAAGCTGACCGCCGACCTCGACCTGCGCGACCCGGGCGGGCGGGAAACACTGGAATCCCTGCTGCGCGACGCCGACATCTTCGTGCAGGGCTACCGGCCCGGTGCCCTCGCCGGCCTGGGGTTCTCCCCGCAGGACGCCGCGCGCATCCAGCCGGGGATCATTTATGTCTCCGTCTCCGCCTACGGCCATGTGGGGCCCTGGGCCGCCAAGCGGGGCTTCGACAGTCTGGTGCAGGCATCAAGCGGCTTCAACCACGCGGAAGCCGAGGCCGCCGGCCAGACCGCGCCCAAGCCGCTGCCGGCCCAGGCGCTCGATCATGGCTCGGGTTATCTGCTGGCTTTCGGAGCCTTGACCGCGCTGCATCGGCGGATGACCGAGGGCGGAAGCTGGCATGTCCAGGTCTCCCTGGTCCGCACGGGGCGCTGGCTGCGCGATCTCGGTCGCGTGCCCAACGGCCTGTCGGTGCCGATGCCCACGCTGGCCGATACCGCCGACCTGATGGAGGAATCGGACTCCGGCTTCGGCCGCCTGCGTGCGGTCAGCCACGCCGCCCGCATGGCCGAAACGCCTCCACGCTGGGAACGGCCCTGTGAGCCGCTGGGCACCCACCCCGCCGCCTGGCCCAACACCTAGGAGCATACTTTGTCCAAGCGTGTGGTGACCCTGACGTTGAACCCCGCCCTGGACCTGGCTTCCATTGCGACGGCGGTGGTTCCGACCCGGAAGATCCGCACGCGCGATGATCGGCTGGATCCCGGTGGCGGCGGGATCAACGTCGCGCGGGTCATTCACACGCTGGGCGGTGAAACCCTGGCCCTGATCCTGGTCGGCGGCGTCACAGGCGGCCTGATCCAGGATTTGCTGCGCGAGGCCGGTGTGCCGCACCAGGCCTTGCCGATGGCGGGCCTGACCCGCATCAGCCTGAATATCCACGAAGAATCCACGCACCATGAATACCGCTTCGTGCCGGAAGGCCCCGAGGTGAGTGACGCCGAATGGCACGCCGCGCTCACAACCCTGGAAACAGTCGAGGGCGGTTGGCTGGTGGCCAGCGGCAGCCTGCCGCGCGGCGTCCCGGTCGATATCTATGCCCGCATCGGTGACATCGCCCGGCGGCGCGGCATGGCGTTCGTCCTGGACAGCTCCGGACCACCGCTGAAGGCCGCGCTCGGTCACGGGGTCGCGTTGCTGAAGCCGAGCCTGGGGGAACTGGAGGAGCTGGTGGGGCGAAAGCTGGCGACGCGCGATGAGCAGGAGAGGGAGGCGATGGCCCTGATCCGCGCCGGCGCCGCGGAGCGGATCGCGGTCACGCTGGGGCCCGATGGCGCGTTCCTGGCCAGCGCCGCCGGGGCCGTTCATATGCCAGCCATCGCCGGCCCGGTGCTCAGCGCGGTCGGCGCGGGGGATACGTTCCTGGCCGCGATGGTGTTGTCACTGTCACGCGGCGAGTCCGATCGCGACGCCCTGGCCTGGGGCATCGCCGCGGGCGCCGCCGCCGTCGCCTCAATCGGGACGGCGCGGATCATGCGGGAGTTGGTGGAATCGCATTGGCGCGGGCTGCGCGGAGCCGTGGGGTAGGGGCCGCGCAGCCCTCGCGTGGACGGTTCAGTTGTCAAACGACCGAGGCGCGCCGCCCCTAGGCTTCGTCGGCGATCCCTTGCTCGATCGTGTCGAGGCGTGCGCTGAGCTTGTTCAGTGCCCTGGTCAACGCCGCGAGTTCGGTCTTGCCGAGGCCCGCGGTCAGTTCGGCTTCGGCGTCTCGTACCACGGGCACGACACCGTTATGAATCCCCGTGCCACGTTTTGTCAGACGGAGCAGCCGGCCGCGCCCATCGCTCGGGTCGCGGCTTTGTCGCAACATGCCTTGCGCTACCAGCGATGCTGATGCGCGGCTGACGCGCACCTTGTCCATGGACGTCTGTTCGGCAATCGCCGTTGGAGACAGTGAGCCGTTGCGTCCGACCGCGCTCAGGACCGACAACTCGGCGACCGAGAGGTTGAACTCGGTCGCGTAGCGATCCGTCATCAGGCGGGAAACCCGGCGTGCCGTGATCATGATCTGATGCGGCAGATACTGTTCCAGATGAAACGCTTTATCCGCATTCGTGTCGGCGTCGTCTTTCGTCGTTTTCAGCGTCATCAAACCTTGCCTTCCGTCATCATCGTAGAATAACGCCGATATTGCTCCAAGGGAACGGGTGGTTTCGTCGGCTGTCGCAAATGCAGTACCTCTTGGGGGATGGTTTCAGGGCGGTCCGATGACGTGATAGGCTCGCTCCATAGCGGAGGAGATGGTTCACGATGTTCAGAGAAATAAAACAATGAACAATTTCTCTTATCTTTCGGGTTTTGGGAATGAACACGCTACCTAGGCCCTGGCCGGGGCCCTGCCCGTCGGACAGAATTCTCCCCAGGTCGTGCCCTTTGGCCTGTATGCCGAACAGCTTTCCGGGACGCCTTTCACCGTACCTCGGAAAGATGCTAGTGGATAAAATCAAACGGAAGAGTCCCATGAGAATGGCGGAATCCGGCCGTTCTGGCAGTCTACAGGCCGGAACCAAGCGTCAGGTTCTATCCACTAGGCGTGTCTGGATGTATAGGATCAGGCCGTCCGCGATTCACGGCCGTTACCAACCCATCGACAACGGGTTGCTGTGCGGCGATCTGGCGGAACCGACACCGAATCGGCTGCGCTGGAATCCGCTCTCGATGCCGGACGGGCCTACGGACTTCATCGAAGGACTGGTCACCGTGCTTGGCAACCAGGACACTGTCGCTACGGGTGTAACCGTCCACCTGTATCGCGCCAATCGAGACATGACCCGGGTGTTCTGGAATGCCGACGGCGAGTTCTTGATCGTGCCGCAACTCGGACGGTTGTCGATTGCAACCGAACTCGGCCGGTTGCAGGTCGCGCCGGGCGAGATCGCGGTGATCCCACGCGGCATCCGGTTTCGTGTAACACTGCCCGATACAACCGCGCGCGGTTACATCTGTGAAAACCATGGCCCGATTCTGCGGCTGCCGGACCTGGGCCCAATCGGCGCCAACGGTCTTGCGAACCCTCGGGATTTCCTGTCCCCCGTCGCGTGGTTCGAAGACCGGGACGAGCCGACCGAGGTGGTGCAGAAATTCATGGGCCGGTTGTGGGCGACGACGCTCGGCCACTCGCCATTGGACGTGGTGGCGTGGCACGGCAACCTGGCGCCTTACAAATACGATCTCGCGCGCTTCAACGTCATCAACACGGTCAGCTTCGACCATCCCGATCCGTCGATCTTCACGGTGCTGACGTCCCCCACTGATTCGCCGGGTGCGGCCAATCTCGATTTCGTAATCTTCCCGCCGCGCTGGATGGTTGCGGAACATACGTTCCGACCGCCCTGGTTCCACCGGAATGTGATGAACGAATGCATGGGTCTGGTGCATGGGGCGTATGACGCCAAGGAGGGTGGTTTTGTTCCAGGCGGATTGTCGCTGCATGGAATCATGAGCGCCCATGGCCCGGATGCGCCGAGCGCGGAGCGGGCGACGGGGGAGGACCTGGTGCCTCGGAAGATCGAGAATACCCTGGCCTTCATGTTTGAAACCCGCCAGGTGCTGCGCGCGACCCGCCATGCCCTGGCGCTGCCGCAGCTTCAACCGGATTACGATTCGGTCTGGAATGGTCTGCGAAAAACATTCACGGGAGGCAACGCATGATCGACGAAACCCATGATCCGGCGCGGACAAGCTGGGTCGCATCGGCCAATGGCCATGCGGAATTTCCCTTCCAGAACCTTCCCGTGGGGGTATTTACGCCTCCCGGAGGGACGGCGCGCGGCGGGATCGCGATCGGGGATCGCATTCTGGATATCGGCGCGGCGTTGGAGGCGGGCTTGCTGACCGGTGCGGCGCGCGAGCCTGGCGAACTTGCTTCCGGGCGTACGTTGAATGCGTTCCTGGATGCGGGGGCCTCGGCGCATCGCGCGTTGCGGCGGGGGGTGTCGGCGATGCTGGCCTCCGATGCTCCGGCCTCGACGCAAGGGTTGGAGGCGCGGTTGCTACATGACGCCGCGGCCTGTGCGCTGCATCTGCCGGCGCGGATTGGCGATTTCACCGATTTCTTCGCGGGCATCCATCATGCGACGGCCGGCGGGCGCATCAACCGGCCGGAAAACCCGCTGATGCCAAATTATAAGTACGTTCCCGTCGCGTATCACAGCCGAGCGTCGTCGGTGCGGGTGTCGGGAGAGGGCGTGGTGCGGCCGAACGGGCAGCGCAAGCTCCCCGAGCAGGCGGAGCCGGATTTCGGGCCGTGCCGCAATTTTGATTACGAGCTGGAACTGGGCATGTGGATCGGTCCGGGGAATGACCTCGGCTGTCCGATCCCGATCGCGGAGGCTGGGCGCCATGTCGCGGGGTTCTGCCTGCTGAACGACTGGTCGGCGCGCGATATCCAGACCTGGGAGTCGGCGCCGCTGGGGCCGTTCCTCGCGAAAAGCCTGTCGACGTCGATCTCTCCGTGGATTGTGATGAATGATGCATTGGCGCCGTTCCGCAAGCGGCAGCCGCCCCGGCCGAATGGCGACCCGGCACCGTTGCCGCATCTTTTTGATACTCAGGACCAACACTCTGGTGCGTATGACATGGATTTTGAGGTTCTGATCAGCAGTGAGGCGATGCGGGCGGCGGGTTTGCCGGCGCATGTGCTGTCACGATCGAACGCGTTGATGCTGTACTGGACCGTGGCGCAGATGGTGGCGCACCACACGTCGAACGGGTGCAACCTGCAACCGGGGGATTTGTTTGGGAGCGGGACCGTTTCGGGGACCGAGCCTGGGTCCGCGGGGTGTTTGCTGGAGATGACGCGGGGTGGGCGGGAGACGATCTCGCTGCCTGGGGGGGAGACGCGGCGGTATTTGCAGGATGGGGATGAGGTGATTTTCCGCGGGCATTGCCGGCGGGAGGGCTTTGCGACGATTGGGTTTGGGGAGTGTCGGGGGGTGGTTTTGGCGGCTCGATAGGGGGGCGGCTGGCGACT
>CAMCDA010000259.1 GCA_945873195.1 Asaia bogorensis
CTCGGTCCGCTTCACGGCCCCCTCCCTCAAGGGGAGGGGGGGAAGAATGGCGACTTTTGCTCATCCGGCTATCACGAAGTTTACGATCCGGTTCGGCACATGAACCCGCTTCACGATCCGCTTGCCGGCTAGCAGGGGAGCGACGTTCGGGTTGGCCTCGGCCAGCGCGATCACACTGTCCGCCGGGGCATCCGGCGGCACCGAGACCGTTCCGCGCAGCTTTCCCATCACCTGGACGGCGATCGTCACCGACTCGGCCACCAGCAGGTCGGGTTCGGCGACCGGCCAGGGCAGGTCGGCGACCAGGCCGGCATCGGGACGCAGGCGGGCGACCACTTCCTCAGCGAGATGCGGCATCATCGGCGCGGCCAGGCGGGCCAGCATCTCCACCGCTTCCCGGCGCGCCCAGCCCAGGCCGCCGTCATCCACCGCGCGTTCGGCGTCGGCGATCGCGTTGGACAGTTCGTAAAGCCGAGCGACGGCGACATTGAAGGTGAAGCCTTCAAGGGCGTCGGTGATGGCGGCGATACCGCGGTGCGTCGCGCGTCGCAGCGTCCGGGCGGCGGTGCCAAATTCGGCTGGCTGGTCACCGGCGGGGATGCCGTCCACGCCCTCCGCCAGGCGGAAGACGCGCTGGGTGAAGCGGAACGCGCCGGCCACGCCCGATTCGGTCCATTCCATGTCCCGCTCGGGCGGGTTGTCGGACAGGATGAACCAGCGCGCGGTGTCGGCGCCGTACTTGGAGATGATGGCGCCGGGATCGACCGTGTTGCGCTTGGACTTGCTCATGGCCTCCACGCGACCGACGACGATGGGTTCGCCGGTTTCGCGATGGACGGCGGTGCCGTCGGGACGCTTCTCGATTTCCTCGGGGTACAGCCAGGTGCCGGCCTGGGACTTGTAGGATTCGTGGTTCACCATGCCCTGGGTGAACAGGCCGGCGAAGGGTTCCTCCACGCCGATATGCCCGGTGTCCTTCATCGCGCGGGTGAAGAAGCGGGAATACAGCAGGTGCAGGATCGCGTGCTCGATCCCGCCGATATACTGATCGACCGGCATCCAGTGATCGACCGCGGCGCGGATCAGCGGCTTGTCGGCCTCGGTCGCGTTGCAATAGCGGGCGAAGTACCAGGAGCTATCGACGAAGGTATCGAACGTATCGGTCTCCCGCCGAGCGGCCTTGCCGCAGGAGGGGCAGTTGACGTGCTTCCAGGTGGGGTGGTGGTCCAGCGGATTGCCGGGCCGATCAAACGTCACGTCATCCGGCAGCAGCACGGGCAACTGGGTGTCGGGCACGGGGACGACGCCGCAATCATCACAATGGATGACCGGGATCGGGCAGCCCCAGTAGCGCTGGCGGGAAACACCCCAGTCGCGAAGGCGCCAGTTCACCACGCCCTCGCCCTGGTTCATGCCGGCGAGCCGGTCGATCACGGCGCGCTTGGCCGTTGGCACGTCCATGCCTGTCATGAAGTCGGAGTTGTAGATCGAGCCGGGGCCGACATAGGCCTCGGTCCCGACCGCGAAGGTGGCCGGGTCGCCGCCGGGCGGCAGCACGACGGGGACAACGCTCAGGTCGTATTTGCGGGCGAAGTCGAGGTCGCGCTGGTCATGCGCCGGGCAGCCGAAGATGGCGCCGGTGCCGTATTCCATCAGCACGAAGTTGGCGATCCAGACGGGGTAGGTTTCGTCCAGGAAGGGATGCTTGACCCGGATGCCGGTGTCGTAGCCGCGCTTTTCGGCGGTCTCGATCACGGCCTCGCTGGTGCCCATGCTGCGGCATTCGGCGATGAAGGCGGCGGCGCCGGGGTTGGTCGCGCCGACGGCGGCGGCCAGGGGATGTTCCGGGGCGAGGGCCAGGAAGGACATGCCGTAGAGCGTGTCGGGACGGGTCGTGAACACCTCGACCTTGTCGATTCCGGCGATCGGTGTGGCCACGTCAAAGTGCATCCGCGCGCCTTCGGACCGGCCGATCCAGTTGGCCTGCATCAGGCGCACCCGTTCCGGCCAGCGATCCATCGTGTCCAGCGCGGACAGCAGGTCAGGCGCGTATTTCGTGATGCTCATGAACCATTGGCTGAGCTGCTTCTTCTCGACCGGCGCGCCCGAGCGCCAGCCGCGGCCGTCGATCACCTGTTCATTGGCCAGGACGGTGCCGTCCACGGGGTCCCAGTTGACCCAGCTTTCCTTGCGCTCCACCAGGCCGGCGGCCAGGAAGTCGAGGAACAGCTTCTGCTGGTGCTTGTAGTAGGTGGGATCGCAGGTCGCGAATTCCCGCGCCCAGTCCAGCGACAGGCCCATGCGCTTGAGTTCGGCGCGCATGTTGGCGATGTTTTCGTAGGTCCACTTGGCGGGGTGGGTGTTGCGCTCACGCGCGGCGTTCTCGGCCGGCAGGCCGAAAGCGTCCCAGCCCATCGGGTGCAGGACGGAGAAGCCCCGCGCCCGCTTGTACCGGGCAACGACGTCGCCCAGGGTGTAGTTCCGGACGTGGCCCATGTGGATCTTCCCGCTGGGATACGGGAACATCTCCAACACATAGTATTTGGGCTTGCCGTCGGTTGGAACGTCGTCCACCCGGAAGCAGCCGCGTTCGTCCCAGGCCTTTTGCCATTTGGGCTCAGCGGCATTGAAATCATAGCGCGGCCCCTCCGCCGCGGTCGTCACGCTGGTGTCGCTCATGGCGCGATGTATCAGCCCTGGGGCGTTTCGGTGCAAGGGCCGAAGCCCCGGTCCGCACCGTCGCCTCGTTCTACCCTTGCCGGTACAGCTTCACCGCGTTGTTCAGGAAGAAGTCCCGCTTCTTCTTCTCATCCACGGGCATCGGCAGGACATGCGCGGGGTCGTCATAATCCCAATGCGGGTAGTCGGTCGCGAACAGCAGCTTGTCCCAGCCCAGCCAGTCGATCGTATCCAGGACCTGCTCGCGCTTGATCGGCTCCTCCATCGGCTGCGTCGTCAGCCAGACCTGCCGCCGGAAGTATTCGCTGGGCAGCATCTTCAGATGGGGAGTCTCGTCGCGCAGGGTCTTGGCCAGCTTGTCCAGGCGCCACAGCAGCGACGGGGTCCAGGCGAAGCCGGACTCGATCAGCACCAGGCGGAAATCCGGCAGACGCTCAAACACGCCTTCCATGATCATGGAGGTCATGAAGGTCTGGCAGGATTGCGCGTGTCCGACCATGTCCTCAATGTAGTAGGACGGCCAGCCGGCACCGCTCACGGGATAGCCGCCGAAGCCGAAGGCATGCACGCCGATCGGCAGGTTCGCGGCGGCGGCCGCTTCGTAGACCTTCCAGTAGCGCTTCTGGCCCGGCGGTTCGGCGGTGCGGTTCAGCATCAGGATCTGCACGAAACGCGGATCGGCCGCATAGCGCTCGATTTCCTGCACCGCGGCGTCGGCGTCCTCGAACGGGACGACGATCGATCCCTTGAGCCGCGGCTCCGGGATCAGCCATTCGTGCAGGATCCACTCGTTCATCGCGTGGCAAACGGCGGCGCCGAGTTCGCGGTTCTGGAACGCCTGCCCGTTCTCGCCGGTCGGGTTCAGGATGCCCAGGACGCAGTTGTTTTCGTCCAGCAACTGCTTTTGCATGAACGAAAGGGAGCTGCCGGGGCTGCCGCCCTCGGGCGGGTTGGAGTCCCGCCTGGCCGCGTTGGGTTGGCCTTTCGGATAGGCGGGGCCCTTCTGGTAGGCTTGGCGGAGACGGGCGCCGTAGGTCTGGAAATGCTCGATCCAGCGCCGCTCCATATAGGGATGCAGCACCTTGTCGTTCGGCCGAGTCGGATGGATGTCGCAGTCAGCCGTCGCGAGCTTGGATGTCTTGGCGGCTTGCGGCGCGGGGCGGGTCGTGACCTGGACGTTCATGGGACCGTCTCCGTCAGGCGGGCATAGGTGGCCCGGGGATTGTCGATCATGATCTTGCGCACCAGTTCGCGGGAAATTCCAGCGGGGATCACATCCTCGTTGTCGAACTGCCAGTGCGGGTAGTCGGTGGAGAACAGGAGCAACTCATCGGAGTCCATGTGATCCATCAGCTTTTCCATGACGGCGCCGTCGGGCGGGCCGTCGCAAGGGGTGATGGTCAGGCGGACATTGGACTTCACGATTTCCATTGGCGCGCGGTCGACCCAGGGGATTTCCATCCGCAGGCCGCGCCAGAACTTGGTCAGGCGCCACAGATGGCCGGGCAGCCAGGTGAAGCCGGATTCCAGCAGCACGACCTTGAGGTCGGGGAACTTGGTGAACACGCCCTCACAGATCAGGGACGACAGACCCTGCTGGAAGGCGGCGGATTGGGCGGCGTAGTCCTCGGTGTAGTACGTGGGCCAGCCGAGGGGCGTGACAGGGTGGCGGTAGGCGCTGCCGGCATGGATACCGATTGGCAGACCATGGCGTTCGGCCGCGGCGTAGATCGGCCAGTAGTGGCGCTTGCCCAGCGGCTGGTCGCCCATCACCAGCATCAGGATCTGCACGAAGCGGCGATCAGGGGCGACGCGGTTGATTTCCTCGACCGCCAGTTCCGGACTTTGGGCGGGCACGACGATGGAGGCGCGCAGGCGCGGTTCCTTGTCCAGCCATTCCTTCGCCATCCAGTCGTTCACGGCCTTGGCGAAGCCGGCGCCCATGTCCTCACTGAACAGAAGCTGCACGCCATACAGGCAGTTGGCGATGGCGATGGAGGTCTGGAACGGGTTCAGCGCATGGCGGCGCAGGGCATCGAGGTCCGAGCCAGGCTTGGCCCCGCCGGGCAGGCGCCAATCGGGGCGGCAGGAAAGCGGCGCGTTGACGGGGTAGGAGATCGAGTCAAGCTCGTGCATGCCGCGCTGGATGATGATTTCGCGCCAGTGGTCGGACAAATACGGGTGCAGGGCCTTGAGACTGGGCACCGAGGGGTGGATGTCGCAGTCGATGCCGCCGGGTACGATCAGGCTCATGGGTCCTCGCAGCCGGGGCGGCATTGGCCGGCGCCCCGTGTTTCATGGCCCGCTCGGCGTTCGCGTCGCGGGCCGGCCTGTATCGCACGATCCGGGTGGTCCGGCCAATCCTGGCGGTGGGTTACGCCCCCAGCGCGTCCACGGCCGCGTTATTCCCCAAGCGCGTCCACAGCCGCGACATCCAGCAACCGCTCGATCACTTCGGGTTCCTGTGCGCCGGCGATCGCGTGTTCTCCGCCGATCACGAAGCAGGGCACGCCGTTGATGCCCAGGCGATGGGCCCGCAGGTTGTCGGCGTGGACGACGTCGGCCTCGTCCTCGGATGCGAGGAACCGCGCCGTGTCGATGGCATCCAGGCCGCAGGCAACCGCGATTGCCGTCAGGACATGGTGGTCGCCGATATCGTGGCCGTCGGTGAAATGGGCCGAGAACAGCATCTCCACCATCGCATCCGCCCGTCCGAACCGCCCCGCGTAACGAACCAGCCGATGCGCGTCGATGGACGATGGCGTACGGCGGATACGATCGAATCGGAACTGGATGCCTTCCCCGCGCCCGGTTTCCGAAATCGCCTGATACAGCCGGCGCGCGCGTTCTTCCCCGCCGAACTTGCGGATGACGTAGTCGGGGCGGGACATGCCGAAGCGGGGCATGTCGGGATTGAGGAGAAAGGGCCGCCATGTGAGTTCGAACAGCAGGTCAGGCCGGCGGCGCAGCGTGCGCATCAGCCGGCGGACGCCCAGGTAACACCAGGGGCACACGAGGTCGTGGACGATCTCGATCCGCAGGCGGGCCTTGGGTGGGGCTAGGACATTCACGCGCCGAGTCTGGCTTGGCGGGCGCGGATTGTCACGCGATTATCATGCTTCTTCCCGGAGGAGATCGGGCCAATGCCGTGCCAGGGCGGATTGCCGAGCGACCGCAGCGACGGCTTTCTGGTCGGAGATCGGCATGTCGGTGCGCCAGCGATTGGCTGCGCGGATGGCGTTCTGGAACACACCGTAATACCGGCCATCCGAGGATGCGGTGGTGCTCTCCCGCACGAACGCCTCGGTCTGCTGGTGCCATGGCAGACCGGCGAAGTCCAGAAGCTCGCGGGCGAGTTCTTCCGGCCGTTCGCACAGGTCTTCGTACAGCACGGTGCGGACGTTGGTTCGGCCGGCGACGCCTTGCTCGATCGTTTCGTTGAACGCGACCCAATCCCAGGCATAGCGCGCGGCTTCCGGCAGGGCCATGAAGTCGGCGGGATCAATCCCGCGGCGCGCGGCGTGGGCCATCGCCCGTGCTTCATTCAGCGGCATGTCGCCGGACTGGCGAAGTTCAAACCGGCGTTGCCGAGCGCCCCGCATGACCGAAAAGACCTGTCCGCGGGGGCGGCGAAGGATGACGACCGTGCGGCTGTCGGGCAGATGGCGGGCGGCGAGGCCGATGCCGTCGCACCACTCCACGGTCTTGATCACCGGGCGCGCCTTGCTTGTATCGCCCAGGTCAGGGACGGACCAACGGGCTGGCTGTGGCAGGGGCAGGCGGGTGGCCGCCATCATCCCATAGGCGAGGGCGGCCCGGGTCAAACGCAGCGGCGCGGGTTGCCATGATTTGCGGAAGAACGGTCGCTTGGCCGCGGTGCGCAGGCTGGTATCCCGGCACCAGGCCGCGAACAGCCCGGGCAGGTCGGCCTCATGGAGGTCGGGGGGCGCGGGCAGATATTGGTCCGGTTCGTGGCGATACAGGACGTCTGGATGGCTGTCGAAGATTTTCGCGAGCCAAGTCGTGCCTGATCGTGGCGCGCCAACGATAAAGATCGGATTGGTGGGGCAATCAAGGGGGATCGCCGTTTGAATGCGGGCATCCATGAGTAATTATACTAGGTCGGAAACCACGGACCTGTCACCACACGAATCGCAAAAGATTGAGATACTGGTAACTCCCAAGCCCCCCACCGTGAGCAAGAAAGGCGCTCGTGGAGGTACGGCGGGGCCAGCGTTATCCGGATAAAGCGAGGATGAGTGAAGCCGGCGTGGTCGAGAGGGCCGTGAG
>CAMCDA010000260.1 GCA_945873195.1 Asaia bogorensis
GCGTCATGGTAGCCCCCGGTTTCCTCCAGAATGATAGGGTCAAGGCCTGGCTCGGCGGCATCGAGCCCGCATGGACGCTGCTTGATATCGACAGCTTCAACGCCCTGGCGTTTCCGCGATCGCCGACCGAGGGGCCGATCCACATGGCCACCGACCTGTCGATCGAGGAGATCAACCAGTCGGCCATCGCTCGGAACACCATCATCCTCTTGCGGGCGGCCTCGATCGAGCCGGGATTGCAACTGACGGCCACCGGAAACCTGTCCCGCGCCGTCGTCGCGGCGATGTTGGACGCATTCACCTGGCCAGCGTTCGACAAGGCAGACGTGCTGCGTCACAACAAGGCGGTCAACGAACCCGACGTCCTGCCGTTGTTCTTTGTTCGCCATCTTGTCATGGCGTGCAAGTTGCTCCGCCGGCACAAAGGGTATCTCCGGATGACGCCGTTCGGCCGCAAGATGCTCCTCCCACAAGGCCTACCATCGTTGCAGGCGATCCTGTTCGATCGGACGTTCCGGGGTCTTGATCTGAGCTATCTCTGTCGCGGCCTGCATGGGGACTGGCCGCAGCGGGATGCGGGTCGTGTCCTTTGGTCCTTGTCCGCCGCGGCCAATGAGTGGGAGACCCCCGAACGCCTGACCCGGCTATGCACAATTCCGGTCAACGGGGTTCTCGATAGCACCTGGGATTCCGGCAGTTCCGCGATGGAGGCGCGCATTCTGCGCACGTTGCTATGGTTCGGCTTGCTGGAGGCCAGGGATGCTGACGGCGGAGGTCCGGCGTATGCGCGCCGTCATCTCTACCGCAAGACCGCCCTGTTTGATCGGTTTCTGTCCTTCGACGTCCGGCTGGAGGCGTCGGACGGTTCGCGTCATTGATGCCGGACGGATCTGATGCCGAGAAGGATGACGACCTCAGCCAGTGCGTCGCACGGCATCCCGCACGACGGTCGGGCGCCGCCTGCCACCAGCAATCAGTCGGCCAGAGGCAGGCGCGAGGCGCCGGTGACCGGAGGTCAGTGACGCTTGCTAGGCCGCCAACCCAGGGATGAGGATTGCGATAGCCGAGCGGTGATCTCGCGCCTTCGTCACTGCCGCGCTAGAATTCCTTTGTTTTCGCTCGGTCCCGATACCGTCGTGATTACTCTTTATCCCGGAGATCAGTCCCCCTACCGGTCGCCCATCGACATCGATCGCGGCGGTTGTTCATGCGTTCCACTGTCTCCACCCCAGCCCCCACGCCGAGCCATCATCTCCCACCCCACCTCCGCGAGGTCTGCACCCTCCTCGCCCGCGGGCTGGCGCGGCTCCGCAGCCGCGATGCCGAGGAACTCGCCCGTCAAACCGACGACCCAGGAGACAATTCGCTACGCGATACCGCCCCCCAGCGCGGTCATGCGAACCCGATTTCACGGAGACGCGCATGACCCGAAAGATCAAGGCCGGCACTCAGCCAACGCCGGCAATCCCCTCGATCCCAACGACGGATGTGTTGGGCCGATTGGCGGCACTGGCGACGATGGCCACGCCCGACCTCAAACAGCAGTGGCGAGACCTGTTTGCAACCGAGCCACCGCCCTACAACCAGAAATTCCTCCGCAACCGCTTGGCGTACAGGGTGCAGGAGCTCGCCTATGGCGGCCTGAAGCCTTCGACGATCGCCCGCCTCGAAGCCCTGGGAGAGCAACTGGATGGCGGCAACCTCACCATCCGTCGCATCCGCGCGGACCGGAAGCCGATCGCCGGCACCACCCTGGTGCGGGAATACCAGGGCGTCGAGCACCGCGTGACGGTGCGGGCCGACGACTACGAATACCAGGGCAGGGGGTTCCGCTCGCTGTCCGCCATCGCCCGCGCCATCACCGGCACCCGCTGGAACGGCCTGGTGTTCTTCGGCCTGAAGAGCCGGCAGGGGGCAGCATGACCCGCAAGCCAACCAACACAGGGATGCCGGCGTCCGTGCAGAAACGGCGCTGTGCGATCTACACCAGGAAGTCGAGCGAGGAGGGGCTCGACATGGAGTTCAACTCCCTCGACGCCCAGCGCGAGGCGTGCGAGGCCTATATCGCCAGCCAGCGGGCCGAGGGCTGGGTCCTGATCCGGGATCGCTACGACGACGGCGGCGTCTCCGGGGGCACACTGGAACGACCCGCGCTGAAACGGCTGCTCGCCGGCATCGAGGAAGGGCTGGTCGACGTCATCGTCGTCTACAAGATCGATCGCCTGTCGCGCGCCCTGATGGACTTCGCCAAGCTGGTGGAGGTGTTCGATCGCAATAACGCGACCTTCGTCAGCATCACCCAGGCCTTCAACACCACGACGTCGATGGGGCGGTTGACGTTGAATATTTTGCTCAGCTTCGCGCAATTCGAGCGTGAGGTGATCGGCGAGCGAATTCGCGACAAGGTGGCAGCGTCCCGCAAGCGCGGCATCTGGATGGGCGGCTACGTCCCGCTGGGCTATGAGGTCAAGGACCGAAAGCTCATCATTAAGGAGAGCGAGGCCGCAATCGTCCGGATGATTTTTGAGCGGTTCGTCGCGGTGGGATCGGCAACCGCCTTGGCGCGGGCTCTTGTTACTGAGGGCGTTCGCACCCGGCGCGGGCGGCTCGTTGACAAGGGGTTCCTCTACAAGCTCCTCGCCAACCGGGTGTATATCGGTGATGCCGTCCACAAGGGGACAGCCTATCCCGGCGAACACAAGCCCATCGTCAGCCGGGAGCTCTTCGACAGGGTGCGTGCAACCCTGCAGGTCAGCCCGAGAATGCGCGCCGGTAGCACGCGGGCATCGACGCCGGCGCTGTTGCGGGGGTTGCTGTTTGGCCCAACCGGCTGCGCCATGAGCCCATCCCATTCGCGCAAAGGCGACAAGCTCTACCGTTATTACGTCAGTCAGTCCGTGATCAAAAGGGGTGCGGATGGCTGTCCCGTGAGCCGCGTGCCCGCCGCCGAGATCGAGAATGCTGTGGTGAACCAGCTGCGGGGCATGCTGCGAGCGCCAGAAGTCATTATCGCCACATGGCTCTCCGCCCGCCCAGAACTTGGCGACCTGTCAGAGGACGGCGTGCGTGAGGTTCTGGCCGGGCTGGACCCGCTCTGGGATGAGCTTTTTCCCGCAGAGCAAACCCGGGTCATTCAGCTTCTGGTCGATCGCATCGACGTTGGTCTTGCCGGGCTCAAGATGCGCCTGCGGGTTCAAGGCGTCGCCCGCATGGTTCAGGACCTCGCGGGAATTGCCGCTGCCAACCGGCGGGCTGCCTGATGGAACAGACCCGGACGGTCACCGTCGAGATACCCTTCACCATCCGCAATCGCGGTGGCCGCAAGCAGATCATCACCCCGGACGGGGCATCAGGCTGGGTTTCCCCCAGAGCGCGGATTGACAACACCATGATCAAGGCAATCGCGCGCGGCTTTCGTTGGCGTAAACTGCTGGAAACCGGGGTTTACGGGACCCTCGAGGAGATTGCCGCTGCCGAGAAGATCAACCCTTCCTATGTCAGTCGGGTTCTGCGGCTGACACTATTGGCACCATTCATCGTCGAGGCAATTCTCGACGGGCGGCAGCCGGCGGAGATGACGCTGGCGGTGCTGATGGAGCCGTTTGCAGTGGCGTGGCAGGAGCAACGCTCAATGTTAGTTGGCTCATAGGCTGTGGCCGCTCAGTGTGTCCCAGTTCCGTGGGCGTTCTCACCTTGGATCGACATTGAAACACCCCGCTGTTTACGGCGCGCAACTTCGAGTTCCCGCCATCCTGGCACATGCACAGTCATCAGGGCCTTAAACAGACGGCCATGGTTGGGCACCTTCAGGTGTAGCAGCTCGTGTACGATGACAAAATCCTGAAAACTTTTGGCCTGTTCGTCGAGGTCGACCGCAAGAGAAATTGTGCCGGTGGTCGAACAAGATCCCCATTTCCGCGTCATTCTCTGAACGCGGACCACGCGCGGCATGACGCGGAGCCGGACGGACCAATGGTCGACGCTGCGTCTGAGCCTTGCTGCCGGCGTAAGTGCGTCGATCATTGCCCACTTCATTGCGATACAATATCGATGATCAGATCGACGACTTGAGTGCGCTCGTCCTTATCAACAGTAAGGAGTGGTCTATATAGCGCTGCTCGTAGCTGTCTCTGCTCATCGGCGTTGACCTTCGCGTTTGGAAAGCGCGCCATCAACTTCTCGATTTCCTTGGCTAGTTCGAGGGGGGCGATACCTCCGCGCTTCAGAATTGGGCTGTCTCGAAGCGCCCAAAAACTGGCAAATGCCTTCGGAGCTAAGCCTGTATCCTTTGCTGCCTTCGCCGCAGTGTCTTTCTCGGTGGCTAGCGCGACGAGAAGGTCCATCGCCGCCAGTCCGGTCGTGTTGCGGTTTTCGAGGTCCTTGAGGATTCGTTCGGCCCGGTCCTTCAAGGGTTGAAGCACCGGTGCCGCATCGGGATTATCGTCGATCTCTTTTTGCAACCCGCGGACGAGGTTGAAAACCTTGCCCTCGTCGGAGCCCTTGTCTGAACGAAGGGCTTCGAGGGTCTTCACATCGAAGGTAACGCTCTTGGTGAGACGACCGAGGCCCTCTTGCATCGCGTTCTGTTCGACCAGTCGTCGCGTCTTGTAAGCGAGATCAGCAATGAAGCCGACCTTGTCGGCATAGGCGTTCCGAACTGCGGCGTAGAGTTGCGCCAGGCGCTTGAACGTGCCGATGTGATCGACAAGCTCCTTGGACGGAGATAGGATTTCCCAGAGATTTTCGATATCCTTGTAAGCTTCGAAGAACGCCTTGCGCGGTTCCGGGTCTAGAAAACGCCCATAGACGAGGCGCTCAAGGCGCTCATCGGCGTCGCCGCCTTCGCCTGCATCGAGATAGTCGACTTTTGCCATTGCGATCTTGTCGAGAAAATCGCGCATCAGAAGATCAAGGTCCTCGATCACCCCGTCCACGTCCGATGAGTCAAATTGCAGCGCCTTCTTTAGCTCGCGCAGCACGCCAACGAAGTCGATTACGAGGCCGACCTTCTTTTGAATGCCTTCCTTGTCGACATAGGGCCGGTTCACACGGGCGACCGCCTGAAGCAAGACGTGATCCCGCATCGGTTTGTCGAGATAGAGGCAATAGAGCAGAGGTGCGTCGTAGCCGGTGAGCAGCTTGTCGGTGACGATTAGGATTTTCGGATCCCGATCGGCTTTCTTGAACAGCAGGCGGACATCTTCCTCGCGTTCTTCAGTCAGTTGAAGCTCGGCCACGAGCGGCCGATCAACTACATCGGCGGCGTTCTCGGTGTAGACGGCTTCCGTCCATTCCGGCAGCAGCAGCTTATCGAGGGCCTGCTTGTACTTGGCGCAGGCTTCGCGATCGACCGCAACCACGAACGCCTTGTAGCCAAGGGGCAGCACGTTTTCCTTGAAGTGCTCGGCGACGAAAGCCGCCACCTTGGCCACGCGATCATCCGCTTTCAGGAAGGCGCGCAGACCAACAGCCCGATCGAGTACCTTGTTCAGTTCTTCGATATCGGTCACGCCTTCGGCGGCGGCGAGCTCGAAGAATTCCTTGTCCAGCCGATCGACTGGCATGGTCATCTCGCTCGGCGCCAGGACGTGCTTGATAGGCAGCGTAGTTTCGTCGGCGATCGATTCCTTAATCGAATACTTGTCGAGATAGCCGGTTTCGTCCCCGGCTCCGAAAATCTTGAACGTTCCCGTCCCTTGTTCGGTGTTGGCAATAGGCGTGCCGGTAAAGCCGATAATCGTCGCTTTCGGCACTGACGCCATGAGGTAGGTGCCGAGGTCCTTGGCGACGGAGCGATGCGCCTCGTCGATGAAAACGAAAATGTTGCCGCGGTTGGATGAATCCTTTCGGATCGCCTCGAATTTGTGGATCATCGCGATGATCAGCCCGCGGAAATCGGCGTCCAGAAGCTGCTGAAGCTCGGCCTTCGTATTCGCCCGCTTGATTGCGATATCCTGGTTCTGTATCTCACCGAGCACACGCTCGACCCAGCCCTTCAACTGACCTTCAAGCTCGGTGCGATCGACGACGAGAATCACCGTGCCGTTCTGGAAGCGCTCCTTCTGTTCGAGGATAAGCTTTGCGGCGGTGAGCAGCGTGAACGTCTTGCCCGAGCCCTGCGTGTGCCAGATGAGGCCGCGCGTCTGGGTCGGGTCGGCGCACCGGGCGACAACCGCGTCGATGGCGCGGCGCTGATGCTGGCGCAGGATCGATTTCCGAGTCTCGCTGTCCTGGACGTAGAACAAAATCCAGTGCTGTAGTGTGCGCAGAAAATCCGTGCGCTCGAAAAACGACTGCACTGCAAAGCGATAGGCCTCGTCGGGAGTTTGCTTCCAGCGCGCCATGTCGCGACGAGTCGCGTTCCAAGTGACTCCATACCAATAATCGAGCAGGTTGGTGACGTTAAAGATCTGTGGTGCTCCGATCAGCTCCGGCGTCTCGATTTCATAGCGCCGAAGCTGCTTGATCCCGCGCTCGATCGCGTCGCCGTCCTTCGGGTTCTTGTGCTCAACAATGCAGACTGGCACGCCGTTGACGAGAAACATCACGTCCGCCCGGTTGCCCTTGCGGGCGGGCGGCTTAAGCGTCCACTCCCACGAAACGTGAAATGCGTTCGCGTCGGGGTGCTCGAAATCGACCAGCTGAACGCGGCGATGGCGCTTTTCGGCTTCGTCATACCAACCGCGTTCGCCGCGCAGCCACATCAGCATTTCGCGGTTTCCATCGACCGTTGCCGGAATCGCGTCCAGCGTTTCGATGATCGAACGCAGCGCTTCGGCGGAGAGCCATGGATTAACCCATCTTTAACGCCTTTTTGACCACTTACCGTAACGAACAGCCCGAAAATGGTGGAAATCCGCCATTTGACTCCGGGAATTCATTTGTAGTGCCATAATGTTTTGCGAAATCCATTGACGCCGCCGGCCGCCAGACCCACCT
>CAMCDA010000261.1 GCA_945873195.1 Asaia bogorensis
TACCATAACGCTCGAACACGCTCCGGAATTTGATCATCCGCACACCCTGATGGGCTTCTGACCGGCGCATCCCAGGCCCCCAAAGAGGCCAGCATGAACCGGACAGATCGTGTGCTACCTAAACCGGACATATCGTGTGCTACTGACAGCTTGTCGATGTTGATCTTGACTTTGAGGTCAAGGATCACCACGATCAGCAGCAGGATGAGGAGATGCAGGAACATCTCTGTCCTCCCAGCGTTGAACCGGCGGGCTCATTCCCGCCGGTTCTGTCGTTATGGGGCTAATTCATGAATAAATCGTTGATGCCGCAGGGCTTCACCGCGTCGCGCCCATCTTTTCCCGAGGACCACTGGGGGAAGGCCGGCCCGCGAACGGACCGGCCCGTTCCCCTACCGCTTCTCGATGTTGATCTTGACTTTGAGGTCAAGGATCACCACGATCAGCAGCAGGATGAGGAGATGCGTTAACATCTCTGTCCTCCCAGCGTTGAACCGGCGGGCTCATTCCCGCCAGTTCTGTCGTTATGGGGCTAACTCATGAATAAATCGTTGATGCCGCGTCAGTGCATCACATCCCCGCCATTCGGGGACAGCGTTGCTCCCACGAAGAACCCGCCATCCGGACCCGCCAGCAGCAGCGCGGTCGCGGCGATTTCCTCCGGCCGGCCAAACCGCCCCACCGGCAGCGCCGCGATGAACGCCGCCCGATCCGCCGGATCCATCGTCGCCGTCAGGTCCGTGTCCACAGGCCCCGGCGCCACCGCGTTCACCCGCACGCCCTTCGGCGCTGCCTCCCACGACAAGGACCGCGTCAGCCCGATGATCGCCGCCTTGGCCGCGGAATAAGGCGCCGAGTTCACCGCCCCCTTCAGCCCACGCTGAGACGCCACGTTGATGATGCAGCCCTTCCCGCGAGCTACCATCCCCGAGTAAACGGCCTGCGCCATGAAGAACATGCCCTTCAGGTGCACGGCCATCAAACGATCGAAGTCGTCCTCGGTATAGGCCTCGAACGGCTTGCGGATGTTCATCCCGGCATTGTTGAACAGCACGTCGATCGGTCCGAATCCGGCTTCCACATCCGCCACGAACGCCCGCGTCGCCGCGATATCCGCCGCGTCCGCCGACCGGTGCATCGCCCGCCGGCCCAGGGCGCGGATTTCCGCCGCCGTTTCTTCGGCCTTGGCATCATCGTTCAAATGCGTGAACGCGATGTCCGCCCCCTCTCGCGCGAAAGCCAGCGCCGTCGCCCGCCCGATCCCGCGCGATCCGCCTGTGATCAACGCGATCTGTCCTTGCAACTTCATGGTCCACTCCCGATTTCGCGCATCTGCGTTACAAGCCGGCATGTTGCCCGTTGTTCGCCGTTGCACCAAGGTGGGGTCATGTTGATTGCCCGAACCCTGACCGATCTGCGTGCCGCCAGCGCCGCCCTGCGCGCCCAGCGTGGCTCCCTCGCCTTGGTGCCCACCATGGGCGCCCTGCATGAGGGGCATCAGACCCTCGTGCGGACCGCCGTAGCCTCCGGCGCCGCCACCGTGACGTCCATCTTCGTGAACCCCCTACAGTTCGGGGCGTCCGAGGACCTGTCGCGCTATCCCCGCGATGAGGAAGGCGACCTGGCGAAACTGCGCGAATGCGGCTGCGACCTGGTCTGGATGCCCGACGTCGCCACGATGTATCCGCCCGATGACACCACCACGATCACCGTGGAAGGCCCCGCCGGACGGTGGGAAGGTGATGCCCGCCCCGGTCATTTCCGCGGCGTTGCCACCGTCTGCTGCAAGCTGTTCGGCCAGGTCCGCCCCGACCGCGCCTATTTCGGCGAAAAGGACTGGCAGCAATTGCAGGTCATCAAGCGCATGGTCGCCGACCTGCTGCTGCCGCTGGAGATCATCGGTGTCGAAACGGTCCGCGAATCGGATGACCTCGCGCTGTCATCGCGCAACCGTTTCTTGACGCCGGACGAACGCGCGTTGGCGCCGACCCTGCCCCAAGGACTGCGGGCGGCGATCGCCACGCTGAAGGATGGGCGGGACGCCGAACCCGTGCTGGCCGCGATCCGGTCGCACCTGACGCAGGCAGGCTTCGGCGTGGACTATTTCGCGTTGGTCGACGGCCCCAGCCTCACCCCCATCCCCGCCGCGCGCCCTGGCGCTCGGCTGATCACGGCGGCGAAGCTGGGCAGCGTCCGGCTGCTGGACAATATGGGGGTGGGGTAACCCCTACCCCACCGCAACATCCAGCCAACCCCGCCGATCATACCGCGCCCGATCCCCAGCCCGCAGCAGCACCGTCGTCGTGTCCGACTCGACCACCGCCGGCCCGGCCACCACCTGGTCCGGCGCCAACGCCAGGAAGTCATACACCGGCACGTCCAGCCACCCGCCCAGATACACCCGCCGCTGAGCCTTCGGAGCGGCCGGCCCCAAGGCCCCGCCCCCTACCCCGCTCGCGGTCGCCGGCAACCGTCCGATCGCGGACACCCGCGCATTCACCAGCACGGCCGGCTGGTCCCGCAGCGCGTAGGTGTACAACCGCTCATGCGCCGCATGGAACGCGTTCTCGATATCCAGGGCCAACGTCGAGGATGACCAATCCAGCCCGTCCAGGGCGACGGGGATCTCAAACACCTGCTCCCCATACCGCATGTCGGCGGAACGCTGGACGGCGACCTCCCCATCGAACCACGCCAGCCGCTGGCGGCCTTCCTTCTCCATCTCGGCGTAGGAGGCGCGGACCGCGTCCACGTCGATCCCGGCGATCTGGCCCTGGCTCCGCGTCAGCTCCACCCGCAGGTCGGTGTTCAGCATCCCCCAGGCCGACAGGACCGAGGCCGCGACGGGCACGACCACCCGCGCCATCCCGAGTTCAGCCGCGACAGCCGAGACATGCAGCCCCGCCGCGCCGCCAAAGGCCAGCAGGGTAAACCCGCGCGGATCAACGCCACGCCGCACGGTGGCCACCCGCACGCCATCGGCCATGCGCGTGTTGACCAAACGATGGATGCCGCCCGCGGCCTCCGCCACGCCGATTCCCAGCTTCGTGGCCACGCTTTCCACCGCCGCCGTCGCCGCCGCGACATCCAGCACCCGGCGCCCGCCCAGGAAGTTGGCGGGGTCCAGGTAGCCCAGCACGAGGTTCGCGTCCGTGACGGAAGGCTGAGTGCCGCCCTGGCCATAGCAGGCCGGCCCCGGATCGGCCCCCGCGCTTTCGGGTCCAACCGCCAGCAGCCCGGACCGATCAATCTTCCCGATCGACCCGCCCCCAGCCCCCAACGTCACAATATCCAGGCTCGGCAGCGCGATCCGGGCATTGGCCACGGTCTTCCCATCCGACAAAGTCGGCTGCCCATCCCGCACCAAAGCGATATCGGTGGACGTCCCGCCCATGTCGAAGGCGACCAGATTGTCCGCCACCCCCTCCCGCGCCAAGGCCACCGCCGCGGCCACGCCACCGGCGGGACCCGACAGCGCCGTGCCGGCGGCCAGGCGCGTCGCCTCGGCGACCGAGGCCACGCCGCCATGCGACAGGATCACCAGCAATTCGCCCGCGTAGCCGGCCTCGGCCAGCCGCCCTTGCAAGCGGCCCAGATAGTTGCGGATCACCGGCCCGACCGCCGCGTTCGCCACGGTGGTGGAGAACCGCTCGAACTCCTTGATCTGCGGCAGCACGTCAGACGACGTGGTCACATAGGCCTGCTGCATCCGGGCACGCACCGCGGCCTCGGCCGCGCGTTCGTGTTCCGGATTGCGCCAGGAATGGAGGAAGCAGATCGAGACCGCGGCGACATCCTCGGCCGCCAGTTGCTCGATCGCGGCATTCAGCGACGCGATATCCAGTTCGGTTTCCACCGTCCCGTCATTCAGCGTGCGTTCCTTGACGCCCAGGCGCAACCGGCGCGGCACCAGCGGATCGGGCGGGGCCATGCGGAGGTTGTAGCGCTCGGGCTTCAGACCCTCCCGCATCTCGATCACGTCGCGATGGCCTTCAGTGGTCAGCAGGCCGATGCGGGCGGTCTTGCCCTCCAGCAGGGCATTGGTGGCGACCGTGGTGCCATGGACGATGCGCGCCGTCTGGCCCAGCAGGGCGGTGGCGGACAGGCCCAGGCGTTCAGCGGCGAGCGCGATGCCGTCCAGCACCCCATCCGACTGGTCGCGCGGAGTGGTGGACGCCTTGGCGATGATGGTCCGGCCGTCGGGGCCAGAGACGACGATGTCGGTGAAGGTGCCGCCGACGTCGATACCGATTGTGTAGCTCATGCGGGAGAGATTACCCGCGCCAGGGAGCGGGGCAATGGGGGGCACGGTCTGCACGGGTCCGTGGCGCGTGGGGAATCCCGTCATGGACGGGCTCGACCCGTCCATCGCCAAGGACTCCTTGGATGGGTTTATCGCGCTATTTCAGACACCTGCGTGCCCGGCGATGGGTGGGTCGAGCCCGCCCATGACGAGGGAACGCCGGTCACGATCGGTCCGAGGCTCGTCCGCGATCAGCTCATCCGTCCGAATTCAGCGCTTGGCGCGGCCGCGCCGTCCGAACGCCACCGACAACGCGCCCAGGGCCAACAGCGCGCCCGTCGCGGGCTCGGGCACGTTCACCCCGTATTCGGTGGCCAGGAAGCCCTCGGTCTGCTGACGCTCGTTCGTTGTCAGGACCCGGTCGTAGATCAGCACGGCCGAGATCGCGACATTGTCGTAGATCACGGCGTTCTGCGATGGCCAGTTCACTCCGCCCAGGCCGAGCGGACCGTCGCCGGCGGCGTTACCGAGGGTGAAGTTCCAGGCGGTGGGGGAGCCGGTCGTCGACATGGCCGCGGCTTCGCCGTTCAACCACACCTGGGTGTCGGCGGTGTTGGAAGACGTCACGCTCATGGACCGGACCGCCCCGGTGGCGGCGATCCCCGTAAGGGTGGCGCGCGAGTCGTTGTCATAGCCGCCGATTATATCGAGCATATTCGGGCTGGTCCCGGCATGCTGCCCAATCTCGATCGCCATGTAGCGCCCGGGCGCGTTGATATCGCCCGACCCGATGAATGCCGGGTAGTGATCGCCGCTGGCGTATCCGCCCGGCGTGGAAATCTGGTTCCACACGATGAACATGGAGAATTGCGTCAGCGTCGGCCCCAGCACATAGGGCATGATGTCGTTGACGCCATCGAAGACGATCGCGGCTGATCCGTTGGGCGTGTAGCCGGCCGTGTAGGTCGGCTGCGCGCCGGATGCCGCCTGGTTGACGTGATTGCCGTTGCCGCTTTTGTCGCGCCACTGGCTGACGCTCGCCCCGCCCAGGGATAGCGTGGCGGCATCATTGGCATCGAGCCAGGAAATCAGCCCGGTCATCGCGGGCGCGGCGGCGGCCGGCAGGGCCGGCGCGAGCGTGCAGGTCAGAACAAGGGCGATTGTCCGCCCGCGAGTCCAAGCCGAATATGCCATTGGACCGATGGTTCCCTGATGAGCGGCCTTTTGTAACGAATGGGCGGCCACGAAGATCGCCCATTACCGCCCGAACCGCTTCTCGAACAAGACGCCCGACGGCACGCCTCACCGGGTGGCATAGGCACCAGGGTTGGTCGTCACTTCATTCCGTGGCCCGACCCCGAGCCTGCCGCCCCTGTTCACGCCGAGGGATGCGTTTCCATAATCGTGGCGCGGCTCAACGCGATGTCCATTGCTGTGTGACGGAACGCCCGCTCCTCCGCCACTACCCGCGCTTTCGCCGTGAACCACCTCATAGGCACCAACAACAAAGCGGTGAACTGGCGCCCCAAGGGGGCTCGGTTCCATCGCGAAGCTGGTGCGCCGCGACAGTGCGCCTGCCTTCGCCCGGGTCGAGGATGCCTGTGGCGCGTCCCCCGCGCCGGCGTGATCATCGGTGCGCGGTTCAATCCCGGGATAATCTGAGTCCGATGGCCGGTTCGCCAGCGCGCGCAAGCCCCGGGGAACACGCGCAGGCCAATCCACCACATGGAGCCAGGTCGGCCCCGCCTGCTTCGGTGGCACGCATTTGCCCCGCACCGATATGCCGGCTCGATGCACGGATTCAGGATCACCCGAAACCAACGGATGCCACCACGCGAGGTCCTTGCCTTCCGCAACCAGGCGGTAGGCGCAGGACGGCGGCAACACCCACGCGATATCCATCCAGTTTTCAGGCGTCAGCGTGTTGCACCCATCCGTGCGGCCGACATAGTTGGTACACTTGCATGTTTTCAGATCCAACAAATGACAGGCGATGTTTGTCCAGGTTGCCGCGTTATCCGACTCACGGCTCGCCTTGTAGAGACAGCACCGGGCACAACCATCACAGAGTGAATCCCACTCGGGGCGCGACATCTCGGCCAAGGATTTGGTTTTCCAGAACGCCTCTGATTGATCCAACACGATTTCTACCCGATCCGCTTTCGGAGTCATGCCCCGATGTTTTCGACATCTTCCTGCTCGTGCCGATTTGTTTGCGTCATCGGTTACGAGCGGTGTCGTTTGCTTGTGCATCCGGAGGTTGTTCCGACCACGATGTCGGAACCAAGGTTGTATTCGTTGCATGTAACAACAGTGCGATGGCGATCACTCCAACCGGCGCTCGGTAGAACGAGACTGCAATACCAATGCACGGTTGTATAGATTTAACGCATACTCTCGTGGTTCGGTAAGATACAAACAACCACAATCGCTTAGCATGGAATTCCGTAATAGGGGCAAAACCACGGGCACCGCCGCATTTTTCTCTTGCACCGATTCGGCGTCGTGGACTCTCTGCATCATGTGCCGCCGCCGCCCGCCCTTTCCGCGCTGAGCCGTCCGGATCTTGAAGCTCTTCTGATTGAACTATTCGG
>CAMCDA010000262.1 GCA_945873195.1 Asaia bogorensis
AAGGTGGGTCTGGCGGCCGGCGGCGTCAATGGATTTCGCAAAACATTATGGCACTACAAATGAATTCCCGGAGTCAAATGGCGGATTTCCACCATTTTCGGGCTGTTCGTTACGGTAAGTGGTCAAAAAGGCGTTAAAGATGGGTTAACTCTTTGCGCCTACCCTGCGAGAGCGTCAGTCAGGCCGAAATGAATAATGGACGATCTTCTCGACCGGATGCGGCGAAGTCCGGCCGGAGGCTGGACGATACAGGACGTCGTCGCGGTCTGCCGTCGCCATCGCATCAACTGCGACCCGCCGCGTGGGGGAGGCTCCCACTACAAGGTCAGTCATCCCCTGGTGGCGGACATCCTGACCATCCCCTTCAAACGCCCGATCAAGCCAGTCTACATTCGTAAACTGATTGCCTATGTTGAGTTGGTGAGGACATTATGATGACCCGCTTGACCTATCCGATCGTGATCGAGCTCCTGCCGCCGGAGGATGGTGGTGGGTTCCTGGCCCTTGCCCCTGACCTGCCGGGGTGCATGAGCGATGGGGAAACCCCCGAGGAAGCCGTGGCGAACGTCCAGGACGCGATCGAGACCTGGATCGAGGCCGCGCGTGACCTCGGCCGTGCCGTGCCGACGCCATCCCGGCATCTGACGTTCGGCCACGCCGAAGCCGGAGGCCGAGGCTAGCCGCCGCCCCGGCGAACCACTCATTCCATCGACGGTGCGTTCGGCTCCTGATCCACGGAGGGGCGGCAGCCCTACACCGAAATCGTGTGCGCCGCGTAAACGACGTTGTCGCGGTCGGCCTCGGCCCAGGCCCAGTTGATCGTCTTATCCTTATCCGGACGACCCGCGAGGCTCCCCCACCACGCCGTCGGATACCTCCCCCGGTTCAACGAACCCGGCACCACGACCACCACATGCCCATGCGTGCTCGGCTTTGCCTGCTGGTCCCCTCGCAAGCCGCCGATGACCAGCTTTTCCGAGGCCACGGCGGCGGCGGCGGCCCCATCGGGCAGAACCTCCCACCCATCCGTCCCCGCGGCGAGCGTGTCGGCGATCTCATTTGCCAACCCCGCCAGCGGGACACCCAGGTCCCGCGCGACGGCACGGGCGAAGCCGGAACAATCGCCCTTATGGGCCTCGTAATGCCGAGCGCAGATTTCCGCGATGGTCATTGTGGCACTCCCCTTTTGGTTGTGGGGGGAGCGTCGGAATATGGCCCCGCGCTGTCAATCCGACGCCCAGGGGGATGGACCGCGGAAGGATGGTTCCTCCCCGATGACAAGCGCCCGATCCCTACCCGACCGAGAGCAGCATCCCCTTCAGGTACTGCGTCTCGGGCAGATGCGGATGCACAGGGTGATCCGGGCCGGCGCCGCCGGTGAACAGGACCCGCCCATCTCGCCGCGAACGGAACAGGCCCCAGGAGATCTGCGACGACCAGGCCTCCATCGGCGCGTGATGACTGCATGACGCGGTGAACAGGAACCCACCCGGTTCCACCACCGCCGTTGCCAGACGCGCCATGCGGCCATAGGCGCGCAGGCCGGCCTCGGCGTCCTTGCGAGACTTGGCGAAGGCCGGCGGGTCGCAGATCACGATATCAAACCGCTCATTCGCCGCGCCCAGTTCTGCCAGGACGTCGAAGGCATCCCCCCGCCGGGTGATGACCTTGTCCGCAACCTCATTCAACGCGGCGGCCTGGGTGGCAAGGCGCAGCGCATGGGCGGATGTATCGACAAGAGTCACGCTGGATGCACCGGCCGAGGCGCAGCGCAGGCCGAAGGCCCCGACATGGCAGCAGACATCAAGCACCCTGGCATCGCGCGCCAGCGCCGCCACGCGGTCCCGGTTCGGACGCTGGTCATAGAACCAGCCGGTCTTCTGGCCCGACAGCGGATCGACGGGGAAGCGCACGCCGCCTTCCTCCACCATCGCCGTGGCGTCCAGCCCATGCAGCAGTTCAACACTCTCCTCCAACCCCTCCTGCGCTCGGCTTCCCGAGTCATTGCGCGCGACGATGGCGCGCAGCGGCAGCAGGGCCAGCAGCGCCTCGACGATCATCGGGGTCAGGCGGTCCATTCCGGCGGTGTTGGCCTGGATCACCGCGACATCATCGTACCGGTCGATGATCAGGCCCGGCAGCCCATCGCCCTCGGCGTGAACCAGGCGGTGGAACGGGGTGTCGCAGATGCGTTCCCGCAGGTCGATCGCGCGGGCCAGGCGGGATCGGATCCAGCCCACGTCGATCTCGGCCGCCGGGTCGCGGTCCAGCAGGCGGGCGGCGATCAGGCTGTGGGGGTTGAACATGAAGGTGCCGAGGCGGATGCCATCCTCGGTTTCCAGCCGCACCAATCCGCCCCGTGGCATCTGTCGGAACTCGGGCTTCATCGCGATTTCATTGCTGAAAACCCAGGGCGAGCCAGCGCGCAGGCGCCGTCCCTGTCCCGGGTTCAGCCGCAGCAGCGGCCGGTCGGTCACGCGTGTCCACCCTCCAGATAGGCCGCGCGGATTTCCGGGCGCGCCAACAGTTCTGCACCCGATCCCGCCATGGTGATCGCGCCGTTCACCAGCACATAGCCCCGATGCGCGAGCCGCAACGCCTGAAAAGCGTTCTGTTCCACCAGCAAAACAGTCAGCCCGGTCTCGCGGTTGAGGTCCCGGATCGCCCCGAAGATCTGCCGCACGACCAAAGGTGCGAGGCCCAGCGACGGTTCATCGAGCAGCAGCAGCCGCGGGCGCGACATCAGCGCCCGCCCGATGGCGAGCATCTGCTGCTCGCCGCCCGACAGGGTCCCGCCGCGCTGGTCTCGGCGTTCCTTGAGGCGGGGGAACAGAGTGAAGACCTGCTCCATCAGGTCGGGGATGCCAGTCTGGCCCGAAACTTCCGCGCCCATCAGCAGATTCTCGTAGACGGTCATGCGGCCGAAGATGCGGCGTCCCTCGGGCGACTGGGCGATGCGGCGGCGCATGATGGCGTGGGTCGGCAGGCCGGTGATGTCCTGGCCGTCGTAGACGATGCGGCCGGTGCGGGCCTGGGGGTTGCCGCAGATGGTCATCATGAGGGTCGACTTGCCGGCCCCGTTGGCGCCGATGAGGGTGACGATCTCGCCTTCCTCCACGGTCAGGTCGACGTCCCGCAGCGCCTGGATGGCGCCGTAGTAGGCGGAAACGCCGGTGAGGGAGAGAAGGGTGGTCATACCTCGCCCCCTCCCCCCTTGAGGGGGAGGGTTGGGGTGGGGGGTAGATACGCCCCAGTCCGCGCCGCGAGCCCCCTCACCCCAACCCTCTCCCACGAGGGGAGAGGGGGCGTCGAAGCACCGGCCGTGCCTCGCGACAATTCTGGCGTGGGGGCGCCAACCATGCCCCTCTCCGTTACCACCCTCATGCCGCCTCGTCCTCATCGCCCTCGCCCAGATACGCGGCGATTACCGCGGGGTCGGCGCGGACGGCGGCGGGGGTGTCGTCGCTGATCTTCTTGCCGTGATCCAGCACCACGACGTGGTCCGAAATGCCCATGACCACCCGCATGTCATGCTCGATCAGCAGCAGGGAGCAGCCGCCGTCGCGGATGCGGCGCAGCAGGGTGTTCAGTTCATCCGTCTCCCGCGGGTTAAGCCCGGCCGCCGGTTCGTCCAGGCACAGCAGCACGGGGTCGATGCACAGCGCGCGCGCGATCTCCAGCCGCCGCTGCGCGCCATAGGGCAAGGACCCGGCGGGATCGTCGGCCCGCTCGGTCAGGCCGGTTGCGTCGAGCCAGAACCGGGCCTTCTCCATGCCCGCCGCCTCGGCCGCGCGATAACCGCCCAGGCCCAGGACGGCGAGGACACCGAAGCCGGTCGCGGCCATCAGCGTGTTGTGCTGGGCAACCAACAGGTTCTCCAGCGCCGTCATGCCCGAGAACAGACGGATGTTCTGAAACGTCCGCGCCACCTTGGCCTGGGCCGCGATCTGGTGGCCTTGCATCGTTTGCAAGGGAAACGACCGCCCATCGGTGTGGGTCAGCGTGATGGCACCCTCGGTCGGGCGGTAGAAGCCGGTGATGCAGTTAAACACCGTCGTCTTGCCGGCGCCGTTGGGGCCGATGACCGCGGTGATCTCCCCTGCCCGCGCCTCGAACGACAGGTCATCGACCGCCTTCAGGCCACCGAAGCGCATCGTCAGGTTCCGCACCGTCAGCAGCGGATCCATCAGCCGCGCCCCTCCGAGACCATGTCCCCCGCGATCACCCGCCGAGCGCCCAGGGATGCAGTGGGCGTGCGGCTGGAGACAAGGCCGCGGGGTCGGACCACCATCATGACCACCAGCGCCAGGCCGAAGATCAGCATGCGGTAGGTCGGCAACTCGCTGGCCACCTCGGCAAAGGTCGGGCTGTTGATGAGCAAGGCGAGCCAGCTCAGGAATTCCCGGAGCAATTCCAGCCCGCCCACCATCACGACCGCGGCCAGCGCCACGCCCAACTGGCTGCCGAGGCCCCCCAGCACGACGATCGCCAGGACGGTGGCGCTTTCGATGAAGCTGAAGCTCTCGGGGCTGATGAAGGCCTGCCTGGTGGCGAAGAAGGCACCCGCGAAGCCGCCGAACATGGCCCCGATCGCGAAGGCGGTCAGTTTCGTATTCGTTACATTGATGCCCAGCGACCGGCACGCGATCTCATCCTCCCGCAGCGCTTCCCATGCCCTGCCCAACGGCATGCGGCGCAGGCGGAGGGTCACCCAGTTGGTCAGCAGGGCCAGGGCAAAGATCAGATAATAAAGGAAAATCACGCGGTGGATCGTCGCGGGTTCCAGGCCGAAGAAATGGGCGAAGGTGCCTTCCTCCCCGCTCATGTTGAACTCCAGCCCGAACAAAGTCGGGCGGGGGATGCCGGAGATGCCGTCCGGGCCTCCGGTCAAGCCGACCCAGTTTATGAGCAGGACGCGGATGATCTCCCCAAAGGCCAGGGTGACGATGGCCAGGTAGTCGCCGCGCAGGCGCAGGACGGGGAAGCCCAGCATGACGCCCGCGAAGGCGGCGAGGATGCCGGCCACGGGCAGGCAGATCCAGAACCCCAGGCCGAACTCGACCGCGAACAGGGCGTAGGAATAGGCGCCGACCGCGTAGAAGGCGACGTAGCCAAGGTCGAGCAACCCCGCCAACCCGACCACGATGTTCAGCCCCCAACCGAGCATGACGTAGGTGAGGACGAGGGTTCCAAGGTCGACGTAATAGCGCGAGCCGCTGAAGGGTAGCAGCACCGCGAGGGCCAGCAGCGCGGGGGCGAGGTATTTGCCGAGATGAGCGAACCGCTCCACCTTCACGACGGGAGCACTGGCTCGGCCTCTCCAGGTTAGCATGGCGAGGCGGCCGGCGAAGACGATCGCGACAAGGACCGCGACGGCGATGGGGCGGTACTGCAGTTCCAGCCCGTCGGCGGCGTTGTGGGTGACGAGGCCGACCATGGGGCCGAACAGGCCGAGGGCTACGGCGGCGGAGATGAGGGCGTCGCGGATGGGGGTCATGTGGTTGGGGTGGCGGTCGCAGCGCCCCTGTCGTCGCGGATCGGGGCAAGGATGGTTGTCTCCACGCCCCCCCTCCCCTTGAGGGAGGGGGTTGGGGGGAGGGATGGATGCGCCCCTGTCGACGCCGCGATATCACCCACCCCGGCTCTTCCCACCGCGGCACGGACTGGGGCGTTTCTACCCTCCACCCCAACCCTCCCCCTCAAGGGGGGAATCCGGGCACAACCATCCAGCCCCACCCCCATCACACCTTCTCCACTTCCGCTCGGCCCATCAGGCCGGTGGGCATGAAGATCAGCACGATGATCAGGATCGAGAACGCCGCCACATCCTTGTATTGCACCGAGAAATACGCCGACCAGAACACCTCGATCAGCCCGATCAGCAGCCCACCCAGCACCGCGCCCGGCAGGCTGCCGATGCCGCCCAGGACCGCGGCCGTGAAGGCCTTGATCCCGGCGATGAAGCCGATGAAGAAGTCGATGACCCCGTAGTACAGCGTAAACAGGAGCCCCGCGACGGCGGCCAGGGCGGCGCCGATCACGAAGGTCAGGGCAATCGTCCGGTCGGTGTCGATGCCTAAAATCCCGGCCATCTTCAGGTCCTGCTCACACGCCCGCATCGATCGGCCGAGCGCGGTCCGCGTTACCAGCCAGGTGAATATCGCAAGCACCAGAAGGGTGGTCACGATGATCAGCACCTGCATCCAGGACAACGCAACGGCGAACCCATCCTGCTCCATCAGTTGCAAACCGCCCGTGACGATCGGCTCAATCGGCTTGACCCGCGCGCCCTGGCTGACCTGGGCGAAGTTCTGCAGCACGATCGACATGCCGATGGCGCTGATCAGCGGCGCGAGGCGGAACGATCCGCGCAGGGGACGATAGGCCGTGCGTTCCACCGTCCAGCCATACAAGGCGGCCAGCGCGGCGGCGAAGATCAGCGTCAGGGCGAGCGCGATGGGGATCGAGGTTATGCCGAGCCCGGACAGCGCCAGCAGCGCGATCAGGGACAGGAAGGCGCCGATCATGAAGATGTCGCCATGGGCGAAGTTGATCATGCCGATGATGCCGTAGACCATCGTGTAGCCGACGGCGATCAGGCCATAGATCATGCCAAGGGTAACGCCGTTGATCAGTTGCTGCAGCGCATAGGCCAACGGCGGCGACTCCGGTTGTCAGGACGAACCCGGCAAGGAAACACCCGGCAACCCTGCCATGCAAGCGGCGCTAGGTCGCGACGTTGTCCCTGATCCGCTCCACCGCCTGGCGCACCGGCGGGTCGAGCGTCACCGCGTCCAGATGCGCCAGCAGGTCGCGGCGCATGCGGGGGTCC
>CAMCDA010000263.1 GCA_945873195.1 Asaia bogorensis
GTGTTCGCCAGACTGCGCAGCTTTGCCTACAATATCCTACGTCGAAACAAGACTAGTACCTTCAGTCAAGACAGATACGCCGCGGCTCTGCAGGGCCTTGATCCCCTTCTGAAGTGGTGCGTCAGTTGAGAGCGTTGAACAGCCCTGGGGAAACCCTGACCATCACGCAGGTTGAACCCGACTAATTCCAGATCGTTATAACTGCTTTGTAGTGAGGCGGAGGTGCCTGGCCCTGGCCAGCGCCTCCCAAACCGGTCGTCGTGCTGGCGTTCGGTACAGGGAGCGTTATTTCGGAGTTCAAATTATTATGGATGACATCGCCTTTGCGTCTCGTTTGCTGATTGTCGACGACACGGCAAGCTTCTCCCAGGTTTTTACACGGATCGCGGAGGAGGCGGGTTTTCAGGTCATGGCTGTAACCGATCCAGCGCAGGCAATGCGCGCGTTCTCCGACTTCAAGCCGGATGTGACGCTGCTGGATGTCGTCATGCCCGAAATCGATGGCCTGGACCTGCTGTTCGACATGCTGCTGCTGCGGCCCCACGCGCGGATCGTCGTGATGTCCGGCTATGGCCGCTGCATGCTGCGCCTTGCCAACGGAATTGCGCAATTTCATGATGCCGCCAACGTCAGAACGGCCAGCAAGCCGTTGCGCCGGGATGAGCTTGTGGCCCTGATGGCGGGAATGGTCCCCGCCTGACGCATCCCTGGCCGCCGGCGTGGACATCACGCGCCGGAGGACCCGTGGAAACCTACCCGACCTGGCCCAATCTGGCTGCCATGATGTTCGCGCGCGCGCGAACCTGGCCCAAGCACCCCATGCTACGCGCCTTTCGCGGCGGGGTCTGGCAATCGATCGCCTGGGACCAATTCGCCCGGATGACAGCCTCGCTCGCGCGCGGGCTGCGGGAAGCCGGCATTTCGGCCGGCGACCGGGTGGTGATCTGCGCGGAAAACCGCCCCGAATACCCGATCGCCGAGGTCGCGCTGATGGCGATCCGCGCCGTCCCGGTGCCGGCCTATACGACCAACACCATAGCCGATCACGCGCACATCCTGCGGGATTGTGGTGCCCGCGCGGCAATCGTTTCATCCGATGCGATGGCCGAACGGTTTCGGACCGCCGCGGCCGAGGCGCATGGGCTCGATCTGCTGATCACCATGGACGGGCCGGAATGGACCCGCCTGACCAGCGCCACCACACCCTCCGGCGACATCGCGGCCGAAGCGGCGCTGATCCCGTCCACCGCGCTCGCGTGCCTGATCTACACCTCCGGCACCGGTGGCGCGCCCAAGGGCGTGATGCTGCCCCATCGCGCCATCCTGTCGAACTGCGTCGGCGCCTTCGACCTGGTCCGGCCGCTGAACCTGAAGCACGAGACCTATCTGTCCTACCTGCCGTTGTCGCACAGCTATGAGCACACGGTCGGGCAGTTCTTCCTGCTGAGCATCGGCACCGAAATCGTCTACGCGCGCGGCGTCGAACACCTCGCGGCCGATATGCTGACCGTCCGCCCCACGATCCTGACCGCCGTGCCGCGCGTGCTGGAGGTCATCCGCTCCCGCGTGCTGGCGCAGGTCGAGCGGCAACCGCCCTTCAAGCGTGGTCTGTTCGAACGTGCCTTGGCGATCGGGCTGAAACGGATCGACCGCGCGCCGCTGTCGCTGGGCGAACGGCTGCTTGACCCGATCCTGGATCGGCTGGTCCGGGTGAAGATCCACGCTCGGTTCGGCGGCCGCCTGATCGCGGCGATTTCCGGCGGCGCGCGCCTGGAACCCGATGTCGGACGATTCTTCCTGGCGCTCGGCGTGCGGATTTTGCAGGGCTATGGCCAGACCGAAGCCGGCCCGGTGATCAGCGCCAATCCGCCTGACGCGATCCGAATTGAAACGGTGGGGCCGCCGCTGACCGGCGTCGAACTGCGCCTGGCCGAGGATGGCGAAATCCTGGTGCGCGGCGATCTGATGATGGACGGATACTGGGGCCGGCCGGAGGACACCGCCCACGCGATCGTCGATGGGTGGCTGCATACGGGCGATATCGGCGCGCTGGACGCCGATGGCTATCTGCGGATCACCGACCGGAAGAAGGACATGATCGTGCTCTCGGGCGGGGAGAACGTGTCCCCCGCGCGGATCGAGGGCATGCTCATGGCGGAACCCGAGATCGCGCAGGCCGTGGTGGCCGGCGACGGACGGGCGGGGCTGAGTGCGCTGCTGGTCCCAGCGGTTGGCTACGATGACGTGGCTGTGGCCCTTGCGGTGAGCCGAGCCAATCATCGGTTGTCGGTCACGGAACGCGTGCGCAAGCATGCGATCGTGGCGCCGTTTACGGTGGAGAATGGGTTGCTGACCCCGACGCAGAAGATCAAGCGGCTGATGGTGGCGCGCGCGAATGAAGACGTGCTGCGCCGGCTGCATGGGGGGTAGTGGCGGCACCACCTTATATTTTGCGCGGGTTCCCAGAACTGTCGTACCACCGCACTGGCTTTTCCGTGTAGGGACGGTTAATCGGCGGCATGGAACAAAAAGCACCACCGGTAGCCCTGCGGCCCCTTCCGCTTCTGATTTTCAGTTCTCGGTGGCTCCAGCTACCGTTGTACCTCGGGCTTATCGTCGCGCAGTGCGTCTATGTTTTCCTGTTCCTGAAGGAGCTGTGGCACCTCGTGCTGCATGCCAACGAGTTCGGCGAACAGCAGATCATGCTCGTCGTCCTCGGGCTGATCGATGTGGTCATGATCTCCAACCTGCTCGTCATGGTTATCATCGGAGGTTATGAAACGTTCGTCTCACGACTTGGCCTCCAAGGTCATCCTGATCAGCCGGAATGGTTGAGCCATGTGAACGCCGGTGTCCTGAAGGTGAAGCTGGCAATGGCGATCATCGGCATTTCCTCCATCCACCTTCTCCGAACATTCATCGAAGCGTCCCGCATCGGCGTGCCGGGGGCCAGCGTCACGAGCGAAAGCGTCATGTGGCAGACCATCATTCATAGCGTCTTCATTCTCTCTGCCATCGGCATCGCCGCCGTGGATCGGATGACCCAGCAGAAGCACTGATACCTGGGCCTATCCGAGTGGGGCTTCTTCTGGAGGTGCGCCTGGCAGCCTCCAGAAGGTACCCTCGGCGGCGCAGGCTCAGGATCGCTCGCGCACCACGAGCGGCTGGCCCCTTTATCCGCGTGAACGAGCGCGCAACGTTCCCGTGCGCGCCGCGTCGATCCCATGGCCAGCAGCGCTCAACACAACCCCGTAATCCCGTTCCGCCGCCGCTCGGCTTACCACGCCGTCCCGCACATCCCGCAGCACCAGGTCAGGCGCGCGGGTGAAGGGATCGCCCCAGCCGCCACCGCCGGGAGTCAGGCCGATGATGCGGGCGGGTGCCAGATGCCGCACGCCGTATTTCGGTGGGATGAAGCGCTCACCGCCTTCCGGCTCGATCCATTGCTCCCCGACCGCGCCAAACGCACCGCCTTCGACGCCATAGCCCGAGGGCGTGTCCAATCCCTCCGCGCGGAACGACCAGGTGCAGGGCACCAGGATATCGGCCTCGTAATGCATGCCGCTGCCGCCCCGCCGCAGGCCTGGGCCGCCGGCGTCCTCCCGCATTTCCCAGCGCCGGTAGCGCACCGGGAACTGCTGTTCGTGAAACTCCAGGTTCGGCAGGTCCAGGCCACCCAGGGAGTTCAAGTGACCCATCTGTGGAAAACCGTCCCGTTCCGCCGTGGCGCCGGGCGAGCCCATGGCGTGCCACTGATACATCACCCAGGAACCACCATCCGGATTGCGCGCGGTAATGTGGTTGTGCGTGGTCTTGGACCAGCCGGCGCAGGCCCGGTCGGGTGCGGCGCTGGCCAGCGCGCGCCATACCGCATGGATGATTTCATGCGCGACGAAAACGGTGTTCATCGTCATTGGCGCGGGCGGGCGCGCATTCACCACACTGCCTTCCGGCGCGATGATCGTCACGCAACGATACGTCCCCTCATTGCGCGGGATAGAGGTGTCGAAGAACGACGACAGCCCCATGTAGACGGCGGACCACGTGTTGGCGACGGAGGAGTTCTTGAACCCCTTCATCTGCGGGCTGCTGCCGGTGAAATCGATCGTCAACCGATCGCCCTGCACCGTCATCCGCACCTTCACCGCCACGTCGACCTTGCTGAAGCAGTCGTTGTCGGTGTGGTCCTCGCCGAGATACACCCCGTCGGGCAGCGCGGTAATCTCCTGGCGCATGCGCGCGTCAGCGTGGTCCAGCACCCCGGCCAGATGCTCGAAATAGGACTCCACGCCCAGTTCCCCCACCAGCGCCGCGACCCGCCGAGCACCGACTTCGGTGGAACCGAGCATGGCGCGCAGGTCACCGTCCAGCAGATCCGCGGTACGGGAATTGATCAGCAGCAGCTTCCACAAATCGTCGCGCACGGTCCCGCGGTCGATCAGCTTCATAACCGGCAGGCGGATGCCCTCGTGCCAGATCTCGGTGGCTTCGGGGTTATAGGTGCCAGCGAGGCCGCCGCCGATGTCGGACTGGTGCGCGCGGTTGCAGCAGAATCCCGCCAGCCGGTCGGTGCCGTCCAGGAAGATGGGCCGAGCGATGACCCAGTCCGGGAGGTGATTGCCGCCGGCGACATAGGGGTCGGACAGGACGAAAACGTCATCAGGGAAGATGCGCCCGCCGAAGTCGCGCAACAGGGCGCGCACGGCAAAGCCGCCGCCACCGGTGTGGATTGGGATGCCGTCGGCGTTGGCGATCAGCGTGCCCTCGGGATCGGTGATGTAGCAGGAGAAGTCGTGGCTCTGGCTAAAGATCGGGCTGCGCGCGGTGCGGGTCATGACCCAGCCCATGTGCTTGCTGATCTGATCGAGCCGCTTCTGCATCAGCGCCAGGATGACGGGGTCGCGGGTGCCCTTGTCGTGTGCTGGCGTCGGCGCGGCGGCCTGCTGGGCGGGCGCGACCTCGATCATGAAGTTCCCGGCGCGGTCGACCAGCAAGGCATCGCCAGGTCCCAGCAATACCGTGGTGGTCTGTTCCTCGATCACCGCCGGGCCGGACACGCTTGCGCCGACACCCAGGCTCCGGCCGTCGTACACAAGCGTGTCAAGCCACCCGCGACCCTCGTGCCAGACCGGACGCGTCGCCGTCGCGTGCGTGGACGTTCCGGTGGCCGAGTCGGCGAGGCGCGCCTTGGGCGTGCCGGTGGCGCAGCGTGCCGCGACGTGCAGCGCCGCGGCGAGGATCGCCCCGCCCGGCTGCACATGGCCGTATAGGCGTTCGTATTCCGCTTCGAACGCGCCGCGCGTGGTGACGGGGTCGAAGCCGCCGTCTCCCAGTCGCACCCGCACTGACCAGAGTTGGCCGCTGTAGTGCAGGTCGATTGACCGTTCCAGGCCCACCTGGTCCGCCGTGAAGCCTTCCAACCCCATCGCGGCAACGGCCTGGGATGACAGCCGAAGCAGGTCGGCGTCGATGCGTGCCGGGTCCAACTTATCCAGCGTGCCGGTGACGTAGGACTGGAAATCCTGCCGCACATCTGCGTGCAGCATGCCGATCGCGCACAGCGCGCCCGCATCGCGCGGCACATAGACACGCCGGCAGCCCAGGCCCCGCGCCACGCTGGTGCCATGCATCGGCCCGGCTCCGCCGGCGGCGACCAGGGTGAAGTCACGCGGCGCGTAGCCACGCTCGATGGAGATGTATTCGACCGCGTGCAGCAGGTTCTGTTCCAACAGCGCGATGATCCCGGACGCCGCAGCCTCCACCGTGAGCCCGAGCGGGTCGGAGACGCGGGTTCGGATCGCCTCCCGCGCGGCTGCCTCGGACAGCACCAGGCCGGACTCGGCATAGGCCCCCGCGCGCAGCCGGCCCAGCACGAGTTGTGCGTCCGTCACCGTCGGTTCGGTGCCCCCCAGGCCGTAGCTGGCCGGGCCCGGATTAGCGCCGGCGCCCTGCGGCCCGACGAACAGCAGGCCTGCCGGGTCCACGCCCGCGATCGTGCCGCCGCCGGCACCAATCGTGTGGATATCGATCCCGGGGGTGGAGACGTGATAGCCGGCGATCATCAGATCGTCCTTCATCGCCACGTCGCCATGCGACATCAGCATCACGTCGCAGGAGGTGCCCCCGATCTCCATGGAGATCAGATTACCGGCGTGGCCCGCGTCGGTGGTCGCCTGGTCGATGGCCGCGCGGTAGTAGTTCAGCGCCCCCACCGCCGCGGCCGGGCCGCTCAGCAGCAGGTTCACCGGGCGCGGCGCGACCTGGTCCACCGAGATGACACCGCCATTCGATTGCACCAGCAGCAAGGGCCGATCCAGGCCCAGCGCGCGCAACTCGCGATCCAGGTTCCGCAGATAGGGCACGATGCCCGGCAACAGCGCCGCGTTCACCACGGCGGTGGAGGTGCGCTCATACTCCCCCATCATCGGCGACAGGGCGGCGGAGGTGGCGACCCAGGCATCCGGCGCCTGTGCGCGGACATGGTCCGCCGCGGCCTGTTCATGCGTGTCGTTGAGGAAGCTGTTGAAGAAGGCGACCGCGACCGATTCGACCCCGGCCGCGCGGAAATCCGCCAACGCCGCGTCGATGTCCTCGGTGCGAAGGAGCGTGAGTTCAGTCCCGTCCTTGTCGATACGCCCGCCAATACCACGCCGCAGATGCCGAGGCACCAGCACGGGCGCATAGGGGCTGCGATGGTTCCACTGGTCTTCCCGCAGGCCGCGGCGGATTTCCAGCGAGTCGCGGAAGCCCTCCGTCGTCAGCAAGCCGACGCGCGCGCCCTTGCCTTCCAGCATCCGGTTGGTGGCGACGGTGGAGCCGTGCACGAAC
>CAMCDA010000264.1 GCA_945873195.1 Asaia bogorensis
CGCTCGGGATCGGCCTTCTGGGCCGGCTGTCGGACCACCAAGTCGAATAGCATCATTATAGGAAAATAGTCAAGGAAAGTGTCGCGATCTGGCGCTGCTTGGGTCTGGCGGGCGTTACGCTACTCGACGCTATGGCCAGTCAATTCGGCGGGGCGTTGAATGCTGGAAGGGGCCATGACCTGAAAGGTCAGTGTGCTTGGCGATGGTCGGGTCAAGCCCGACCATGACGGTTTTGCATCGACCATACATCCCGGACGGGGCTACCCGCGCGCTGCGAGACCCGGTTTACCGGCCCGCTCGGCGGCGACGCAGGACGCCGAGCGCGGCGAGGCCGGCGCCGAAAATGAGTGCGCCCGCGGGTTCTGGAACGACCATCGCGACATCCGTCATGAACGACTGGTCAGACCCGTAGAAGATGATGCCGCACATGCCACCGCCGAAGGAGTCCTCGGCCAAGGCGCCACCGCAAACCGTGCCAAATGCGAAGAAGGGGACAGATCCGATCAAGCCATCAATCTGGATCCCGCCATCACCATCGGCGATGCCGGGCGGCAGGGAAAAATCATCGATGCCGGCACCCGCGTTGTTCACAACGTAGATCAACTCAAATCCGCTGGACAGTTCATCGAACACGAGGGTTTGCAGCGGGCTCACGAAATCGATGGTCGCGCCGCTGAAGGCCGGAATCAGGGAATTCCCGGTAAACGAGAGCGTAAGCGACGTCACCTCGTTGGGGTCGCATCCGCAATCGCCCGGATAATAGCCGTTGATCACGCCATCCCCGTTGAGGTCGTCGCCCACGAACTGCACGTTCAGGCTGGCGCCCTCGGAGAACGGGGTGACCGTGAAGCCGTAAAGCGCGGCGGAGGCCGGCGTGCTCAGGGCAAGACCGGCCAGGGACAGGACCAACGCCGCCAGAAGGTTTGATACGCGCGTCATGAGTGGTTCCTGTCCCCGGGCGGTCGGTGCCTCCAGGCTGGATGCGGCCGCCGCGATTCATGGCGGACTATACCAAGCATGGCCGCGCTGTCACGGGGCCACTCGGCGGCGGCTACGACTCCAGCTTGATATTGGCCCGCTTGATCAGGTCGGCGAAATAGCGGGACTGGGTCTCGATCTTCACCTTCAGTTGCTCCAGCGACATATTCTCCGGGTAGACGTGAATGCCGCCGGCGAACTGCCTGGCCTGGAATTCCTTGTCGGTGTGGATCGTGGCGATTTCGGTGCGCAGCTTCTCCAGGATCGGGCGCGGCACGCCGGCCGGGGCATAGGCGCCATACCAGACGGGCACGTCATAGTCGGGCAGCCCCTGTTCCTTCATCGTGGCCACCTCCGGAAATTCCGAGTAGCGGGTGTCCTGCAGCACCGCCAGCAGCCTCAGCTTGCCCCCGCGCGCATGGGCAAACACGTTGGCGTCGAACATCGTGCTGACATTGCCGGCGAGCAGGTCGGGCAAGGCCTCGCCCACGCCCCGATAGGGGACGTGCAGCAGGTCGATGCCGGCCATCAGCTTCAGGGTTTCTCCGCGCAGGTGATTGACCGAGCCGACGCCCGCCGTCGCGAAGGTGTATTTCCCCGGGTTCTTCTTCGCCAGCGCAATGAACTCGGTCAGGTTGCCGGCGGGGACGGAGGGGTGCGCGGCAAAGCCGGAGATCGACTCAGCCATGCGGCCCACCACGACGAAGTCGTTCATCGCGTCATAGGGCAGCGGGCGCAGATGCGGGATCAACTGGATCGGCGCCTGCGGAGTCATGAGGATCGTGTAGCCATCCTTCATGCCCTTCGCGACCGTTTCTGTGCCCAGCGCGCCGGCGGCGCCACCCTTGTGTTCAACGACGAATTGCTGGCCGGTCTGGCGGGACAGTCGTTCCGCGACGGCGCGCACCACGAAATCGGTACCAGCGCCGGGGGCATAGGGCACCACGACCCGAACCGGGCGAGTGGGCCAATCGGTAGCCTGGGCGCGCGCCGAACCGGCGATCACGGTCGCTCCCGCGCCGGCCAGCACGGAGCGACGATTGATGTTCGTCATGATTGTTGCCTCCCGTTTCATAGAACGGGGGCACGCCCCCCGCCCTCCGCTTATCGCGCGGAGGACGGATCATACACGGCGGCGGCGGCGGATTCATCCTTTCTTGGCGGTCTACTCCGCCGCCAGGCGCACCGCGGCGACCTCGCTTCGCAGCCACACGGCGGTGTCGTGAAAGACCGCGCCGCCGAAGGGCGGGCCGGGATCGTCGCTGGTCAGCGCGTTGATGCCGATTCCGCCCTCGAAGCATTCACTCGGCCAGATCGATTCAGAAATGAGCACGCCGAGCTGCATGCCGCTGGCGAGTTTGGCGTGGAGGATGACTTCGCCGCGCGCGTTGCCAAGGCGGACCTTGTCGCCATCCTCGATCCCCAGGCGAGCGGCGTCGTCGGGATGCACCATGACGGTCGGTCGGCCCTCGCGCTTCCGGCTTGATGGCATCTCGGTAAAGCTCGTGTTGAGGAAGCCACGGGCCGGCGCCGTGACCAACCGGAACGGACGATCCGGGGCGGCGTCGTCGATCGTCGGCATGTGGTCGGGCAGCTTCGGCATCAGGTGATGCAGGGTCCCTTGCGAGGCCCAGTCGGGCGCGAAATGAAACCGCTTGTCGCGGGTGGGGAAGCCGTTGAGGAAATGCGCTTCGTCAAACGGGATCATCACATCGACCCAGCGTTCCTTCATCACGGTCGCGGCGTCGGGCCGGCCGGAGACGCGCAAGGTCTCGTCCACGATCTCCATCGACGTCATCTCGAACCCGCGATGTTTCGCCCCGAGACGGGAAGCCAAGCCCTGCAGGACTTCGTGATTGGAGCGGCATTCGCCGGGCGGTTCGATCAGCTTGGGGCCGATCATGATGTGGCTGTGGCCGCCGCCCTGGTACAGATCGTCATGCTCCAGGAACATCGTTGCCGGCAATACGATGTCGGACCAGCGCGCCGTCTCGGTCATGAACTGTTCGTGCGTCACGACGAACAGATCCTCCCGCGCGAAGCCACGGCGGACGCGGTTGCTGTCGGGGCAGACCGTCAGCGGGTTCTGGTTCTGGATCAGCATCGCGTGGACCTGCGGCCCGTTGCCCAACTCGGACCGATCACCGGTCAGGACGCTGCCGATCCGGCTCATGTCCAGGACGCGGGTGGTGGTATCGACCGAGTCCAGCCCCTCGATCAGCGTCTTGTTCCAGCCGAACATGGCGCGATTGGACCAGAGCGCGCCGCCTCCCTCGTGCTGCCAGGCGCCGGTGACGGTGGGCAGGCAGATGACGGCGTGCATGTTGGCCGCGCCGTTGCGGCCGCGCGTGAAGCCGTAGCCGGCACGGATATAGGCGCGCTTGGTCTGGCCGTAGAGGCGGGCAAAGGCCTCGATCTGTTCGACCGGCAGGCCGGTGATGCCGGACGCCCAGTCCGGCCCGCGGGTCTTCAGATGCGCCTCCAGCGCGTCCGGGCAATCGGCGAAGCGGGCCATGTAGGCGCGGTCGGCGTAACCGTCGCGGAACAGGATGTGCATCACCGCGCAGGCCAACGCCCCATCGGTGCCCGGGCGCGGGGCGAGGTGCATGTCGGCGACGGCGGCGGTGGGCGTGCGGTAGGGGTCGATGACGACCAGCTTGGCGCCACGCTCCTTCCGCGCCCGAGTCACATGCGTCATGACATTGACCTGGGTGGAGACGGGATTGCCGCCCCAGACCACGATCAGGTCGGATTTCGCCATCTCCCGCGGGTCCACGCCGCGAGGCGCGCCGACGCCGGCGGACCATCCCGCTTCGGGCAACGATGTGCAGATGGTCATCTTCTGGCGGGAGTAGCGCATGACATGGCGCAGCCGGTTGATCCCGTCGCGCTGCACCAGGCCCATCGTGCCCGCGAAGTAGAACGGCCAGACGGCTTCGGAGCCATGTTCGGCGGTGACCGCGGCGAAGCGTTCGGCGACGCGGTCCAACGCCTCCTCCCAGCCGATCGGGCGGAACTGGCCGGCGCCCTTGGGGCCGGTCCGCAGCAGCGGCTGCGTCAACCGGTCGGGGTGGTGGATGCGTTCGGCGTATCGCGCGACCTTCGCGCAGATCACCCCGGCGGTGTAGCTGTTGTCCTCGGCCCCGCGGACGGCGCCGATGCGGTTGCCGTCCAGGACCTCGACCGACAGGGCGCAGGTGGACGGGCAATCATGCGGGCAGACGGAGGCCCGGAACTGGCTGGTGCTCATGGACCGGGATGCTACGGCGTTTTCGGGTTCTCGGGAATAAGGCTGTTGGGTTTCCACTTTGGTTCCGGCACCTGACCGATGGAGGAACTGGCACGCGGCAGTCCTTCAACCCGCCTTGATCGCCCGCACTTCGGCGGCGCGCTCATCGACCGGGACGATCGGCAGTTCGCCCGGCTTCTTCACGGGCAAACGGCGAAGGTGATCCATGATCGCCTGCCATTCCTTGATCTCACGTCCAGCACCGGTCGCTGTTGTCGCGGCGACACTGCTTCGGTCCATCGTGCCTTGCGGTGGCAGCAGGTCGGGCGTGCCAGCGCGCGGATCGTCGAGCGCCTCGACCTTCGACTTGAGCGGTTGCCCTGCCTTGTTCTTGGCAACCAGCGCCAGCTTGCCCTTCGTGTATTTCGGGATCGCCACGATGATCACCCCGAGATACAGCGGGCAGGTGAGGCTATAGAGCCGGTCATCCTTGCCGGTGATGTCGATCGGGCGATAGCCGCGATCCAGGTCGCCGATCTCGATGGCGGTCACCACGTCGAATTTCGGGCGCCTCGGGTCATAGCGGCACCGCATGCCGGACGAACGGGGGAAATACTCGCCGGGATGGGCCGGGTTATCCACCAGGAGGAATTCGAGCAGGTTTTTCAGTTCCAGGCCGGTGAAATAACCCGTGACCAGCGCGCTGCCCGCCGTCGGATCCACGACGCCCGCGCCAAGAGGCGCCACGCCGAACACATCGTACACGGTTTGCACGCCAGTTTTTCCACGTGTCAAACCGGCGCGCATCAACCCATTGGCACTGAACCCGATATCCGCGTTCGTGGCCTTCCTGAAGGCGTCGGTGCAGAAATTGGCGAGAATCGTGCTGGCCGCGATGTCGACGAAGGTGTTCGGCAGATCGCGCGGCACCACCGCCAGCGGCTGGTCAATGCTGTAGCCGCGAGAGGAGAATACCGTACCCGTAACGGTCTGCTTGAGTTTCTCGATCTCCCCGGCAATGGTCCGGTCACCGGCAATCGTGTCGTCGATCGGGTACAGCCTGCTGGACCCGACCGTGAGCTTGCCACCATCGACCGTCAGCACGAGTTCACCGAGGTTCCGGCCTTCCTTACCGGTCTGCACAACCGGCGTGCGGTCATTGACGATGATCGGCTCTTGCAGCTCGGTGTGGCTGTGACCGCCGATCACCACGTCGATGCCCGGGACGGCCTTGACCACGGCCACGTCGTCACCGTCGCTGTAGTGCCCATCCGGACCTTTGATCACGCCACCGTGGCTCAGGCAGATGACCACATCCACCTTCTCCGTCTCGCGCAGCAGCTTCACCATCTCCCGCGCGGTCTCGATGGCGTCGGTAAATGTCGCCGCCCCCGCACCACCGGTGTAGTGGGAGGCCTCCTTGCCGAGCAGACCGAAGAGGCCGAAACGCAGGCCGCCGCGGTCGATGACCAGGTGGCGTCGGATCACGCCGGCCTTGGCCATGCGCTGGAGATCGGCCAGCGTCTTGTCGGCGCCCGCCATGTTGGTGTTCGAGGCGAGCACCACCGGAACCCGGCCGGCTTTGGCGGCGACCCCGATCGACTTGCCCAGGCCGTCCGGGCCGAGGTCGAATTCATGGTTGCCGAACGTGGTGGCGTCGTAGCCCATCCGGGCCATGAGTTGCAGTTCACCACCGGTCTCTCGGCTGGCGGCGCCGAAGGCGGTGCCCATGCTGTAGTCGCCCGCGTCCAACACCAGGACGGGACCCTGCGCCTGCCGCGCGTTCCGACGCTGGGCGATCAAGGCACCGAGCCGCGCATAGCCGCCCCGGGTCGCATCGTCGTTGAGTTTGAACGGCGTGTAGTCCGCGGCCGGGCCCATCCCAACGAAGGCCGAGTGCATGTCGTTGGTGTGCAGGATGGTGAACGTCTTGCCCGTCTCCGCCGCGGCCAGGCTTCCTGGCAGAAGGGCCGTCGCGCTGGCCGCGGCCCCACCGGCCAGCGCCTCGCGGCGCGAAAGCCCTTCCTGGCTGGGGGATGACCCGTTCCCGGATTTGGCCGAGACCGGCCGTTCCGTTGGCGCTTCCATGGATATGTACTCCTGGAATCCTGAGAGATTTCTGGGGTCGACGCCTGCGGCGGTCCCAGGGCACGGAGGGGGCCAGTGCCCACCGTCATGGGCCGCGTGGGCAGCCCATGACCTTGGGATGGACGTCCTTTTCACCAGAGGCCGTTCGGCTGTCCTGGTCCGATATTGCTGGTCGCAATGCCCGGAACAGGACCGCCGTTCGATCGGTGGCTATTGGACCCTCTGCATCTTTTCCAGCACCTGGCCGATCGAGAAGCTGGCCGCCTTCTGCCGTGGCGGGTACTCCCGGAATGTGGCCAGGAAGTCGCCAACATATTGCTGCGCTGGCACCAGTATGTACGCTCGATCCAACAGCCAGTCGTAATCTCAGCCATCCCCTCATTTTTTATTCTGTGATTCCAAGGTAGTAGGTTGGTATGCCAAGTCGTCCCGCCACCTGCAACGGGAAGCTGGGCCAGCTGACCGGGTCACACCCCGAGTCACGTAACCCAGCCTGATACAAAAAGCGGTGT
>CAMCDA010000265.1 GCA_945873195.1 Asaia bogorensis
TTGCACAACACCCCGGGGCGACTCGCGATCCGTGCGACGCCAGCGAAAAAACCGGTGAACACCATGCGATAGCCAGCCCGGATCTCCGATTTATGCCTCAGACTACCGGCCCGGCGACGCTGCCGGGATTTTGTTCGGGAATCCTGGTCGGATGCCGAGGTTGACGCCTGGATCGACAGCCTGGGAACCGCGGCCGAACGACGCCCCCCTCGGCCGGCGCGCTGATCCAGCACCCCGATGCGGCGGACGCTTCGGTACACCGAGGATGCTGTCCTCCAAATCATCGGCGCGGCGCGCGGAAACGAGTGTGGGGAGCGTCCGGATTGACGATCATGCGCCGCTTTCTCCTGTCACTGCCGTGCCTCCTCCTCATCTCCGCCGCCCAGGCGCAGTTCGCGCCCGAAACCGGCACGCCGGAAGCCGCCTTCGCCAACGGACCGATCCGGCTCACCCCCGTCTCGCTCAACCTGCTCGCCCACGCCTTCCCGAACGGCAAGGTGCCCGTCATCCCCATGCCGCACCGCGCCCGCCTCGATGCCGCCTTGCTCGCCGGCGCCCCAGGCCCGCTGGAGGCCCGGATCAAGGAACTCGGCGCCGCCTATGGCCATGAAGTGGTGCTGCTGTGGCAGAGGACGCGCTTCCTCGGCACCGGGCGGATCACCATCGCCGCGATCCATGCCCGAGACCTCGCCGAACACCCTGAAGCGGCGGAAACCGTCGCTATGCTCTGGCTCTATGCCGTCGCCGCGACCATGACCGATGGCGCGCGCTGCGCCGATCCCGCCGCCCGCGACGCCGGCATCGACCGCCTGCGCGGCCCGTCCTACCAGCCGGTGCTGCGCGTCATCCGCGCCTTGCCCGAGGACAAGCTCAACACCGCCCGCGAAACCGCGATCCGATTGGAGGCGCCGCTGGCGCAACAGCGCCCGGATGATACGATATGCGGAACCGGCCAGGGCCGGCCGGAGATCGGGCCGATCGACCAATGGCGCCCCGCCGCGGCAAACACCCGCGCGATGTTGCCGCGTCATCTCAAGGCCATGACCTCCGTCCTCCGCCCGCCGCCGCCGCGCTGAACGGGAAGTACCGCCTTGTCCATGTTCGAACAGAATCTAGGCCGCACCGACGCCAACCACCTGCCGCTCTCGCCGGTCTCCTTCCTGACGCGCGCGGCCCATATCTATCCGGGGCGGGTCGCGGTCGTTCATGGCGATCGCCGGATCACCTATGCGGGGTTCCTCGAACGCGCCCGCCGCCTCGCCTCCGCCTTGGCCGCGGCCGGCGTGGGGAAGGGGGACTCGGTCGCGATCATGGCCCCCAACACCCCCGAGATGCTCGAAGCCCACTACGCCGTCCCCATGCTCGGCGCCGTCCTGTGCTGCATCAACATCCGCCTCGACGCCGGGGCGATCGGCTTCATCCTGGGCCACGCGGAGGCGAAGGTCGTCCTCGTGGACCGCGAATTCGCCCCCGTCATGGCCGGCGCCCTGTCGGCAAGCGGCCGGACCCCGCTCGTCGTGGACATCGACGACCCCGCCGCCCCGCCCAACGCGCCGGCCGGCACCATCGAATACGAAGCCTTCATCGCGGCGGGAGACCCCACCCACCCCGTCCGCCTGCCCGATGACGAGTGGCAGGCGATCGGGCTGAACTACACATCGGGCACCACGGGCAATCCCAAGGGCGTCGTCGCCACCCATCGCGGCGCCTACCTGAACGCCTGCGCCAATGCCCTGACCTTCGGCCTGTCCCCCCGCAGCGTCTATTTGTGGACGCTGCCCATGTTCCACTGCAACGGCTGGACCTATACCTGGGCCGTGACGCTGGCCGGCGGCACCCATGTCTGCCTCCGCCGGGTGGAGCCCGCGCCGATCTTCGCCGCCATCGCCGACCATGGCGTGACCCATATGTGCGGCGCGCCCGTCGTCCTCTCGATGCTGATCCACGCGCCCGCCGACACCCGCCGGCCCTTCACCCAGACCGTCGGCATCGCGACCGGCGGCGCCGCCCCGCCATCCACCGTCATCGCACAGATGGAGGAGATGGGTTTCGCCGTCACCCATCTGTACGGCCTGACCGAAACCTACGGCCCCTCCACCGTCTGCCTCTGGCAGCCCGGCCTGGAAGACCTGCCGATCGACGAAAAATCCGCCTTCATGGCCCGCCAGGGCGTCATCACCCCGATGATCGAGGAAGCGGCCGTCATGAACCCCGCCACCATGCAGCGCATGCCCGCCGACGGCCAGTCGATGGGCGAACTCATGCTGCGCGGCAACACCGTCATGGCCGGCTACGTGAAGAACCCCACCGCCACGGCCGAAGCCTTCGCCGGCGGCTGGTTCCACACCGGCGACCTCGCGGTCATGCACCCCGATGGCTACGTGGAGATCAAGGACCGCGCCAAGGACATCATCATCTCGGGCGGGGAGAACATCTCCTCCCTGGAGGTCGAGGAGGTCCTGTACAAGCACCCCCACGTGATGGAAGCCGCGGTCGTCGCCCGCCCCGACGACAAATGGGGCGAGACGCCGCAGGCCTATGTCACGCTGAAGCCCGGCGCCCAAGCGGTCACCGCGGCCGATATCACCGCATGGTGCCGCCAGCATCTGGCCCACTACAAATGCCCCCGCCACGTGGCGTTCGGGCCGCTGCCCAAGACCTCGACCGGCAAGATCCAGAAATTCGAGCTGCGGGAACGCGCGCGGGCGGATCAATCCGCCTAGGCAGCGGTTTTGACGCCCGCCGTTAACCGTTTCCTAACCCTCCCGGCACCATGATCGGCCCATCAGGAAACGGGTTGATCGACCGCTGCCGGAGGCACGAATGGCTGGAATGGAGCACGTTCGCGGGATCGCGGACGCGGCGTGGGATTTCATGCTGGACAAGAGGATTGCCGCGACACCAAGGAACTACGAGCTTATTTTCGCCTATTGCGGTCGCGAAAAGCCGCCCTTGACGGTGCGGGTCGATGCCCTCGCGGCATCGGGCGCGCCCTTCACGCCGGGCACGCTCGACGAACTGCACCGGGAATTCTTCGCCGTCGCCCTCGACACCAGCGCGGTGCGGGAAAGTTCGGGCGAGTTGCAGCAGATCGCCTCCGAACTGGAAACCCGGGTCAGCGCCGATGGCGTGATCGTGCGCGATGTCGGCCAGGCCCTGGGCAGCTTTGCCTCGGCCGTCGAATCCGGCAGCGGCACCGACGAACTTCACCAGGCGGCCATCACCCTCAGCAGCGCGTCCGCCCACGCCAGTGAGCGTCTGGCGGCGATGGAGCAGTTGTTCTCGGCGTCCGTGAAGCGGATTACCGACCTGCGCAAGCGCCTGGCCAAGGCCGAGGAGGACGCGACCCGCGACTCCCTGACCGGGCTGTCCAATCGGCGGCTGTTCGATTCGGCCCTGCAGCGGGCGGCCCTGCGCAGCGGCGCGGAGAAAACCCCCTTGTCGCTGCTGATGGTGGATATCGACCACTTCAAGAAATTCAACGACACCTTTGGCCATCCGGCGGGCGACCACGTGCTGCGCCTGTTCGCCATGGTGATGAAGGAAAGCATCAAGGGGCGCGACACCGCCGCCCGCTATGGCGGAGAGGAGTTCGCGATCATCCTGCCCGGGGCCTCGATCGAGGGCGGTGTCATCGTGGCCGAACAGATCCGTGGTGTGTTGGAGCAGCGGCCGATCGTGAACCGCAGCACCGGCAAACGGCTGGGCGTCGTCACCTGCTCGATCGGTGTCGCGCAGTATCGCGCCGGGGAACCGGTGGCGGAGACGCTCGACCGGGCCGACAAGGCGCTCTACCGGGCCAAGCAGGCCGGCCGGAACCGGGTCTGTCCGGAGTAGCGGCGGAGGGAGTGCCAGTGACTGAAAAATAAAAGTTAAATCAGATGATTACTGTGTGTTCCTCACCCGAATGGGCGGCGATCGTCACGCGCTGCCCAGATTGAGGTTTAGCATTCAATAATTCCTTTAATCCATTACAATAATAGGAATTACAGAGTTCCGCGCGCAGTTCCCGCGCCAGGCCGCAGCCGGTGGGGCCGTGGAACACACAGGATCCCCTATAGGCCAGTGGCGCCACGGCCGCGACATAGGCGGCCAGCAGGCCCCGCGCGCTCAGGCCGGGGTGTTCGGCGAGGACCCGGGCCATCGTGCGCTCGTCTATGAAGGCATGGGTGCCGCCCGCCATGCAGCAGGACCCGCCGCAATGGCCGCAGGCGGCGCGGACACCGTTGGCCGCGGCGCCGGAGGGTTCAGCGGCGTGCTTCTGGATCAGGCGCTCGGGGCGGCGGGCGCCGGCCAGGTCGCGCAGGGATTCGATGATGTGGCGCTTCAGCGCCCGCACCCGGGCAGGGACCCGCGGTTCCAGGGGCACGCGTTGGCCGGGAACCTCGATCCGCAACGGGGTTGCGGGGCTGGCATCGGACGGAGCGGTATCGCGGTGTATGGCCATGCCGGCGCAAACTTGCATTGGCGGCAGGGCGCCGCAAGAACCCGACCGTGCCGTTTTCCGGACAGATGGCCTGCCTTGACCTGGCGGGTCGGGTTCGGCCTGGACGGGTGGACCAGCACGCGGGCCGGGCGCGATTGCCCCGTGGTTTTCGTTGCCTCTCAAGGTATGTTGTTCTATTTTTGTTCGTTGTGCCTGCCCATCCCGCCGGCCCGCTCCTTGAAACGCCAGAATCCGATCCTCCCGGCCCCGGCCCGAACCCGCCGGCGTTTTTCACACGACGGCGCCCCATGTCCGGTGAGTGCGGCCCTGGGATTTTTGTATGCGGTATCACCCCATGCACCGTGAGAACCGGGTACGCCGGGGCGGCCCTGTCCGGGGAAAGGGACGGCGGTCGGGCATGGGAACCGGCCTCCGCGATACAGCACCGAGAAGCAGGGAGGACGTCACGGAGAACGACGGAGGGTGTTCGCGCGCCGGCCTGGGGCATCCCCCTTCCTCCTTATCCTTCGTGACGTCTCCCTGCATCTCCGTGCTGAATCGCGCCACGACAATCCAGACCGTGGCCCATCCGAAGGGCACGGTCGTTTTCGTATGGTCCAACCCCATGTCCGGTGAGATTGACCCGCCGTTGGCCCTCGCCAGGGCTGTGGTCCGTCAGGCAGCGAGGACGGGCGGTACTGCCCCCGGGGCCAGGTGCGATTGTGCTGAAAGGCGCTGCGGTCTGCCTACCGCCGGTTGTATGCCTTATCCCGTGCCGGCCGTTTCGGAACCGATCCCCCCGATTTCTCTGCCTTTCGTAACGCATTCGGCCGCCGAGCATTTTTTTCGCGTGATGCAACCCCATGTCCGGTGGGAATTTGGGCGCGGACAGCCCGATGAGGAACGCCGTTCATGCCGATCCCCGTGATTCTCGATTGCGACCCGGGCACCGATGATGCCTTCGCACTGTTCCTTGCCTTGGCCGCCCCGGAAATCGACTTGCACGCGATCACCGTCGCCGGCGGCAATGCCGGCCTCGATCGCACCTTGCCCAACACGCTCAGCCTGCTCGCCCTCGCCGATGCCGCGATCCCCGTGCATCCCGGCGCCGACCGCCCGATCCTTGGCGCCTTCGTGCATGAGCCGCAGGTCCATGGCGCCGATGGGCTGAGCGGCGTCCGGTTGCCTCCAGGCCTGCCCGCCAGTCCCGAACTCGCGATCGACGCCATCCGCCGCATCCTGCGCGAATCGGACCAGCCGGTCGTGCTGGTGGGCATTGGGCCGGCCACCAACCTGGCGATGGCGATCACCGCCGAACCGGCCTTGCTGCCCAAGGTTGCCCGGATCGTGCTCATGACCGGCGCCTGGGCTGAGGGCAACATCACCCCTGCCGCCGAATTCAATGCCTGGAGCGACCCCGAGGCGCTGGCCATCCTGCTGAGTTGCGGCCGCCCGGTGGAACTCGTGACGCTGGAACTGACCGCCCAGGCCCTGGCGACGCCCGCCCGCCTCAAGGCTCTGCGCCGCTCCGGCACTGGCCGCTGCCTGGCCACGCTGTGCGACATCCAGGACGCCGTGCCGCTGTCCCGCCGCTTCGACCACAAGGGCGCCGCCTTGCACGACCCCTGCGCCATCGCCTGGCTGATCCGCCCCGACCTGTTCACCGCGCGTAACTGCTTCGTGGAAGTGGACCTCGGACCCGGGCCAGGCCGCGGGCGCACCGTGATCGACCGCTGGTATCGTCTCGGCCGGCAATCCAACGCAACCATGCTGGAAACGATCGACGCCGACGGGTTCTTTGCCTTGCTGGCGGAACGGCTGGACCTGCTACCCTGAGCGCGCCCCCGCCCGCACCCGCGCCCCTTGGCCTGCGCCGGGTCCTGACCCTATGGCCGCTGATGTTCTACGGCCTCGGCGTCATCGTGGGCGCCGGCATCTACGTAGCCGTCGGCGCCGTGATGGAGCGGGCCGGCCCAGCCGCCCCGCTGTCCTTCATCCTCGCCGGCCTCGCCGCCACCCTGACCGGGCTGTGCTACGCCGAACTGGGCGGGCGCTTCCCCGAGGCCTCGGGCGGCGTCTCCTATGTCCGCCACGGCTTCGGCTCCGACCGTCTTGCTCGGCTGGTCGGCCTGGCCATGACCCTGGCGGTAGCGGTCGCCGCGGCCTCCATCGCCGGGTGCGATTCAACGTTGTGGGGAGTACTTTGACGCCTCCTCGATAAGGGAATCGGACCCATGGCGACGGCGAGCCTCAGCGACGAAGCACTTTTGGCGTTCTTCCACTCCCATCCGAATTTACGCGACAGAGTGATCTCGATCT
>CAMCDA010000266.1 GCA_945873195.1 Asaia bogorensis
GGCACGCTGGCCGAACGCATCCGGGCCGCGGGCGCGGGCGTGCCGGCGTTCTTCACCGCGACGGGCGTGGGCACGAAGATGGCGGTGGGCAAGGAACACCGCGAAATCAACGGCCGCACCTATATCCTGGAAGACGCGCTGAAAGGCGATGTCGGCCTGGTCGAGGCTTGGGAAGCCGACCGCTGGGGCAACCTGACCTACAAGCTGGCCGGGCGGAACTTCAACCCGATCTGCGCGATGGCATCCGATCTGGCGATCGTGCAAACTCAGCACATCCGGGAACTCGGCGCGATCGATCCCGACAACATTCACACCCCCGGCATCTTCGTGGACCGGGTGCTGCATGTGCCGTACGGCGATCCCGGCGGTTTTTGATCACAGGAGACGAAGCGATGTCCGCCACCCTGTCCGACTTCAAGCCTTTCAGCCGCGTCCAGATGGCGCAGCGCGCCGCCACCGATATCCCGGAAGGCTGGTACGTGAACCTCGGCATCGGCATCCCGACCGCCATCGCGGACCATGTGCCGATGGAACGGGAAGTGATCTTCCACTCGGAAAACGGCGTGCTGGGCATGGGCCCGGCGCCGGCCAAGGAAGATATCGAGCCCTGGCTGATCAATGCCGGCAAGCAATACGTGACGCTGCGTCCGGGCGGCTCGATCTGCCACCACGCCGACAGTTTCGCGATGATCCGCGGCGGGCATCTGGACCTGTGCGTGCTTGGCGCGTTCCAGGTTGCCGATAACGGCGACATCGCGAACTGGGCGACGTCCGAGAACGACACCGCTCCGGCCGTTGGCGGCGCGATGGACCTCGCGGCTGGCGCCAAGCGGCTTTGGGTGCTGATGGAGCACACCACCAAGGACGGCCAGTCCAAGCTGGTGAAGACGTGCTCCTATCCGCTGACGGCGCAGGCCTGCGTCAAGCGAGTCTACACGAACCTGGCGACGATCGACGTGACCGAGCGTGGGTTCGTGGTCCTGGGCATGGCGCCTGGGCTGACGCTGGAGAACCTGCAGGCCCGGACGGACGCGAAGCTGCATCTGCCGGCGTAAAGGAAGCGCTCGGCAGTCCCCACCCCGTCATCCCCGGGCTTGTCCCGGGGACCAACCCCAGCACTCTGCCGTGAATGGTCCCGGGACAAGCCCGGGATGACGGTTGTAGGGGCGGTGCTAACGCGCTGCCCTACCCCCGGTGATCCAACCCAATATCCAGCACCGTCGCGCTATGCGTCAGCCACCCGGCTGACAGCAGATCCACGCCCGCCTCGGCGATCGCCGGCGCCGTGTCCGGCCGGATCCGCCCCGACGCCTCGGTGATCGCGCGACCCGCGACGATCGCCACCGCCTCGCGCAGTGTCTCGGGACCCATGTTGTCCAGCAGCACCGCGTCGACGCCCAGGTCCATCGCTTCACGCAACTGATCGAGCGTGTCGACCTCCAGCTCGATCTTCACCAGATGCCCGACGCCGGCCTTGGCACGCTGGACCGCGTTCCGCACGCCGCCGGCGATGGCCACGTGGTTGTCCTTGATCAGCACCGCGTCATCCAGCCCGAACCGGTGGTTCGAGCCTCCACCGACCCGCACCGCGTATTTCTGTGCGATCCGCAGCCCCGGCATCGTCTTCCGCGTGCAGCAGATGCTCGCCTTGGTATGCGCGATCGCATCCGCAATGCCACGCGTCGCAGATGCCACCCCGCTCAGATGCCCCAGGAAGTTCAGCGCAACGCGCTCCGCGGTCAGAATACCGCGCGCCGATCCGGTCACCGTCGCGATCAGGTCGCCAGGTGTCAGCCGAGACCCATCCGGCCGCTCCACATGCACCACGATCGACGGATCGATCAGTCGGAACGCGGTCAGCGCATAGTCCAGCCCCGCCACCACGCCTGGCTGCCGGGCGACCATCGCGCATTCGGTCCGCGCGCTGGCCGGCACGATCGAGTCGGTCGTCAGATCGCCAGCGCGCCCCAGATCCTCCAGCAGAGCCGCCCGGACGGACGGCTCGACCATGATCAAGGGTAGAGGGGGGACGCTCATCGCACCGCCAGCATGCGTTCGACGGACAGCCGAGCGCGGTCCATCAGGGCGGGATCGATGATGACCTCGTGGGTCATGGTTTCCAGCGCGCGCCGGATGCCGGGCAGCGTGATCCGCTTCATGTGCGGGCACAGGTTGCAGGGTCGCACGAAGGACACTTCGGGATGGTTCACCGACACGTTGTCGGCCATCGAGCATTCCGTCAGCAGCACGACCCGTGCCGGCTTTTCCCGCCCGACATAGTTGTTCATGTCGGCGGTGGAGCCCGTGTAGTCGGCTTCCGCGACCACATCCGGGGGGCATTCGGGGTGTGCGAGGATGATCACGCCCGGGTTTTCCGCGCGCAACTGGCGGACCTCCGCCGGGGTGAAGCGCTCATGCACCTCGCAATGGCCCTTCCAGGCGATGATCTTCACATGCGTCTGCGCGGCGATGTTCTGCGCCAGGTACTCGTCGGGCAGCATGATGACGGATTCGACGCCCAGCGACTCGACAACCTTCTTGGCATTGCCGGACGTGCAGCAGATGTCGGACTCGGCCTTCACGGCGGCCGAGGAATTCACATAGGTGACCACCGGCAGGCCCGGATACCGGGCGCGCATCAGGCGCACGTCTTCCGCGGTGATGGACTCGGCCAGGGAGCATCCAGCACGCAGGTCCGGGATCAGGATGGTCTTTTCCGGGTTCAGCATTTTGGCGGTTTCCGCCATGAAGTGGACGCCCGCCAGCACGATCACATCGGCGTCGACCGTCATCGCTTCCCGCGCCAGCGCCAGGCTGTCGCCGACGATGTCGGACACGCAGTGGAAGATTTCCGGCGTCTGGTAGTTGTGCGCGAGGATGACCGCGTTGCGTTCCTTCTTGAGCTTCAGGATCGCGTCGATGTCGTCAGCGAACACCGGCCATTCGATGGGCGGGATGAATTGCTTGACCCGTTGGTACAGGGGCGCGGTGCGTTCCAGGACGGTGGATGCCGACATGGGTTCCTCCTTTGATATGCTCTATATGAGCATTTCTGGAGGTTATGCTAGAGCTGAGCATAAGAAAGTCAAGCCTTGGTCATCCGGCTGTCACACGGCCCGTACGACCGGCAGCTTCGACCCCGCCACGGCGCGTTCGGCCAGCACCTCTCCGCGGAACCGGAACAGCTTGGCGGGGCGGCCGCCGGTTTCGGTGGTGACCTCTCCGGTTTCCTCGACCAGGTCCTGCTGGTCGATCAGTCGGCGGAAGTTCTGCTTATGCAACAGCCGCCCGGCCAGCGCCTCCACCGTCCGTTGCAGTTGCAACAACGTGAACGCCGGGGGCATCAATTCGAATACCACCGGCCGGTACTTGATCTTGGCGCGCAGGCGAGCGATTCCGGTGGCAAGGATGCGGCGGTGATCGTGCAGCATGCGTTGGCCGGGGATGCTGGCCGCGACTCCCGCCTCGGGCACAAGTTCGGCTTCCCACAAAGTTTCATAGCGCTGCAGCACCAGGTCTTCGTTCCAGCGTTCCCCGTCCAGCCCGAAATTGATCGCCAGCCTTTGGCGCCGGTCGCGTCGTTCGGCCTCGGTCGTCGCGGCATCGGCCCAGGCGCGCAAAGGTGGGGCCAGGCGTTCCTCGGCCATCGGCGGGCCGGGGCTGCGGCGGTCTTCCCACGGAAAGAACCGGTACCAGCTTTGCCAACTGGCCCCCAGATTGCCGGCCACGCGGATTTCCCGTGTCAGCCCCAGATAGGAGATCGAAACGATCCGCCGTGTCGCCGCGTCAGTGCGGTCGCGGTCAGCAAACGTATAAAGCTGCTCGACATAACCGACCGGGTGATGGGTCTGTTCCTCGACCCAGGACCGCATGCCGGCCTGCAAGGATCGGTGGCCGGACACGAAGGGACCGGACGGCAGCCGGAACGCCTCCCCGATCGTCAGTACGCGCGGCTGCCCATCGGTCACCGCGACAATGACCGCGATCAGTTCGGCGGCAATCGCCGCTGACTCCGTGGGACGTCCAGCATCAGGCATGGCGGCGTCATCGCACGAGCCGCCCCCCTTCCGCCACTGACGATTTGGCGATCAATCGAGCGCGGGGGCGTCTCCCGCGGCGACGGCTTCCAGCAGCGCGGCCTGCCGGGGCAGGCAGCGTTCCAGCGCATAGCGACTGAGCGCGGTCCAGCGCGCCGCCTGCCGGATCGGACGCATGCGATCGGGGTTGGCCACCGCGTCCACCACCCGATCGGCGATCATGGCGGGGGAGAAGAAATCCACCAGGAAGCCGTTTCGCCCGTCCTCGATCACCTCTTGCACCGGCGCGGTGGCGGAGCCGATCACGACGCAACCGGCGGCCATGGCTTCCAGCATCGACCAGGACAGGACAAAGGGCACGGTCAGGTAGACATGCGCGGCGGAAACCCGCAGCAAATTCAGATACTCACCGTAGCCGATGTGGCCCAGGAAATGGACGCGGGTGGGGTCGATCGTGACCTCCTCCAGCAAGGTCTCGCGCCAGGTCCGCCCGTCCGCGGGTGGAGCGCCATAGAAGGTCGTATCCGCGCCAACCACCACGACCCGAGCCTCCGGCAGGCGCCGCAGGATCTCGGGCAGGGCGCGCATGAAGGACGGAAAGCCGCGATAGGGCTCCAGCCCGCGGGCGACGAAGGTGATGATCGGATCGCCGACCCGCGCGACCCGCCCATCCGGCAGGGTGAACGTGGCGCCGGGATCGGGGGAGGCCGCGTCGGTGTTGATCCCGTCAAAGCGAACCGCGATGCGGTCCTGGAACGCCGCCGGGTGGACGCTTTTCTGCCACGCCGTCGGGCTGATGCCCCAGTCGCCGGCTTCCAGCGCCAGCAGCAGATGCGCGTTGCGGGTGCGGGTGGCGCAGTTTGTCGCCAGGTCCTGGCGCGCGGCGGGGTCGAAATTCACATCGGCGCCATGCGGCCGGTAGAAGAATTCGCAATAATGCAGCAATGGCGTGGCCGGAAACACTTCCTTCACATACAGCGACTCACCCCATCCGGGATGCGCGACGATCAGGTCCGGGGTGAACCCGTTGCCGGCGAGTGCCTGACACGCATGAGCCACCTGCATCCCGTGGCGCACGGCGGTTTCAAGCGGCGTCAGGAACGGATTGACCTCCGGCAACAGCCCGTCCGGGAGTTCATAGGTCACGCGCCCGATGCCGGGAGGCGAAAAATCCTTGCGGCGGGTCACGCACACGATCCGATGCGCGCGCGACAGGGCCAGGTGGCGGATCAGGTGTCCGAACTGGCCGGGCAGGTTCTGATGGATGAAAAGGATATTCACGGCGAGGTTGTAACAGGATGACATGTCTCGTGCCATCATACGTTGCGATGTTTTCTGGCGCACTTGGAAACGCTTCTGTTAGAATTGGATGGTATGATGCGGGAGAACGTCTCTCCGCGCGATAATGTCACAACAACACACAGGACCGAACATGTCCGGTAACAAGTCTGACAAGAAGAAATCCCGTTGGGATGACGACGACGATGATCGCGGCCGGGGCCGGGGCCGGGATCATGATGACAAGCGTGATTTTTGCTCGGTTGAGCTGAGGGACATCGGCCGCGATATCCCGCTGCCGGGTTTCATCAACCTGGTGCAGGCCATCGTTGAGAACCCAACGCCACGCAAGTTCGCGGCCGGCTTCGACGGACCGACGGTTGCCGAGAGCGACTTCTTCTGGACATACAATCCCAAAGCGGGCCTGCATGTGGAGACCCGGGACGGCTACCTGACCACCGAAACCGGCAACGGCGGCTTCAGCCTCGACGTCCAGAAGGACGGGTCGTGGCGCCTGCACTTCCATGGCTCGGACAAGGTGATCGGTCGTGACGCCGACCGTGACTGCCCCGCCGCGCCCCCGCCTCCGCCGCCCGAGGACAACGAGTACGTCCTTCTGGGTGCGTCGGTGCGATCCTACAACGCGGTGCGCGGCAATGTGACCGTCGATGGCGGCGTGGGTTGGTCCACCATCCAAGGCGGTGTCGGCGACTACATGATCGGCGGGTCCGGCACGCTCGGCGGCGGGCAGGATGGCCAGGGCAACTGCGCCATCTACAGCCAGTCGACCACCGCGGTCCTGGTGGATATGGAAAACGGCTTCGGCTACGGCGGCACGGCCGAAGGCAATGTCCTGGTGAACATGAACCAGGTCCGTGGCTCGTTGCATTCAAACGTGCTGATCGGCTCCCACGAAGGCTCCGACATGAAGAGCGGCGCCGACAACACGTTGATGATCTCCACCGGCGGCAATGGGTTCGAGATGCGGCCCGATGGCAGCGGCAATGTGATGGTCTCCACCGTCGGTGAGGACTGGATCCTGTTCGACCCCACCAAGGGCTGGCAGCTTGGTGACCAGAACATCATGCTGGGCTTCGATCCGGAATGCGGCGGGCTGGCCAGCAACGGTGACGTGGGCGGCGACTTCCTGGATCTGCGCATGCTGACGGACGTCGCGCGCTCCAACTTCCGCACGTCGTCCGCGGTTGGCTACGACCCGCTGACCGGCCATGGCGACATTGAGGCCTATGTGAAGATCCTGGACGCCGCCGATGGC
>CAMCDA010000267.1 GCA_945873195.1 Asaia bogorensis
CGCCCGGAAACAAGGTTGGAATCTTCTCACGGCCCTCTCGACCACGCCGGCTTCACTCATCCTCGCTTTATCCGGATAACGCTGGCCCCGCCGTACCTCCACGAGCGCCTTTCTTGCTCACGGTGGGGGGCTTGGGAGTTACCAAAAAACAGCCGAAACCGGCCTGATCAACTGGAAACTTTTGGGCGCTGTTACCTGGAAACTATTCAACGCTGATTGACACACCGCATGGCCACTCGTCTGAAGCGTTTGAGTTTGCCGATGAAGTGCTCCACCCGGGCACGCGCCCTGTAGAGCATCTTCGGAAAGACCTTGGGCGGGTTCTTCGCATTCGAACGATACCGGATCACCGGCACGATCCCGCGGTGGCGAGCGGCGTCGCGGTCGGCCTTGAGTTGGATTTTCGTGCCGCACCGGCCGCGTGAGCGTCCGAGCCCCGCATTTTTCTGCCCCCTTTTGCGCTGGCGGCCTCGATATGCGCGCGGATCGAGGTGCAGTCGAACATCTGGATCAGCCCCGACGCTCGGCTGCACGCCGCCAGCGCCTGGAAGACGGCCTCCCACGTTTCGTTTTGTGAGAGCCGCCAGAAGCGCTTCCAAACCGTGTTCCAAGGCCCGAACGCGGAGGGTAAGGCGCGCCACCGGCGATTGTCTTGCCCTTGAGCCCCATGGCGAGAACGCACCGCCCGAAAGATCCGTAGCACCAAGGCACGGTCTTCCTCCGTTATCCCTGTCAGAGGCGTCGGCTCCCGTAAAACCGACATGCTACGAATCAGCTAAATGCCCGCGCCGGAATCCCCGGAATTCGCATGGCTGCGATCCCGTCCACTCAGTCTGGCAACTCGTGCACTTGTTCAATGGATTGCTCGCATTCCGCTGCGACCATCGCATCGTTTCGGGCCGTCACCATGGTCGTCGGAATTGATTACGGGTACGGAATATCCGTACGGAGAATCACTGTAGCCCGTTTGATATCATTGCGCACCTGTGGAGTTTAAATTGAGAGATCACGTTTGTATCATACCAAGAGACTCACGCCTGGACCGTTCTTGCCCAACCCCTTGATGCGATGGTCCGAATGCGATCTGCTACTGCAACCAGGGCATTCCAAGCATCGCAGCAGGCGTCGACGATGGCATGGCAGGTGTCGAAGACACGGTTGCTGAGGAAGTTCTGGTGCAGGAACTGCCAGACATTCTCGACGGGGTTCAACTCCGGCGAGTAGGGCGGGAGATGGAGCTGGCTGATATTGGATGGCACCGCAAGCTGCCCGCCCAATTTGTGCCACCCCGCGCCGTCGAGCGTGATCACCGCATGGGCACCCAGTGTCACCAGGGTGCTGATCTCCGCCAAGTGCAGGTTCATTGCCAGGGCGTTGGCCTGTGGCAGCACCAGGGCCGCCCCGATGCCACGGGCGGGACAGACCGCGCCGAACAGGTAGGCCCAGGAATAGCGCTGATCCCGCGGCGCCAGAGGTCGACTACCCTGTTCAGCCCATCGATAGGTCAGGCTGCCCTGCTGGCCGACCCTGGCTTCATCCTGCCACCAGAGTTCGATGGGCCTGTGACGCGCGGCCGGCGGGACGACGCTCGCCACGAGGGTTGCGAAGTTTTTCTATACGCCTCCTGCGCTTCGGTATCCGCCTTGGGGTTTCGCGGACGCACCGAGATGTGCCTGAAGCGCATCGCCTTCAGCACCCTGCCGACGCTGCGTTCGTCCAGGATCACAAAGAAACGCTCCAGAATACGCCGCCGGAGGTCCGACAGACGCCAACGCACCACACCATCTTCTTCAAGGCTCGGGCCTTGGCGGACCCAGGCCGCCAGTTGTTCTTTCTCCTCCGGGTTCAGCTTGGGTTCCGGACCACCCGCATGCGGCTGGTCCGACAGGCCGGCCACACCGTTTTGATTGTAGCGATGCACCCAGTCGCGCAGCGTCTGCCGATCCATTCCGGTCGCGCTGGCCGCATCCGTTCGGCTGAACTCTTCCATGACCATGGCCAATGCCAAAAGCCGCCGGGCAACTTTCGCATCCCCCTCACGCGAGGCCAACGCACGCAGAGCCGCCGCGTCATGCTCCGTCCGAGTGATCGCTACCGTCATCGTCTCGCTCCGTCGTCAGAGCAGGGCGATCGAATCGTACCACCTCGGGCCGGATCAAGAGAGATTACGAGTCAACTCGTGCGTCCGTTGGTACAATACCACGCCATGGGATACGATCTATGATCAGGATTTCACCGAGATCGCGGCGGCCCAGGAACGGTTGGTTGCAGCATAAGGTCGGTGAGGACTACGGTTAGCCTTCGCGCGATCGTCAAAAATGCGGAGCTGATCCATGTTCGACATCGACCAATTCGCTGCTGACTGCCGCGCCGCCATGGCGGAGCGGGGTAGCGAGGCCATCCGCGAGGTGGTTCGTCGTGCCGTTTCTGAGCCTCGCGAGATTCTCCGCGCATTGGGTGAGCCGACGGGCGCCACAGCCAGCGTTCTGTTCCGCACGTCTGAGCTGACGATCCTCAACGTGATATGGGGCGCCCGCCAGTGGACGCTGCCGCACAACCACAACCACCGAGCTGTGATCGGCATGTATGGTGGGGGTGAAGACAATATTTTCTGGCGCCGCCTACCCAAGGACTCCAAAGGGAGGGTAGAGGCGGCAGGTGCTCAGGCGCTTCGCCATGGAGACGTGGCTGTGCTTGTCCGCGACATCATCCATTCCGTTACCAATCCGTTGGATGGCCTTTCGATGGCGCTGCACGTCTACGATGGCGATTTCATCGCGGCGGCTGGAAAAAGTTGCTGGGACGCTGAGGCGCTAACCGAGGCCGCCTACGATGGGGCTCGGGTCTCCCCCATGTTCGGTCAGGTGCTCGTACACAAACCAAAAGCACCGGCCCATAGCCGTGATCCATGAACAAGTTCGTCGACAAGATCGATGTAGACATGAAGCGACCGCCACCCGCGATCAGCCGGCGGCGGCGTTCGAGATATCGTACATCGTCAGGCAGTAAGCTCGTAGGCGGAACCCGAACTGCTGACGAGTTTCAAGCTGACTTGTCGCCACGCCGTCGCTGCCATAGCGTGTTCCTCCCCCCAAAACGGACACGGTCGCCAACCATGAGCACACTCGAACTTGTCGATCCCGAGCTGCGTGATGCGCTCGCGCAGTGGCCACAGGTGCCGCTGAGTGCCGAGACCTTGACGCGGCGGCGCGCCGATGCGCTCGCGTTGCTAAGCACCGTTCCGAAACCGGACCTCCCCGACATCGCGACGGGCGAGATCCACGTCGAGAGTGCGTTCGGTGCGAAACCGATCCGGGTCCTGACCTATCGCCCGATCAGGTCAGACGGTCCACTTCCGGTCATCATTCACATCCATGGCGGGGGCTTCGTCATGGGCGCTCCGGAAATGAAGGATGTGGAGAACAGGCTGTTCGCGTCGGAACTGAAATGCGCGATCTATTCCGTGGACCATCGCCTCGCGCCGGAAGCGCCGCACCCGGCGCCGGTGGAGGACATCTACTCGGTGTTCGCCTGGCTGCACGCGAATGCCGGCCGGCTCGGGCTCGATCCCGCCCGTATCGGTATCAAGGGCGAAAGCGGAGGCGGCGGTTTCGCGGCGGGTGCCGCTCTTTTTGCCCGCGACCGGCCGGGACCGAAATTCGCCTTTCAACACCTGATCTATCCGATGATCGACGACCGCTCGGCGGTGCGTAAGGACCTGCATCCTTGCGTTGGCGAATTCGTCTGGACGCAAGCGAACAACCATTTCGGCTGGCGTTCGCTTCTTGGTCAGGAGCCGGGTGCGGCTGACGTTTCGCCCTATGCGGCCGCCGCGCGAGCAACTGATGTGTCGGGCTTGCCGCCAACCTACATTTCGGTCGGCGGTCTCGATCTCTTCCTCGAAGAGAATCTCGCCTATGCGGATCGATTGAGCCGAGCTGGCGTGCCGGTCGAGCTACATGTGTATCCGCGAGCGTTTCACGGCTTCTATCGTGCGACGAATGCCCGCGTGACCCGGCAGGCCGAGCACGACACGCGCGAGGCGCTGCGGCGCTTCCTCCACGGGTAGGCCCTACTGCTTGCGGCGCCGGGCATGATGAAACCCGCGGGTCGGGTTCACCGTCGTCAACACGAAGGCACATACTGCCCCTCCGCCTCGGCGAAGACATCGCCGAGAAGGGGGGCGCGGCATTCTGTCAGACCGTTTTGTAGACGTCGCGCCAGCGCCTGATGGCTTCGATGTGTGCGTCCACCGTCGAGAGGTTGGCGCCCATCGTTACGACGGAAATGTGGCTTCCCCCGGCTTCGCGCCACGCGGCGATGTCGCGAGGCCATTGGTTGTCCCCGCGGGTGTATTGCTGGATGGCCTCGAAGCCAAATGCATCGGGGTCCCTTCCGAGCGCACGGAGCTTGGCCGTGATCTTTGATTTGATCTGGACCGCTTCGGTCTGAGTCCGACCCGAAAACATGAAACCGTCGCCGATCCTGGCGGCACGGTCGTACGCTGCCTCGCTGAAACCGCCGAGCCAGATCGGGATGCTCCGTTTCGGGCGTGGCAGTATGCCGGCCCTGTCGATCCGGTGGTCCGAATCCTCATGGTCGACCACGGGCTGTTCCCACAGCTTACGGATCAGGGCGATCTGCTGCTCCTGCCGCTTGCCGCGGCGCCGAAAATGTCCGGACATTTCGAGGCCGTCATATTCTACCCAGTTCCAGCCAACCCCAACGCCCAGGCGAAGCCGGCCGTCCGAGAACAGGTCGACATCCGCGGCCTGTTTGGCGAACAGGACAGTCTGTCGCTGCGGCAGGATGATCACGCCCGTTGCCAATCCCAGGGTCTTGGTGACGCCCGCGAGGTAAGCATAGGTGACCAACGGCTCGTGGAATGGATCGCTTTCCCTATAAGGGCCAGTCAATTTCGGTTCCCGGCCGGCATGAACGGCGCCGAGGACATGATCGTAGATCACGATATGGTCGTAACCCAGGTCTTCCGCCGCCTGGGCGAACGCCTTGACCGCCCCTGTGTCACCGCCAAGTTCGATCTGCGGATAAACCACACCAGCTTTCATCGTCCATTTCCCCTTTTGCGATGCAAGATTTTGATTCGAATACAGACCATCCGCGTCCGGCCCGGAAGCAGCCGCCCGAACGCTGGCGCATAGCCTCGGCCGCGACACGATCGTACAATGCCCGGCGCGATCATGATAGCGAACTGAAAATGGAGCAATCGGTCCTCAGCCTGCTGATCAAGAACAGAAATGGCAGCGCGATCCAGATCCCGCTGGTTGGTGCGGCCAACAAGGCAGCCTCGGGCATGGTCCGCTATCCGGCGGCGCGGCAACCAGCAAATGGATGGGGTTGATCGGTGGTGTCGAAACCTGCTCGTAATCGTCAACGTGCCCGACGGGTCATCCAGTTCATCGAGCGACTGATCGTCCTGAGTGGCCTTGGTGCCGGCGGTCCGCTCCGCCTGCGCTCTTGGCAACAGGCGTTCTTCCGCGATGGCTACGAGCCCAAGCAGTGTAGTGCCCGCCGTGTCTTACGGCGCGCCGTGCTCAGCGTCGGGCACAAGAACGGCAAGTCGGCCCTGACCGCCGCGCTGGTGCTGGCGCATCTGGTCGGACCTGAGGCCATCCGCAACGGAGAGATCTACAGCGCGGCCACCGAGCGCGAGCAGGTTGCCATCGTGCTCACGATCGCGGCCCAGATGGTGCGGGCCGATCGGGAGTTTTTGGCGATGATCCGGATCGTCGACAGCACCAAGACCATGGTGTGTATGCACAATGGTTCCATCTACCGGGCGATCTCCGCCGAGGCCGGCACCAAGCACGGGTTGAACCCGTCGGTGGTGATCTACGACGAACTGGCGCAGGCCCGGACCCGCGATCTCTACGATGTGCTCGACGCCGCCATGGGTGCGCGGGACGAACCGCGGTTCGTGGTCATCTCGACGTCAGCAACTTGTTTCACCTGAATTGGTTCGGTGAAGGGCCGGTTGGTTACAACGTGGTGGAATACGCCGCGCAATCGATCGGCTGGGCGCGGGCATCGGAACTGTTCGGCGCCACGTTCTTCGGTGAGGGCATGAATCCCTCCGGCGTGATCGAGCCTGAACACGATCGGTCCCGACGGGGACAAGCACGTCGTGCCGGTGAACATCGTGCCGATCGAACTGGCCGGCCAGAACATCGTGCCACACGCGGCCTCAAATGATCCTGCTGGCACCAATCCCCGGCGGACACACAGCAATTGGAAGGTCTACCGATGGGCACGGCTAGGCCATGAAGACCAAGGGTTCCTCGGTCGCGGAGGTCTATAATCATGAGGACACCGGCAAGCGGTTCGGCGGGATCTCTGACAAGCAGTTCGCTGCTGACCTGAAAGCGCTAGGCCCGGGGATGTCCCGCGCGATGTTGAAACTTTCCTGGCGGCGTTGCCTCCCTTGAGCCGATAGGCTCGGGGTGTCGAATCCACAAAGGAAAGCAACGCCATGAGAAAGAGTAGAGAGACCGGTGCGCCAACACCAGCACCAGAGGTAAC
>CAMCDA010000268.1 GCA_945873195.1 Asaia bogorensis
GCGATCATCGAACCGCTCGACCATTACGTCAGAGCTCGCCTGCGCCCTGCCTGATTGGCGCAAGCACGGTTGTTTCCGTCGCCCGTTTGACCGCCGGCGTTCGGAGAACCCGCCACCTGCGTGCCCGTGGTTGTGCCCCTATTACGGAACTTCGGTTTAGTCTATTGAAATAACACCACGTTTTCGGACACGCTCGGCCGGCAATTCGACGGTGCGGCCGCCTTGCGTGTGCCTCTTGCAATCTTCTCCACGGTCAACGCCGTTCACGTGTGACCCGCGGCACCCGACCGCTGACCGAACGCCTCCCACGAACCACCCTTCGCCAGCATCGATGCTAACATTGCCGCCCGGATTGCGTCCGAGTTCAGCGCCTGTCGGACCATGGATTGGTGTGCCGCCTCCATGGACATGATCGCGTTCATCAATTCGTCCGGGAGCGCCGGCGAGTGCATGAACTGTTCCTTCGTGTTCGCCGCGGCCTGCCTGCGTAGGACATCCGACTCCATCATCTTCCGTTCGGCCGCCTCATAGAAGGACACCGTATCGCCGTCGGTCAGACCATCCCCGAACAGCCCGCTCAGCGCCGCGGTCGCGACCGTGACGGCGCCGATTACCTCGCGCCGTGCTGGGCATGCATCTCCAGCAGGGCCTGCTCGCACGCGTGCGACAGATCCAATGGGCACGGGGGAAGCAGTGACGACGATGACATCGGCAACCTCCTCGGCGGTGCCCAATCGACCCATGGGGAACCCGGGCCTCGGTTTCCTTTGGTGGCAGAAGGCCTAACAGCCTTAAGGCCGACAGATCACTCGAGCAACTCGGGCGGAGGCGAATTCATAGCGGAGATGATCGCGCCTTTCACGAACGCATCTGGGGCGTAGGTCGGAGGCTGTACTGCCCAGCGTTGACCGCACCTGCGCCGTCCGCTTCCCGACTCGCCCCAATCCGGGGTGTAATACACAGATGAACGTGACCTCTGCGAAACTGCCGGCCGACACGCTTTGGCACCGCTACATTCAGTTGGCGCCCAGCCTCCGGCTCCTTCTGCGTATCAAAAGCCTGATCATGCCGCCCGCCACGAAGACCGAATTCATAGACTGCCTCAAGGCAACAGGATCACGAACGCCGGACCACAAGGCCTGGACGGCCGTCTCGGTCAATACCTGGTCCGACGAACTGCGCCGTCAGGGACTGATGACGGCGGATAACGCGTGCCCACCAGGGCTGCGGCATCTCGTGGCGGCCGATGCCGGGGACTCCGAGGATGCCGGCACGCTGGCTGCCGCAATCCACAAGACGCTGCCGGCCCAGCACCTCAGCAGCTACTATTATGCTTCGACCCACACGGTCATCCGTGACGCGGTTCATCGCCTGATCCGGCTGGCGGTCTATACGAATGACGAAGCCCGCTTCATCCAGAACCGGGATCTGTGCGACAGGATATTGGCGCCGCAGCGGACTGTCATGGTTCTGGCCGATGCGTTTTACGACGCGCCGCTCAGGGCAGACTGGATCGCCCGCCGCCATAAGGTCATTCAAGGCCCGCTGCTGGAAGCCAGGCTCAACGCCTTCATCGTGACGGGTCTGGCCGGCTCTGAAATGCCGGACATGATCGCTCTTTGCCGCAAGCTGCGGGGACATGAGGGTTTCACCGATCTGGCATCGCAGCTTCTGCGCTACGATGTGCTGGCCGGCCACGTGGACGACCTGCATGACGATTTGCGGGCGCTCGGGGATAGTGCCGGCGACACGAGGCAGGCTGTGGAAGGCGTGATCGCGTTCCTGGACGGGCGCAACGAGGCGGCTCTTGTGTCTTTCCGCGATGCCCTCAAAGCCCGCCGTAAACGCCTGGGCAAACGCAAATTGTTTCTACCTGGCGAGTATGGGCTATTTTACCTGATGGCGCTGCTGCGCGCCAACGATGCCGGGTTGCATACCGAGATCCAGACAGGCCTGGATGCCGCGATGTCAGAGTCGGACGAGGCCGCCTATGATGGTGGCCTGCTGTCGATGTTGGCTCTGCTCTGGCTCGTCCAGGGGCTAGAGGCAAAGGCCCGCGATCTGGTGGCGAGGCTGCGTACGGCGATGCCGGTCGCACCACTCTCGGCCGCCTGCGTCGCACTGGTCGAATTTGCCGTGGATGCTGCCCTGTCGCGTGGCCATCGTGCCGACCTGCAGGCCCGCTTCGAAAAAACCCAGGACACCCTGCCGCTTGTCGCACGCATCTACGGTGAAATTCTGGCCGAAGTGGCGGCGCATCCCGGCCCCTACAAGTTGTGGGTTGGCGGCAGCACCATTGTCGCGTTCACCCAGATCATCCAAACTCGCCAGCCGTGGGAGCGTGCCCTGGAGAGCCTCGATGCTTTGCTGGGCAAGGGCGGCTCCGTCTTGGAGACCGCCAAGGCACCGCGCAAGGCCAAACGCCTCGTTTGGTTCCTCGATCCGGAAACCGAGGATGTCACGGTCGCCGAACAGTCGGCGAAGGGACGCGACGGGTGGACCGATGGCCGACCGGTGGCGATGAAGCGGCTGCATGAACAGGACCCGCGGCTGGATTACCTGACACCACAAGACCGCTTGGCCTTGCGCACCATTCGTAAGGATACGTCGGGATGGTATGGTGAGGACAATTACGAGTTCGACAGCCCACGCACGCTCATGGCCCTGGTCGGGCATCCGGCGGTGTTCCATGCTGGTCAGCGGTCGCAGCCGCTGGAACTGGTATCCTATCCGGTTGAATTGCTGGTTACCGAGGAACGGGGCGGCTACCGCATCGCCCTTTCGCACGGGGCGATGGATCCGACCGTGTTTTTGGAACCCGAGACACCGACGCGCTATCGCGTCATCGAATTCTCCCGCGCAATGATGGCGGTACAGGAAATTTTGGGGGCACTGGGTCTGACGGCGCCCGCCGCCGCGCGTGACCAGGTGCTGGCGATGGTGCGGCGTAACAGTCCCACATTGCCGATCCGGGCGGACATCGCGGAAGTCGATCAGCCAGGAATCGAGGGACAAACCACGCCGGTCGTCCAGTTGGTGCCGTACGAAGCCGGACTGAAGCTGGCTTTGGTCGTTCGGCCATTCGGCACCCATGGACCCGCCTATGCCGCCGGCCTGGGCGGCCGGTCCGTGCTGGCGACCGTCAGCGGCCAGCAGCTTCGCGCCAACCGCGACCTCCCGCGTGAACTGGCGGAGCGCACGGCGTTGATCGAGGCCTGTGCGACATTGCGCGACCGCGGTGGCAAGGACCTGCATGAACTGGTGGTCGAGGATCTGGACGGCTGCCTGGAACTGCTCCTGGAATTGCAATCCTACGCGGGGCCGGTCGCTTTGGAATGGCCGGAAGGCCGCACGCTGCGGGTCAGTTCGGTGACCGCCGGGAACCTGAAGATGCGGGTAGCCCAGGACCGCGACTGGTTCAGCGTCGATGGGACCGTCGCGCTGGATGAGGATCAGGTGCTGGAGATGCGCTTCCTTTTGGAACGGCTGGACAAGTCGCAGGGGCGGTTCGTGCCGCTGGGTGACGGCCGCTTCGTGGCGCTGACTCGCCAGTTGCAGGTGCAGCTGCAGCGCCTGGCCTCGGTGTCCGAGCCGCATAAGACCGGACGACGCGTGCATGCCCTGGGCGCCCCGGCCCTGGATGCGGTGCTGGAAGACGCCGGTCACGTGAAGGCAGATGCTGCCTGGAAGAAGCAGGTCGCGCGCATCCGCGCCGCCGAGGGCTGGACGCCGGTACTACCATCGACGTTGCAGGCGGAGTTACGGGACTACCAGGTGGAAGGCTTCGTCTGGCTGTCCCGCTTGGCGCGCTGGGGAGCCGGCGCGTGCCTTGCCGACGACATGGGTCTTGGCAAGACGGTCCAGGCGATCGCGGTGATGCTGGACCGAGCGGCGGACGGGCCGTGCCTCGTCATCGCGCCAACATCGGTGTGCCCCAACTGGGAAGCCGAGATTGCTCGGTTCGCGCCGACACTGCGTACGCATCGGTTGCCGCCCACTGGCGACCGTGCCGCATTGATCGCCGGACTGGGCGCGCAGGATGTGCTGGTGTGTAGCTACGGCCTGCTGCAACAGACCGAGGACGCGCTGAGCAGGCGGGACTGGCAGATGGTCGTGCTGGATGAGGCGCAGGCGATCAAGAATGCCGAAACCAAGCGCGCACAGGCGGTTCAGGCGCTGCGGACCGGGTTCCGCCTGGCGCTGACGGGAACGCCGGTCGAGAACTACCTCGATGAGCTTTGGAGCCTGTTCAACTTCGTCAATCCGGGCGTGCTGGGATCTCGGGAGGGGTTTCAGAAGCGGTTCGCGCGACCGATCGAGCGGGATAAGGATCAGCATGCACGCCAGGCCTTGCGGGCGTTGATCCGTCCATTCCTGCTGCGCCGGACGAAGGCCGCGGTATTGAGTGAACTGCCGCCGCGCACCGAGCAAACGCTGAATGTCGAGATGACCGAGGCGGAGCGTGCTTTCTATGAAGCATTGCGCCAGCGGTCGCTGGAGCGCATCGCCGCGCTGGATGCACCCGAAGGCCGGCGAAAAATCCAGATTCTGGCCGAGATCACGCGATTGCGTCGCGCTTGCTGCAACCCGGCGCTGATCGATGCCGCCGCCGGCGTGCCGAGCGGGAAGCTGGGTGCATTCATGGGACTGGTTGAGGACCTCATCCGCAACCGGCACCGCGCGTTGGTGTTCAGCCAGTTTGTTGGGCATCTGGAACTGGTGCGGGCGGCGCTGGATGCGCGCGGGATCCGGTACGAATACCTCGATGGCAGCACGCCATCCGCCGAACGCGAACGACGGGTGGCGACGTTCCAGGCAGGTGGGGCCGATCTGTTCCTGATCAGCCTCCGCGCCGGCGGGACCGGGCTGAACCTGACGGCAGCCGATTACGTGGTGCATCTGGACCCGTGGTGGAACCCGGCGGTGGAGGATCAGGCCTCGGACCGGGCGCATCGCATCGGGCAGGAACGGCCGGTGACGATTTATCGCCTGATCATGCAGGACAGCATCGAGGAGCAGATCCTGCGTCTGCACCGGGACAAGCGGGACCTGGCGTCCGATCTGCTGGAGGGGACGGAGACGACGGCACGGTTGAGCGAGGAGGCTCTGCTGAACTTGATCCGGGCATGAATGGACGCCGTTGCTATCCGTCGTTGCTCAAATCCGAGCGGAACATGCCGCACGATTCAATGCGATCTGTTCGGTGCGACACTTGGGCAGTGCCGCACGGGTGGGCCGTGTGCGAAAAGCCGGCATAACAACCCTGTCCGGGGGACATGTCATGGCACGCCAAGCAAAGGTTTGGATGTACGCGGGCGCGCGAGTTGGTCAGAAACCGTCGCTTGCCGAAAAGTACACGATTACCGTGGCCTGCGAGCGGATCATTCAGGACGTGCTGATCCCACGCTTCCTGCCGCAAATTCGACCCCACGCCGAGTTCAACTATCCCATTGGCATCCATGGCAAATGGCTGGGCAACAAATATCGCTTCATGACCCGCTACAAAAGCGACGCTCCCAACAGGATTGCCGAAGGGTTCGATGCCCCCTTCGCTCGGCTGGAGTACATCTCGCCTGATTGTTTCGACCTGTCGTGGCACAGGCATACGGGCACTTGGCATACGGTCTTCCAGCAGCTGACGCTGGAGGACGCGCTGCATCAACTTGCGGAGTCGGGGATCTTCGTGCCCTGTTGAGGAACTGGGCTAATTGTCCGGGCGCACAACCGACTTGCCCCTCCGGTCGCAGTTGACAGCGCAGGCCATACTTGCCGGTGCGCCAATCGCCGAGACATCAACCTCAACGCTGGTCTTTGTGAGTGACGATCCGTCATACGAATAGCCGCCACTGCCTTCACTTCGCCGGAAACGTGTTCAGCCGCCAAAATTTTGCCGATCCGCGTCAGTCAACCGGGTAAACAATTGCGTAAGGGCCTGATATCCGGACGTGGTAGTATCAGGGTAGGATTTTCTATCCCTCAAGGCTTCATCTACAACCATCAATAGGCACTCGAAGTCCCAGCTATACAGACCAATCGGTCGCTTCCCCTGGTAATGCTCGATACGTGAGTCGAGGCCAAAAAACTCTGACATCAGCCATGTTAAGCGTTTTAATTCCGTGAGTTCCTCTCCGGAAATGAGCAACGAAACCTTCTTGTCCTTTGGTCCTGGCTTAATCATGCGGAACATTCATTATGAGCACTGCTCACGTCAGAAACCGAGAACCAACCACCGCCTTGACGTTTGAAGGTGCGGTCGATCCTGATTGACAACCGGCAGTCCGAACCCTGAGCGATGATCGAAGAGTGTTGTTAGCTGAACGGTATGCGCATGTCGATGAGAACGGAACGGGTGCGAACCAAAGTTGTGGGATCAAGCGGCGGCGTTCGATGACGCTTCTGGCTGGTTGAAATTGGCGGGTGCCGACGGCCTGTCGGCCAGCGCCGCCCAATAAGCGTCCCAGTCCCCGTTCAGACGATTGATCCGCAACGCAAGC